>JAHHRJ010000002.1 GCA_020025885.1 Butyricicoccus sp. | reverse complement strand
CATCATTGTGGATTTGCTCAAACATGAACTGACTTCCTTCAAAAGACATAAAAACGAACAGATCTTCGGGTCTTTCATAGATTATTTCAAAACCTAGCTTTTTATAAAATGCGATTGTTTGCCTAATATCAAAAACGGAAAGCTCAGGTATCATTTTATTAAAGTTCATCTTTTGGATTCTCCATCTCTGCTTGATCTATTCTAATTTATTTAACCACATTATATCATACAAAAACAAAAGCGGCAGAGGGAAGATTCCTCTGCCGCTTTCACTTACGCCGCTGCGTTCAGCATATTTTCGATAAAATTTCCATAGCCCTTGGTGGGGTCGTTGACCAGTACATGGGTTACCGCCCCGCCATTTGTTTTGTATTCCAATCACTTGCTTTCTGGAATATTCATCTAACGGGTTAAGTCCAAACTATGATTAAATTTCTTCTCCGTTCATATAGGCCTTGAGCATAGCTGCATACTGAGCAGGGGCTTCTGTAATATAGGTACAATGGCCTCTGCCAGGCCACACCATGAGTTTGGCTTGTGGAAATTTACAAGGACAAACCTTCTTCGCGAGCTTCAGGTCGGCATCCTTTTCTCCATAGGCAAAGATCGTATTTTTCTGTTGCTCTGGGCTGAGCGTCGGGAGATTGACATAGGCACAGTCATGGACAACATTTACAAGACTCTTTTCGGATATTCCAATCATCTGACTCGCCATGATTTGTTTGACCTTTTCGCCATAAAGCTGGGCCATCTTCTGTACTGCGATTTCTGGTTTCGCCTGCGCTTTACGATGTTTTGCAAGCATAATGCGCTTCATCATGAAATTCAAAAAGCCGGCGTTGGTGTACATGCTGGCCCCTTCAAAGAAGATCCGATTGATCTGAATATTAGGATCATGCAGCAGTTCCATTAAAACTACTGCACCCATAGATGCTCCGAACGCCAGCTGAATTTCGCTGATATTCTGCTCCTTGATATATGCTAAAAGCTGCTGGGCCTCTTTTGCGGCACTCTCGTAATCAGCGTCTGACGCTTCTCCGTGTCCGGAAAAATCAGGAATGATATATCGGAAGGTATTTCCCATAGGCTCTGCCAGGAGTTCCTGCATCATCTGTGCGGTGGCCAGCATGGGATGAAGCAGAAGAACTACATTTTTCTGTTCCGTGTGAATATCATGTATCTTCATTCTCTTGCCCTCTTACTTTTGTCTGTTCGATATATTCTGATAAGTTTAATGTAATTATAGCATACAAAATCGAAAGGCGGCAGAGGAAATTTCCTCTGCCGCTTTCTCTTACGCCGCTGCATTCAGCATATTTTCGATAAAAATTCCATAGTCCGTCGTAGGATCATTGACCAGCACATGAGTTACCGCACCCACCAACTTGCCGTCCTGAATAGTGGGATTACCAGACACGATTGCTTTCTATAAAAGTCAGGAACCGTTAGATTCCCCCATTCGTCGTACCGATGATTACTCTATTGTTTTATCCGATACGGTGAGAGTAACGGCAATTCCTGCATTGCAATCAATCTGCCTGAAATCCTCCGTAATATCTCCAACGCTCATGCTGTTTGTGTCCGTTCCTATTTTAACCCAAATTGGTGTTTCCTTATTTAATTCAAGTGGGATTTCTCTATTGACGATTTCGCCACCTTTAGCAGTAGATTTTTCAAAATTCCCCTCCAAAGCGGGCAAACTATATTTTGTGGTGCCAGTCTCATCTACCGTGTACAGGTCATAACTATTTTCAGTTAATCTGATTGCAATACGATTTCCTAAAAATTTAATTTCTCCCTGGGTTCGACCAGCTTCCTTCCATTCACCATTCTGATATACCCATACGACCATACTATGTGATTTTACAGAGTCATCCACCTGAATATCAAAGAACTGAATTTCGTCGTCAAAGAAATCTAAAACATCTTTCGTCTCTTTAGAAAATTCACTTGGTCTAATCGTCATATTTGCCTGTTTCTGTGATGTGCAAGCGCACATTGAGAGCAGGAGTAAAAGAGTTGACAGAACACACATAAATTTTTTCATGCAAGCACCTCTTTTTCTAAAAAATATCTGTTAGGATACTTCTGATTTTGTTGACTGTTAGATATATCTGAATCGATTGGGCACTTATTTGTTCACTATCCGAATAGCCTGCACACTTCATGTTGTTCACGCTGGGTCGACGCTCTTTATTCTTCAAAATACCCAAATACCGATAAAGCACCGCCAACAAGCATAACGATAACTGCTATAGTTCCCACTGACCCTCTCGACACAATGGTTACATTCGGTAAGTTGCTTACAATAGACTGCACTATGTAATTTGAGCAAAATATTATTACACCCGCCAAAAACAAACCCACACCTAAAATAATCTTTTTCATAATAATCACATCATTTCTAAATTCATCTGTTAGATAAATTCTAATTCATCTAACCGCATTATATCATGCACAAACGAAAAGCGGCAAAGGGTCATCCACATGGTCCAGACAAGCATCCGGTAATGGGCCTGATTCGTTTACCGTCTGCATTGCGGCCAACCAGTACGTCAGCTCTGGTTCTTGTTTTGCGATATTGGCATCCTTATTGAAATGTGTGCACCTGATTTTCCTGCTTCACAAGGTTCTGCTCACTGGATAAAACAGCACCAAAAAGGAGGCGGCCAAAATGGCCGCCTCCCGGATTCATGCTGTTCGATTTTACGTAAAATCTGTGTGCTTATCAGAAAAGCTTGCCACGCTTCTTCAGGATGATCACTGCAGCACCGCTGACAGCTGCCAGAACTGCCCACATACCAAGGTGTGTATTGTCACCAGTGGCAGGAACAGGACGATAGCTGTTGTTCAGGTATGCAGTCAGATCCATCAGATTGTGAGGCACGTTGGGATTGAAGCCGTTGGCTGCCAGAGTCTTGCCATTGAAGACAAACTGGTCGTCACCACGGCGGATCACAACGGTAATATCCTTGCCCACAAATGTCTGCCATACCGCGGCAGGTACTACCAGCTCACGGCCTGCATCCACAACAACGGTCTTCTTGCCAGAAGTAATTGCATTGGCAATAGCGGCGTTGGCATTGCCCCAGATTTGCTCGGGGGTAATCGGGTTTGCAGTAGGCTGAGAGGTGGTTTCGTAGTCGTCAGGTTTGTTTTCAGGCTTAGATTCCGGCTTGGGCTCGGGCTTTTTGCCCAGTTCAACCTTTACGGTCTTGGTGTCACTGAGAACCTTGTCATTGGCTTCCAGAGTGGTGATGTCCACCTCAGTGGTACCTTCGGTTTTAACGGGAACAAATACCAGAGTGGTCACCTTGCCGCCCTCAGGCAGCTTTTCCATACCTGCCGCATAGCCAAAGGTCACTTCGCCCTCAGTACTCTGTGTGCTGGTCATGTAAGGTGCTTCACTGTGGATTGTCTTCAGGCTCAGCAGCTTGGGATCGTACTTGATCTTTACCAGGCCGTTGGTGGGAACCGCTTCGTCAGAGGTAACCACAACCTCGATGTCCTGATCCGCACTGCGGGTATCCGTGTAACTAATGGAATTTCTCACGCTCTTTAGCACTCCATTGGTGTTAGCCACTTCGGAAACGGTGGATTCTTCAACCTTTTCTGTCTCTTCAGCCGGAGCTGCAGGCTCTTCGATCTTATCAGCCTCTTCGACCTTATCAGCTTCTTCGACAGGAGCCGCAGGCTCGGCGCTGTCAGCCTCGGGCTGTGCGGACTCAGCTTCCGGCACCTGGGGCTCAGCGGGCTTGATCTCCTCGCCGGAGGCCAGGTCGATCTTCTTGACGGATGCACCGATGGGTGCAGACTGAGCGGTCACTGCCGGATTGGCAGGTTTTTCAGCCTCGTTGGCGGTGACCTTCGTCAGAGCAACAGGCCATACGCCGTCGCCCAGATCACCAAACAGCTTGGCCTCGTAGCTCTTGCTCTCTGCATTGAAAGTCAGCTGATACAGCTCACTGGAACTGCCATTGTAGCCTGCAAAGTACAGGTTTCCGTCGTTGCCTACAACCAGAGAAGATAGGGGGTTGTCATCGTAGTAGGTGCACTTGTAGCCCTGTGCCAGCAGGTTGCTGGGATAGTACTCCGCACCGGCATTGTACGGATAATCAGGATCATAGTCTTTGGAATTGGGGTCCACCTTATAAGCGAACAGTTTGAGCACGCCGCCCTGGTCGTCCAGCAAATAAAGCAGCTCAGCATCATACTTGGTACCATTCTGCTCAGTGTACTGGATGGGGCCGCCGGAGGCGATGCCCACGAACTCCTTGGCCTTGGAGCCATGCTTCTCAAGTTCACTTTTCAGATCCCATGCATTGCCGTCAGGCTTTGCAGTCAGATCCTTTGCGGGCAGCCACATGGTCATGCAAGTCATGTGAACCAGATCATTGGTGTTGGTGGAGAACACCTGGCTATAGGCCATATCGCTCATGATGCGGTTCCATGCGGGCAGACTTGTGGAAACGCCCGATTCGATTTTTTTCATGGTACGGCCGTTGACGGAGGTGACATAGTAGGTCTCGTCATCCTTTGCGGTGGCGGCCATCACATCGGTATCCAGATTCAGTTCGGCGGTCCAGGCGTTCTCCTTTTCAAAGTCCCAGCTGAAGGTGCTGGGCTTGCCGGTCTTATCTGCCAAAATGCCGTTGACGGTAACCTTGATGTCGTTGACATGTACGGTCACGGTGTCGGTCAGGGCAGGATTCAGGCGGGATTTGGCAGTGATGGTGGCGGTGCCGACACCCACTGCGCTGACCAGGCCCTTGCCGTCCACGCTGGCCACATCGGGGGCACTGGACTCCCAGTGAACAAAGCGGTCGGAAGCATTCCAGGGCAGTACATCCGCAGTCAGCTGATGCTCCTGGCTCTTCATCATAAGGACCGTGTCTTCGGTCAGGGTCAGAGAAGTCGCCGTGTCGGTCGGCTTCTGCTCGGCGTTGTTTGCGGTCTTGTCGGGGATGACCAGAGCGGTCAGATGGTGCCTCAGGTCCTCGTGACGGACAATGCTGTTATCGGGCTTAATCTCATACAGGTAAGACTTGCCCGTGATGCCGCCCCAGGAGGCTGCTTCGGAGGTGTAGCTGAGCCAAACCACGTTGCCGGTATTGGGATCATACTCCATGCTCTGGATGCCCTTGCTCTCAAAGGGCTTTTCGCCTTCGTTCAGGCATTCGCCCACCAGCTGAGGATTTGCCATGGTCTCCTGCGTATACTTGTAGACCTTGCTGGTACCCAGCTCGTTGGAGTAGAAGGTACCATTGGGGGTCACTGCCAGGGTGTTAGTCTGAATGCCCACGGGGCCCAGATCGGTCAGAGCGCCGGTGAGCTGGTCCATGGTGCACAGAATGGCAGTGCCATCTTCTTTCTGGTACACACCATAGATCGTATCATTGGTGGGGTTGTAGGCCATGTCCGTCAGCGCATGAGCCAGCTTACCCACACGAATGGGTTTCAGCAGGTCTTCCTTGTGCTGCACATACAGGGCACCGTCTGCGGCCACTGCATAAATGTAGGGATCTGCCATAGTGGCTGCATTCAGGGTCACGCCATTCTTTGCGTAGGGGGCCAGATTACGGTAGGTGGAATCCAGGCTGAGGCCCACCCAGTAGCTGGAAGCGTACTCGACGTAATCCTGATCGTGAGCCAACAGGTCAGGCATGGGAACGGGATCGCCAATCTGCATGTCCAGCTCGTAAGTAGACACGTTGTAAGCGTAGTCGAAGACCTGCAACAGGAACTTCTTGCCGTTGGCCTTCTGCGTGTCCAGAACGAACTCGTCCGTATCGCCAGGCTTTGCATCGGCAATGGAGCCAGTGCTGGACAGCACCTCGCGGCCGCCGCGGTCAAACAGGGCAACGCCTGCGATATACTGGTTATCGCTGGCGGTCACAGTGATGGAGGGGCGCTCGCCTTTGTCCACCTTTACGGACTTGATTTCGGGTGCGGTGTTGTCGACCCGGACAGTGGTGGACAGGGTTGCGCCGTGGCCCAGGCTGTCCCAGTCGGCCTTTCCTTCTGCCATGTTGGTGTTGTACTCGGGTGCCAGCGTAACGGAAGCGGTAAAGCTTTCGCCCTCGTTCAGATCACCGGGCACATAGTCGATGTGTGCACTGTAGTTGGAGTTGATCCACGTGGGGAAGAACAGCATAATACCGTAGTAAGCGCCAGGGTAGCTGCCTGGGAAACGCTCAAACAGCACCTTGCCCTTCTCATCGGTCATCTGTACGCGGCTGGCAACCGCGTTGCGGATGGGACTAAACTTGTAGTCGTGGATGCGGTCACCGTTCTTGTTGTTGATGGCGGTACGTTCGGGGTTGGGGATCTCCTTGGGATCGACCGGGTTGCCGCCCAGCAGGTAGGTGTAACCGGGATTGCGGTAGTACTCTACCTCCATCGTGTTGTAGCTGCCAACCAAGTCGCCGTCATCACCCATGTCACCTTCACCGGTGTAGGTGGTGCGGATTTCCTGGCCGGACAGTTTTGCCTGGGTATTGCCCAGTTCAAACATGGAAGGATCGGTCCAGTTGCCGTAGAAGCCCAGCACAGGGATGTTGTGCTCAGTACCGGATACGCCTTCTGCATCGGCAAAGCCCTTTGCAAAGAGGTAACCCTCGATGTAGGCGCCGTTGGGATAGGTGTCATTGACAAACTGCTTTGCTGCATCGGTCAGGCTGAGGGTTGCAGTAACAGTGGTGCTGCCGCCGGCAGGTACGGTGACCGTGCCGCCGTACAGCTGAGTCAGGAACATATGCACATCGTAGGTGTTGACCTTGTCATCGCCGGACAGATCAGCCAGCTCTTTGTGCTCAATGCTGCTGCGCACGCCGGTGACATAATCCAGCAGGGCCTGTGCGTCGGCGCGGTCGATGTTGCCGCTGCCGTCAAAGTCACACTTTGCCAGCTTGCTGTTGGCCTGAGTCAGGTCAGTGCCGTTGACAGTCCACTTGGCAGAGGTGTCCAGTGCGATGGTGGTGGCTGCCATGTAGGTTGCCATCTGGGTCTTGTCTTCGGCTTCCATTGCCTTTTTGTTGGCATAGTCTTCAAAGGTATCCTGGGTAAACAGATCAGCGCTCAGCTCGTAGTGCTGCTCCTCGTTTTCCAGGTTGTTGATGGTGAAGGTAACGGTATAGGTACCGGTGCGCTCAGGGTCATCGCCCAGCTCAGCCTTTACCTTGCCGTCAGGCTGGTCATCTACCAGCACATAGGAATCGGCACCAACTGCATCCCGGATGTTGGCCAGACCAGCACCCTGCTGCAGAACGGAAATGTAGTTGCCGGTGACGTCCCGCATGGGATCAGCAGTGGACATCAGCAGGCTCTGTGTCAGGGCACGGTCGGTGAGACCTGCCTGAGACAGGCCGTTGCTGTGGATGTGCTCCATCAGCAGAGCGCTCATGCCTGCAATCTGCGGGGCTGCCATGGAGGTGCCGGACATCGTCTCGTACTGGTCGGTTTCAGCCACTGCGCCGTTGACCGAGTAGATGTTGCCGCCGGGGGCGGAGATCTCGGGCTTCATGCTCAGGTCGCCGGGCACGCCCCAGCTGGAGAAAGCACTCATGGTGCGGTAATCGTGATTGCCGTGGATGGGGGTCAGCTTGCCATCCACACGGATCTTGCCCGTGTAGTAATCCACACCCTTTTTGGTGGTCATCTTGGTGGAGCCGGCACGGATGATGTCACCGTCCGCCTTGCTGATGATGGCGCAGGGCTCACTTTCCGAGTAGCCCTCCAGCACCATGTGCACCACATCCATCTCGTTGTTGTAAACCAGGGTGGCAATGGCGCCCTGCTCCACAGCATTGTTGGCTTTGTCAGTAAAATTGATGTCGCCGCGGGAAACCAGGGCGATCTTGCCCTTTACATCAATGTCCTCGTAATCCTCAGGATTGCCGGTACTGGTCAGCATCACATAGTCATACTCAGTGCCGTTGCCGTCGGCATTTTTGTCCAGCTTGGCCATGGGATCGCACCAGTCACTCTTACCGTCCTCAAAGGCCAGGTGCTTGCCGTTGAACAGCAGGCTGCTGGAAATGGCGCCGTCGTTGTCCACAGAGCCAACAGCCAGAGAGTTGGTGTAGGTGGCAGGCTCGCTGGCGGTCTGCATGCCCACGTCTTCCACGTACAGATAAGGTACGGGGCCGGTGGCATGGGCTGCCCAGTGGCCTTCGTTGCCGGCTGCAATGGCAACCACAGTGTTGGTATTTACCAGAGAATCCATGATGCTCTGGTAATCCAGGCTGATGGTGCCGCCAGGATTCGAGCCGCCCAGGGACAGGTTGGCCACATCACAGCCCAGGATGATGGCGTCCTCCAGTGCTGCCATGTAGTCAGCGTCGGTGGGGCTGCTTTCGCCAAACACCTTCATGACAATGATCTGAGAGTCAGGTGCATTGCCCAGGGTATAAACAGAATCCTCTGCTGCCACAAACTCGCCGTCCTTCTTGATGAAACGGTTGGCAGAAGAGATGCCGGATACATGAGAACCATGCTCACTGGCAGTGTCCTTGTCGTGAGTAATGTTCTTGTTACGGTCGATATAGTTGATGCCGTAGGGAGCCTTCAGGTTGACATACAGATCATCTGCGGTGATCTCGGGCATCAGCGTGTGCAGGTTCAGCTGAGGCAGCTTTTCTGCGATTTCGTCCTTATCCAGCAGATCCAGGCCGGCAATGTACTGCTCGTAGGTCTTGCCTTCCTTTTTGGCAGTCTGCTCATAGGCATACTGCAGGGCTTCAGGGTCAAAGGACTGGTGGTCGATATCCAGGCCGGTATCAATGACAGCCACACGGGTACCTGCACCATAAGAGCCAATATCCCATACTTCCTTGGCACCGGTCATGCCGGCAGAAACCACCATGTTGGGCTTTGCCTCGGCGCTGGACACGGATTCCATGGGCTTGTAGGTCTGCTCAACGACAACCTTTTCCACGCCGGGTACCTGCTCGATGTCGTGGATCTGGCAGGGCAGAACGTTGGCCGAAATGATGTTGGCGGCCAGGGTCAGATTCCAGACCACATCCAGCTCGGTGCCCAGTGCTGCTTCGATCCGCTCCACCAGGGTGTCCTGGTCGTTCAGCAGGCCGGCACGGTAGGTCATGGCTGCATCATTTTCAGCAATGTCTTCGGTTTCGAAACCTGCTTCCAGAGTGGATTTCTCCGCAAGCACAATGGATACACGAACAGGGGTCTGTTCGGCTAAGGTCCACACATCGTCGGTTTCCACTTCAATGGGCTCGCCGCCCTGCAGAAGGGAAACAGAAACTTCATCGTTGTCCACTTTTTGGAACCGGATGGAGCCCTTGCCCTCATCAGCCGCATAGGCAGGGGAAACAAGCCCCGTCACCAAAGTGACCGCAAGAAGCATCGAAACAATGCGCTTGAACAAGTGCTGTTTCATTGTAATTCTCCTCTTTTTTCAGTGTATTTTCATCCGAAACCGCAGCTCAAAACGGCACAGTAAAACCCGCTTGTGACTGTATAATATACGGTTTTTGAATGATAAATCGAATATATTTTATACTGCTGTTATATGGTTGTCAATGAAAAAACGGATAAAAGTTAGCAATGGCTAATTATTTGTGTATTTTAGTCACTTTATTCCGATAAAGTGTTAAATTTGTTATTGAAATTTCCATAGATATTATATTGTGCAAGACAAAAAAGCGGCAGAGAAATTTCCTCTGCCGCTTTCTATTACGCCGCTGCGTCCAACATATTCTCAATAAAAATACCATAGCCCTTCGTGGGGTCATTGACTAAAACATGGGTCACAGCGCCCACCAGCTTGCCGTTCTGGATGATAGGAGAACCGCTCACGAGTGATTACCATTAGGGACAACACCATTCGACATTTTTTGCTTTAAGCAAATATTTATTCAGAAATACTCAATTTAATTTTATCACAGATTCTCTCAACATCATTTTGATAATGCTCCACATATTTCTGTTCCGAAATTCCGACATTACTATTTATCCCAATATACATCCAACCTTTTTTCTCTAAAATGTCTCTTTTTTTCTTGTCTGACTTTCGTTCTTTATGCCAAGTTAAACCATTAAATTCAACGGCAAATTTATAGTATTTTCGCGTGCTATCATTTACTACCATAATAGGGATATCCACTTCATATGGTTCCACTATTGTTTTGCTATTAACTCCTACAACCACTTCGTAATCTTTTCCCAATTTCTCCGGCAGCATGATTTCCAATAGTGTTCTGCATACATTTTCTGCTTTACTTCCAAAAAGGCCAGAAGCAGAAACATTAGATACCATCGTTTTTCTTCCAGACTCCATAATATTTTTATAATTTCTTTTTCCGTTTTTCACTGCCCGTTGTTGCGATTCTTTCAGCGACAATGTTAAACCAAGCGACTTCAACCTTTCTCTCAATGCTATTACAGTAATATCATAATATATCGATATGTCTTTCAATGGCAACTGTTTTATTTCATATACGTAATAAAGTTCCTGTAAAAATACAAGCTTATTATCATACCCACTTCTTGATAGAATTAGCGGTGTAACTTTTCTTTCTGTTTTGTTATAAAACTTTTTAAACGCTTCATCATCAAGCGTATATTTTTCTTTGTCAAAATTTTTACGGATATCATCCAATCTCTTTACATTTTCTTCGTGCAATTTCATACACTCATCAAAATCGTTAGTTTCATAATGCCAACCAAACGGCACTCGATGATACCTTGCATAAAAGCTTGGTATATTAGTTTTTTCATCTATTTCTTTATTGTTCAATTTCAAAACAAACTTTAACAAATACAGTGTATCTACATAATCCTCTACAGATTTCCATTTATGTAATAGTGAACCAACATGGTGATTGTTTTCTTTCAATTTATTATAAAACGGTGTTAGGTCTCTATCAATGTCGCTTCTATTCAGTCCAAAGCCTTCTACTGAATATTTTTCGTCCATATCTACGCATCCCCACATTTAATTGCACATCATATCTCATTCTATCCTAATAGTTCAAAACAATTGCTCTGAATGTAATTGATAAGCATCTGGTGCTTTTTTCATCTTATAAATAGGAATTTTCCTTTTCACGCATGTCGCATGAATGCTCTCTACAAGTTTTTCTTCAACTGCACATCCCAAATATATTGCCGTCGGCTTTGGAAAAGAGATATAATGATCTTCCTTTTCATTTATTGTTTTCAAAATTCTCCACTCTTTTTCAAGGCTCCAATATTCAGCTTTTGTTGTAACACTTTCGTAAGCCAATCGCCAAGGTGCTTCTCTTTCTAATGGATCTCTTGAAAGTAAATCCACAAAATCATGCTGGTATCTCACAGGTAATATGTCTGCTGTAAATTGATCAAAAATTTCAGCTGCATCATATTCTACGCAATAGCCCTTATGGGAATTCGCATAATACGACCAAAGCAAAATATTATCCGGTTCCTCACTCAGACTGAATGCCATACATTTTTCTTTCATTAAGGCAACTTTTTCCATTTGCTTTTTCATGTTTTCTTTAAACTGCTCATACAGCACTATCCATGTACAATCATCTGTTTTCTCTGGAAATACTGTTCCCACCATATCGCTAAGATCCGCCTTTATAGATAATTCAAAAGGATCATTAACTTGGCATAAAGTTGGAATATATATTTTATCATTCTCAAATAATTTCTTATCGCGTTTTTCCCATGTTGTATCTGATCGATACTTATATAATTTTTTTCTATCAGAAAGCAATTCTAAGAATTCATTTTTAAGCACTTTTAAATTTCTCTTTTGTTCTTCTGCCGTAAGGGTTTCCGATTTTGCTTTCAATACATGCTCAAAATATATTTTCTTAGATACCATTAGTTTACCACTCCATTCTAAGTTTCAGAATCTTGCAATCTGACTACTTAAAATATTGCATTGTTTTATTTAGTTTTAGTGTAACATATTATTTCACATAAATCCAGAAAAAGCCCAGGCGAAGATATTTCTCCGTCCGAGCCTTGTTTTACACTGCTGCGTTCAGCATATTCTCGATAAAGATACCGTATCCCTTGGTAGGGTCATTTACCAGTACATGGGGCACAGCGCCCACCAGCTTGCCGTTCTGAATGATGGGGCTGCCGGACACGAGTGATTTCCCGTAGGGACAACCACTTTATCGTAAAAGATGCTTCATCATATAATCAGAGTCCATTTTGTTCTATCGCCTCTGCAATCATTTTAGCCTTCTCAAATAGCTTGTAGCGCATTTCATGTGTCATATTCCATGTCCATTTAGGAGCAATGCTATTTTCAGGGTGTTTATCGGAAGCCATCAGAATGGATACTGCTTTTATTCCCAAGTATTTGCTTACGCTCAATACAGCAGATGTCTCCATATCAACACCTACAGCACCTTTTTCCCTCCATAGCTGCTCTTTATAGAATGTTTGTCGATATACTCCATCTGTTGAAACGATGGGTAATGATTTTCCTGAAGCGAGAGATACTGCAATTTCTTTGATACGCTCATCTGGCTCAGCATACTCAATGGAGTTATAATAGTGTAAGGAAGTTCCTTCTTCCACAAAAGCTTTTGCAGGAACGATAATGTCGCCAATATCTACTTCACTGCCAAATGCCCCAAACATACCGACTGAAAGAATTGTTTTTACACCTAATACAGAAAGCGTTTCTACCGTGTCAACAGCCTGCGGTGCACCTCGCCCACCATCCAGAAAGCAGATATTCTCATTTAACTGATAAACCGGGCCACCTTGCAGGAACCGAGGGAGCTTTTTTAGAATCAATTGGCAATTATATTTTTCTACGAAATATTCCACGCCACTGTGCATAAAAAAGAGAATGGCTGTATTCGGCAATTTAAGTGTTGTTGTATCACTATAGCTGCTCTCTATATGCTCTTTTGCTGTCAATACCGGTTTTGTAATATCTCCTTCGTATTTCCATTGCATAATATCTACCTCCTCGATGTTGGTTTGAGCGCATTATATCATACAAAACCAAAAAGCGGCAGAGGGATTTTCCCTCTGCCGCTTTTTGTTACGCTGCTGCGTTCAGCATATTTTCAATAAAGATACCGTAGTCCTTGGTAGGGTCGTTGACTAAAACATGGGTCACTGCGCCAACCAGTTTGCCATCCTGGATGATGGGGCTGCCGGACACGGGTGATTTCTATCAGGGACAACAAGTGTTAGATAAACTGAAACATGCGGTTCGCTCACTCTTAACCTCTCCCAATAGGAGAGGTTAAGAGTGTACACAATTGGCAGAGAGAGGAATGTCTACGTTTTCAATTCTCTTAGTGCAGTAACCCGGAGCCTTTTCATCCCCTCTCAGACACAAATCACAGATTTTTGCCATCTCATCCGCAGGGGGATTCTTGGAACAATGTAACTGCTAAGATTACCTGAATTTATTTTCCTCTCTTCCAATACATGAGTCCACCAATAAACCACAGCACTGATAGTATCAAATGTAGAATAACGTGTTTCGTTATTTCAGTATCACTTGTTAAGGTTGCTGTCAAAAGACAAATCACACCTAATCCCCAATACATATATGCTGCTAATTTATTCTTATTCATATGTTTTGCTCCCTATCAAATTTTTAGATATATAATACTTTCCGATACCGGGCGGTTCTCAATGGTCTGGCGATTGCGGTTTGGCCCAGTGCGAGTTGTCAGCGGACATTGTTAGATAAATTTTCATTTACCTAACAGAATTATACCATACAACCGCAAAAAAGCGGCAGAGAAAACTCTCTGCCGCTTTTGGTTACTCCGCTGCCTCCAGCATATTCTCAATAAAGATGCCATACCCACGGGTAGGATCGTTTACAAGAACATGTGTGACTGCGCCCACAATTCGCCCATTTTGAATCACAGGTGAACCCGACACGAGTGATTTCTATCAGGGACAACAAGTGTTAGATAAACTGAAACATGCGGTTCGCTCACTCTTAACCTCTCCCAATAGGAGAGGTTAAGAGTGTACACAATTGGCAGAGAGAGGAATGTCTACGTTTTCAATTCTCTTAGTGCAGTAACCCGGAGCCTTTTCATCCCCTCTCAGACACAAATCACAGATTTTTGCCATCTCATCCGCAGGGGGATTCTTGGAACAATGTAACTGCTAAGATTACCTGAATTTATTTTCCTCTCTTCCAATACATGAGTCCACCAATAAACCACAGCACTGATAGTATCAAATGTAGAATAACGTGTTTCGTTATTTCAGTATCACTTGTTAAGGTTGCTGTCAAAAGACAAATCACACCTAATCCCCAATACATATATGCTGCTAATTTATTCTTATTCATATGTTTTGCTCCCTATCAAATTTTTAGATATATAATACTTTCCGATACCGGGCGGTTCTCAATGGTCTGGCGATTGCGGTTTGGCCCAGTGCGAGTTGTCAGCGGACATTGTTAGATAAATTTTCATTTACCTAACAGAATTATACCATACAACCGCAAAAAAGCGGCAGAGAAAACTCTCTGCCGCTTTTGGTTACTCCGCTGCATTCAGCATATTTTCAATAAAGATACCGTAGCCCTTGGTAGGGTCATTCACCAGAACATGAGTAACTGCGCCTACCAGTTTACCATCCTGAATGATGGGACTGCCGGACATGCCCTGTACGATGCCACCGGTTTTTTCGAGCAGTTCTGCGTCTGTTACGCTCACCAACAGATTATGTTTATCACCTTCTGCCTTGTACTGAACGTGTTCGATTTCCACTTGGTATCGGGCGGGGGTGGTGCCATCAATTGTAGTGAGAATTTCCGCCGGGCCGGTCTTTACTTCTTGTGCGAAAGCAATCGGCATATATGTGCCTTCAAACGCGCGCCGAACCGTACCAAACACGCCGGACGCGTTATTTTTCTGAATGGTACCAATCGACAGTCCGCTGGAAAACTGACCTTTCAGCTCACCCGGATCGCCCACCTTGCCTTTTTCGTAGCCAATAATGGTACACGGAACGATTTCTCCGCTGCGCAGTGCAATATTTTCTCCTGTATCACTATCACTGATAGGATGGCCCAGTCCGCCAAAGATACCTTGGTTTTCATCCACGAACGTCATTGTGCCGACGCCTGCCGAGGAATCGCGCACCCACATTCCAGCTTTCCAGCGTCCGTCCGTGCCCTGCGCCGGAATCAGCTGGGTAGTACCCGTCACACCGTCACGCTGGTAGGTGACCGTCACTGCCAGACCGCCTACTTTTTGCAACTCTGCCGACAGATCTCTGTTCGAATGAATAGGCTCCTGGCCAATCTGAATGATCCAGTCGCCCAGCTTCAGCCCAGCTTCCTTAGCAGGATTAGCACGACCATGCTCGGTTTCAATATCAGAAAAAGCAACAACCAGCGCACCTTCCGAAAACATTTTGATGCCGAAAGGTGTACCGCACACACGTACCACTGGGCGATCTGTAACCACCGTTCGCACCGTTTTAAGAGGCAAAATACCGCCCAGACTCAGCTGGGTATTACTGCTATGCGTTGGCGCAGCGCGCGAAACATCCTGTGTACCTTTGCTTTTTTGCACCTTTATATACGGCATCTGCACAAAGGAAAGGGTCTGTCCCTGCTCCAAAAAGATTACATCCGGCAGCTGGCTGTATACCCAGCCTAGCGCCACCGCCAGCACCACCAGCACATAACAGGCCGTCATGCCCAATATACGCAGCGGCCGGCTTGCATTCATTTTTTTGTGATTCATGACTGCGCCCTCCCTTACCCGGATAGTGTTCACAGCAGGGCAGGAATTATTCATTTGACAAAACCGTTTTCGCTTGGTAGAATAGCCTAGTATGATTGTAGTTTGTTTTGACGCAATCTTTTTTTGAATATGCGGGTATGGCGGAATTGGCAGACGCGCTAGATTTAGGCTCTAGTGGTAACCCCGTGCAGGTTCAAGTCCTGTTACCCGCACCAACAAAAAAGCTATGAACCAAGGTATTGGTTCATAGCTTTTTTCATTCATGGACCTTCCCATCGATCCAGTAAATCCACACTGCACAACCAACTAACGGCCAATATTATTGGCATACACATTACACCAGCTGCAGAATCCGCAGGTCTCTATGCCATTTCTGTCAGATGAAAGGATGGATAAGCTCCAACCCCGCGTAAAGCGGGATTTGGCTTACTATCAGGCATTGCAGAAACAATCTGAAACTCAACGCAGCCTAATTCATGACATTAAAAATCACTTGCAATCTGTACACGGTTCTCCCCCACGATGCGCATATGATTGGGCAGTTCGTTTTCATGGTGATATCGTCAGCCAAAACAAAGCCTGCCTTCTGGATCAGCAGCAGCTTACGTGCTTTCAGGCCATTTGCCGTCGTTGCAACAACTTCCACAGCACCACTGGAAACAGGTGTCACAACGTAAGTTCATTGTTTCGCATTTTATCTGTTCACAGCGTTTGAAAAAGTGTTTCCTCTGTTCCGTGTCCATAGGTTTCCCGATTCTGGTGATTGCACATCTAATTCTTGGTGCTACAAGATGCCGACACAAAAGGAACTTTCTAATAGCAAGTCGTTTTCTCAAGCAATACAAGTGCAAAGCAACCGCAGTTCTGTATCAGAATGAACCGCCATCGCCTGTTTTTCTTTCAGGATCTATGAAATAATTTGTGCAGATTGATTTACAAAGATATCGGAAAACATACCAGCTGCCTGTAAACACGGCTTGGTATGCATTGCCTTTTCTCTTTTGGACAAAAAAGGTATAATTGTAATCAATCATAGTATTTGTCGATTTTCTGCAACCCCATAAAAGGAGGTATTTTTGTTGGAAGCACAGGAACGACTGATTTATTCGGTGGGCACAGTCTGTAAAACACTGGACATCAATGAATCCACTTTGCGCCTTTACGAAAAAAAGGGGCTGATCACTAGCATCAAAAACCCCGATAATCAATATCGCTCTTTCACGTTTCGAGATTTATGCGTGATTTTAATGGTGCGGCAATATCGCAGTTACGGTTTGTCTTTGGAAAAGATACAGGATCTAATCAAACAGCAAAGCGTGGAAAGTCTGTTGCAGGAGTTCCGCCATGTCATCGATGAAAAGGAACAAAAAATCCAGCAGGAACAAAAGCTGTTGGGCCTGATGAAAGAACAACTCACAGATCTTTCTTACGTAACACGCAGCACAGACCAGTTTCAGGTAATCACACTGCCGGAGCTTTGTTTCTTTAACTGCCAAAACAAAGAGCTGCACCAGCGTCCGGAGTACAAAAAGCTGGTGCGTCAGTGGTCTAAGCTGGTTCCCTTTTCACACTATGGCTGTCGGATGCCTTTGCACGCTATCCATGAGAATGCCCCAGTTGATTTCGGCTATCTCTGTTTTCGAAAGCACCTGCCAAAGGAATATTTGCACCCGGATTTTACCGAGACTGCACCCAGCCGCACCTATGTGCAGGGCGTTTTGCGCATTGCCAAAGCGCAGGAATCTATCGCCAGCTTTTATAAGTCGATCCAGCCGGGGCTGGCCTACTTAAAGGCGCACCAGTTCCATTTGATTGATGACGTGATCGGCTATAAGATTTGTACCATTCAAGCTGAGGAGCAGCTGGATTATTATATTCTCCTGCTGCCGATTGCCTGATTGCGACGTAATTCAACAATTTTTGACAAATTTTTGTTTTAACGCTTGACCTCGGTGCTGCTACGAGGTTTATACTCCTGAACGGCAAGTTTGCTACAAAAAAAACAATCCGTAGGAGGAAAACCATGAAAAGAGTAGTAGCGTTTCTCTTGGCGGCAGCGATGATGGTATCGCTGACTGCTTGCGGAAACTCCGCAGCTAACAGCGGCGCAGGCCTGAGTTATAAGGCCGGCACCTATGAGGCTTCCGAAAAGGGCATGAATGGCGACGTGACCGTATCCGTTGCATTCACCGAAGACAGCATCGAGTCTGTTGAGGTCCTTTCCCACAGCGAGACGGAAGGTCTGTCTGATCCTGCAATCAAAAACATTCCTGCCGATATCGTAAAGTACCAGTCTCTGGGCGTGGATATGGTATCTGGCGCAACCTTTACTTCCAAGGCTATTCTGGGTGCCGTTGCAGCTTGTGTGGAGCAGGCCGGCGGCGATGCAGAGGCTCTGAAGGCTGTTCCTGTCAACAAGGAAGTCAACACCGAGCCTGTGGAAAAGACTGCTGACGTCGTTATTCTGGGCGGCGGCGGTGCAGGTCTGTCTGCTGCAATCGAAGCCAGCCAGAACGGCAGTTCTGTCATTTTGATCGAGCGCAATGCTTACCTGGGCGGCAACACCGTGCGTACTGCCGGCGCTACTGCTATTGTTAATCCGGAAAAGGCCAGCCACTACCCCATGACCGAATCTCAGATGGCTGTTATTGAAGACATCATCAAAAAGCCTACCGATGAACCTCTGGTTCAGGAGTGGCAGAAGAAAGTCGCAGCAGATATGGAGGCCTACAAGAAGGAAGGCCGCACCGACCTGTATGATTCTGTGGAGTTTACTGCACTGCAGTTCTACTTCCGCTTTGGCGAATCTGCTATCCCGGAGCGTCTGTACGAGATGGTCGCAGGCTCCAGCGATCTGCTGCCCTGGCTGAGCGACATGGGCTTCCCTTGGACGGATAACGGCCAGGTTATCGTTGGCGACAACTGGCCCCGCTGGTATTCTTCCACCAAGCACAAGGGTGGCAACGGCTATATCGAAACCATGGAAAATCACATCAAGGACAAAGGCCTGGATGTGGAAATCATCAAGGAAGTCCGCGGTCAGGAGCTGATTACCGAGGGCGACCGCGTGGTAGGCGTTAAGGCAGTTTCCAATGCTGGTCAGCCTTATACCCTGCATGCAAACAAGGGTGTTATCCTGGCTACCGGTGGTTTTGCTGCAAATACTGAAATGCTGCAGAAATACAGCGACGGCCGTTGGGACGGCCTGGAGAATCTGTGCAACACCAATGATCCTGCTATGGTTGGCGACGGCATCGTTATGGCTGAGCAGGTCAATGCGCAGCTGTATGATATGGGCCATTTGCAGATTCTGCCGATTGCAGACCCTGTTGACGGCAACACCAAGACTGTCATCGGCACGACTACCGGCCTGTATATCAATAAAGAGGGCGTCCGTTTTGTCGACGAAACTTCCGACCGCGACACCCTGACCCGCGCTATCATGGCGCAGCCTGACTCCGCGTATTACCTGATCAGCTGCGAAAGCAACAACGGTGTAGACGAGAATGGACTGAACATCATGGGCGTATCTGCACAGAAGCTGCTGGACGACGGTAAGGCAATCAAGGCTGATACCCTGGAAGAACTGGCTGAGAAGATGGGCGTTGATCCTGCCGTTTTTGAAAAGACGGTTGCTGATTTTAACACTGCATGTCAGACAGGTGTAGACGAAGCATTTGGCCGCACCTTCTTTGGCGGCGACACCGGCAACACCGATGGCACTCCCGAAATCAAGGAAGGTCCTTACTACGCAACGCTGCGTAAGCCTGCTGCGCACATCACCAAGGGCGGCATCCTCATTGACGAGGCAGCTCGTGTGCTGGGCCAGGATAACGAACCCATCGAAGGTTTGTTCGCTGCCGGTGAGGTCACCGGTGGTACCGGCGTTGCTGGCTTGCTGAATGCTATGTATACTGGCCGCATCGCAGGCCAGACTGTTTCCGCTGCAAAGTAAAATAAGCAAAACATTTTTCCTCAAATAAACGCGCCTGTGCTATGGTTGATTTCAACTATGGCACAGGCGTTTTTTGACAGGCAGCGTTTCCGCCCGAAAGAATATTTTATGGGAGAAAGCCGTTTCCTTGCATCTGTTATTTTGTCTATACTTATGTTATACTTTTTGAGCATTTCTACAAAATAAAGGGGATCTTACCGTGAATCATCGCATTACCGTGGCCGGGCGGCAGTTTTCGCTGTTTCAGATGACCTGGCCTGTTTTTATCGAATTGTTGCTGCAGATGCTTGTAGGCAACATCGACCAGATTATGCTCAGCCAGTATAACGACACCGCTGTTGCAGCTGTGGGCAACGCAAACCAGATCATGACTACACTGATTTTAAGCTTTAATATGATTTGTCTTGCAGCTACCATTATGTTAAGCCAATATCTGGGTGCAAAGGAAACCAAAAAAGTAGAACAAATCTACACGCTGGCCGTCGGGCTGAATCTATTGATTAGCATTGTACTTACCGCCGGGCTGCTAATGAGTTCTGATTTTCTGTTTGGGCTGATGCAAGTACCGTTTGAAGCGCGTGCCGAAGCAAAAAGCTACTTGATTATCACCGCGCTGAGCTTGCCTTGTCAGGCGATGATGCTCACCTTCAGCGCATTTTTGCGTGCACATGCTAAGATGTTGGTTATTATGTGCAGCACAGGCCTGATCAACATGATCAATATTTTGGGCAATGCCGCTTTCATCTATGGCATTGGACCGTTCCCGCGGCTGGGTGCTGCAGGTGCTGCGGTTTCTACCAGCATCTGCCGTACGGCAGGTATGCTTTTGATGATGCTCGCCTTTTTCCACACGATTCCGGGGGCATGCATCAGCCGTAAGTATCTCAGCCCTTTGCCCAAAGATGTGTTAAGCCGATTTTTGCGGATTGGTCTGCCCTCCGGCGGCGAAGGCCTTTCCTATAACCTCTCCCAGTCTATCAGCCTGATTTTTGTAAATATGATGGGTACCTATGCGGTAACGACCCGTATGTACACCACCATGTTTGCGCAGGTTTGCTATATGCTCATCAGCGCAGTAAGCCAGGCAGCTGCTATTATTATTGGCTACTGCATCGGCGCACGAGACTTTGACCAGGCCGAAAAACAAAACTGGCGGGTATTGAAAATATTTACGCCTATTTCGATGAGCCTGGCGGTATTGCTGGCTGTTTTTGCTCGGCCCCTATTTGGGCTGTTCAGCAGCGACCCCCAGGTAATTGCATTGGGCCAGCAGGTGCTTTTGGTCGATGTTCTTTTGGAGCTGGGACGTTGCTTTAACATTGTCTTGGTGCGCAACCTGCAGGCCGTGGGCGATGTAGCATTTCCTGTAACGATTGGCATTTGCAGCCAATGGATCATCGGCGTAGGCGTTGCTTACCTTTTAGGCATCCATTTGGGGCTGGGCCTTGTGGGTATTTGGCTGGCTTTTATGCTGGACGAAAATCTGCGCGCAATCATTTTTATCATCCGCTGGAAGAAAGGCCGCTGGCGCAGCATCAAAACGGTGTAACACAGTTTCAAATCCCATAAAAGCGCATCTTGCTGCGCGGTACCATAGGATTTATTTTATTCTCAGCCATCTGTTTCTTACCGGAAACAGATGGCTTTTTCTATGAGGCATAGAAAAGCCGTCCAATAAAAAACGCCCCGGCGGCTCTGCAACAGAATTCTCTCTGTATGCAGAACCTGATCCGGGGCGCAGCTGCCTAAACGACTTTGCTCGTTACAGATTACTTATTATGGGTACGACGCTTTTTGGAAACAACTACTCCAACGCCACCTGCTGCTAACACCATTGCTGTCAGCCACGCTGCCATATTGGTATTGTCTCCCGTTTTTGGGGAAGCGGCTGCTGCAGGCTTTGCTGCATTGGGCTTGGTCGGTGTTGTATTATTGTTCGGTTTTTGTGCGGGTGCCGTGGTGGGTTTTACGTTGTTCTCCGGTTTCTCGGTAGACTGCGGGGTCGGCACATTCTTTTTCCACAGTGCCTGGACCGTTACATTCTCCGCCGGCATCTTAAACGTAATTTCAGACTTGTCTGCCTGATCCAGAGTCAGCTTGCCTTCCGTTACCTTCCAGCCATTGAACGTATAGCCTTCGCGCTGACCTGCACGGATCGTAACTGTATCCTCTACGGTATACTGGCCTGCGCCGGTATCCTTTGCCTGGCTGTCTGTAACCTTTACCGTGTAGGGAATTGCGGTCCAGGTTGCCTCAACAACAACCTTCTCGTTAGGCATCGTAAAGTGTGCAACGGGCTGCTTGGCATCATCCAAAACCACATTGCCCTCGATCACCTTCCAACCGGTAAACTGATAACCATTCCGTTCGCCAGCATTCAGGGTCACCTTATCCATGGGATGATAGCTGCCTGCGCCGCTGTTTTCTGCCTGTGTGCCGTTGACTGCCACATCAAAGCCGGGCACCTTCTCGTCGGATGCATTCTTATCCTGCAGGAAGGTAACCTTGGCCAGCTGTACGTCCGTGTTCAGCACATTCTCCGTTTTGCCGCTTCTCAGCTGATACTGTACGCCCTTGTACTCCGGGAATACAATCTTCACATAATTTGTGCCCTGCGGCAGGTCATATGCGTCAAAGGTCACGCGTGCATAACCGGGGTGAACGTCCACATAGTTTTCCACCGTAGTGGTCTTGTCAAACAGCGTCCATTCCTTGGTATCTGCGGAGGTATAAATCTTAAAGTCCAGCTTTGCACCACCCTTAAGGGACGTGCGAATGCTGGTGCCATCGTGCCTTTTTTCTTTGGGCTTCCAGACATTACCGTCAGACAGCGTCTGGTAATAGGTCGTCAGGTGCACGTCCTTTGCCTGTGCAACTCGGTAAATCAAAGCCTGTTCGCCGGTTGCATTTTCGCTGACAGCAACGCGGTCGGTTTCCACACGAGGCTGGCCGCCATAGAAGAAGTTATCCTTGTCCTGCCATACAGGAGTGTTCGGATCTTCAGAGTGATGAATCTCCTGCAGGCCTTCGCTTGCAAACACAGGAGCGGTCAGATAGGGGTCATTGACAGGGCCGCTGTGAATGTTGGTCAAGTCATCAAAACGTGCAATGGGCTGATCCTTCTGCTGATACACACGAACCCAGTCAATCAGGAAGTCGCTGTCCTGCTTGGTGTCCTGTCGTGCATAGTCAACCTCGCCAACCCAACCGTCGCCGACCTGCGTTTCCAGAATCATAAACATGGGACGGGTGTGCATACCATCAAGTTCATCCTTACCCTTGTTTGTGCTGTGTACCTTGTTGCCGTCGATATAGAAGGTAATCATGTTGGGGTCCCATTCTACCTCAAACACATGGAAATCCTGGCACCATGCTTCGTAGTATTCGTTTGGAACACCATGGGAATCCTTATCCTTGCCCAAAATACCAAAGTGATTGGTCGTCCAAGCCTCCCAAGATTTCTGACCCAGGTACTCCAGAATATCGATTTCGTCATGACCGGTTTCATCCTGGCAAAGCATCCAGATTGCAGGCCAGATGCCCTGCGAATCGTTGGGCTTTGCACGGACTGCTACACGGCCAAACTGGAAGGAGAACTTGTTTTTGGATTCGACACGACCGGAAGACCAGGTAACGTGTCTAGCAAGCTTCTGCTGCTGGTATTGATCCCAGCCTACTGCCTTAATCAGTTCCTCGGTAGTGCCGTAGTTTTTGCTGTTCAAAGCCAGGCAGCCATCCTTGACGCTGACAGCCTGCTTGTTGTAGATTGCGCCATGGTTTGCCATGCCGTCGATAATTTGCCACTTGCTGGTATCCAGCGTGTCGCCTTCAAACTCGTCGCTCCACACCAGAGTGTCGTACTTGGATGCAGGTGCGACATACTCGGGTTTGGATTCATCGTAGCTATTGCCGGTTGCCCAGATTTCAATTTCCGAATACTTTGCAGGCTGGTCATTCGCCTTATTGACGGTAAACCGTACACATTTGCCATTTTCTCCTCTGCCCAAATCAATGGACACCATATTAGAGTCCTGTGTCCAGTCTTGCTTACTCCATACAACTTTACCGTCACTGGTGGGGCCGTTGCAAACCGATACTTTTACGGATTTATACTGGCCTTCTTCCAGCTTGAAGTTAATTTTCTTGATGCTGTATCTGTTCTTGTACTCAAACTGCAGCCAGCGTTCGCCCTTGCTGTTATGCACTGCATAATTGTTATCAACCTTACCATCGGTAATTGCTTCAATGTTGGTAGGTGTCAGGCCACGTACATAAGGCAGTTTATTCAGTGCAATATTCTTTGCCTCGCTTGCCGGAGGAGGTGTAGGCACCTCAGATTTCGGGACCGATGCAATTACCTCAATTTCATTGAACAAAACGCCGTTGCTCATGCCTTCCCAGTTGCCCGAAACGTTGCGGATATAATGGCCACGCTGCCAGATACGGATATACCGTGCCTTAACCGGTGCTTCTGGCGTAATCTCCTGGGGCTTTCCTTTTGTCTCCTTAACGTCTTGACCGTGTTCGCCGCCAAAGATGACAACCGAATTAGTAAAGTCCTCATTCTCAGACAGCTCCACCTTTACATTCTTAAAAGTGGACATAGCATGATCATAGGTGTTGCGGTACAGATTAACCTTTTTTACATTCTGTACCTTGCCGAAATCATACTCCAGATAAACGTCCTGCCATTCATTCCAGCCTTTGTCAGGCTTGCCATCTTTTTCAGTGCCGGCCACAATTTTGGTATTGCTGTGGTCGTTTCTATCCGCATCTGCATTGCCGATCTCACCATCCGTTGCATAGGACGCATTTTCAATCACAATACCGGATGCTGTGGAATCGCCGCCACCGCTGACAGGGGTTTCACTGTTTGTAGTCGGATTTTTGCCAATCAAAATATTGGCATCCACCATTTCCTGGTCCGGTTTGGGCTCGGGCTGCGGGTCAGGCGTAACGTCGGTTCCGGCCTTGGCCTCTGCATACACCTCAATTTCGTTAAATCGAGCCGAATTGCTCATACCGTTCCAGGTATCAGGGGTATTGGTAACATAGTGTCCACGCTGATAGATACGAATATAGCGTGCGTTTACGGGTGCTTTTGCAACGACAGACTGCACCTGACCCTTTGCGCCAAGCGTCAGGCAATCTACTGCTGCTGCCTCCACATCACGTTCGGTTTTTGCTGCGTCGGTTTCACGCACATCCTGCGTATCGAACAAAACCGTAGAATCGGTAAAGTTCTCGTCGTTAGAGAGTTCCACTTTTACATTTTTGAAAGCAGAAACTGCGCCCGGATAAGTGTTGCGATAGATGTCTACCTGCTGCACAGCTCGTTCTTCGCCGAAATCATACTGCAGATAAACATCCTTCCAGTCATTAAAGCCATTATTTGGCTTGGACTGGTTCTCCTCACCGGCTGCAATCATTGTGTTGTGGCCGTCTTGGTCGGAGTGTTCCTTGCTGCCATCGGTAGCAGCACCGGGATTAGTGATTTCCACATTAGAGGTAGGTACCTTGCCTGCCAGAAGATTTTCCGGACCTGTGTTTCCTTCTGCATGTACCAGGCAGGGATGTACGATTCCTACCAGTAACGCAGAAGCAAGCAACGTGGACAGACATTTGTGCGCGAAGCTCTTTTGCATGATTCTCTTCCTTTCAAATGTTTCTTATTTTTGCGCGTGTGCGCTTAAACCAATTTTTTGCGCATTCTCTGCGATGTATCTCCCTATTGCTAACGCAAAACACAATGGGAATACTTTTACCTTTATCAGTATAACAAAAACAACGAATGAACAAACAGTAACAAAAGCAACCTTTATGTGCACAACTTTTAACCACTTCGTATAAAATTTAACACATTGTGGTTTTGGCACTGTTTGCTACAGCCGGACGTGCCGGAAATCGATTTTCACGCCCTTTGCACTCAACCGTTCTCCTGTCGCAACAGCTTTTCTTGCTGCCAGGTTGGATTCCGGCCCTCGTGGAAATTCTGCACAGGCTTACGTCCTGTTACTTGTACCAGAAAAAGCATCCTGCGGTTTTGCAAAATTTTCTCTTTCTGATTTCACAGAAGCGCAAAAAATCCCCGGCAGGTTTGCTGTTTATGCAACACCGCCGGGGATTTTTCTATGCTTTCTTATGTATTTTTCTTTTTTCCAACCTGGGAAAGCGCATGGTGCAAAGGCTTTCTCAACGATGCCAGTCCAATGCTGCCCAGCATGAAAAAGAGCGGCCACTGGTTGATCAACTGTCGGTGATTCGACTCCCACAGCATCATAAACATCCAAAAGCCAATCATCGCCAGGCAAAGCACGCCTTGCTGCGGCAGCGTGCGCTCGGTACGTTGCAGCGCCGCACCCACGATACCCAGTAGCAGCAGAACCAGATAAAAGCTGTGTGACAGATTATTGTACAGTCCATAATACGGTCCGCTCTGAAACACCGTCCGGTACACCAGATTGATTGGCTGCTCCTCGTCGGAAAACCGATAGCTGTACGACATATCGCCGTTGCCCGAACCAAATGTACGGCAGGTCTTTCGCCCAATCAGTTGCAAATAGCCTCTGGGCCCCATCTCCTGCAGGCGCTGGCGAATTACTTCGATATTCTTTTTCACCCTGTCCGGCGTTGGTCCCGCCGGGGTAGTGATGTTCCATTCGTCGTCGGCGTTGTAACAACCGTCCCCCTGCAAACCCATCATCACCCAGTGGGTAGCAGGCATAGCCTCCCCCGCCCGTGCCGGATCCATGACAGTCTGTCTGCCCCAGAAGCGGAATCCGCCGCAGACCAGAACGACCACAAACACAGTGGCAGCTGCCGCGGTCCAGTTTTCTTTCTTGCGGCAGGTCACCAGCATCAGAATGGCTGCGGCAATGGCCACGATCAAAACGGTCACCTTGATTTGCATTCCCACGCCCAATACAACACCGGTCAGCACGCCCCAGAGCAATTTTTTCGGCAGCGTATCTGCTGAACGCACCCGATGCATACACAGCAGCGTGCACGGGATGCACCAAATCGACCAGGTGTCTGTGTACGACACTGTACTCTGAAAGTAGACCGGCGCATACATCGCAGCCAGAAACAGATAGAAAAATGCCGTGTCGGTGTCAAACGCCTCGTCCAGCCAGCAAAAGCCAGACACCAGCATCACCGCAAACAGCAGATGCCCCATAATGGCCGCCGCCTGATAATCCGCATAAATACCGAACCAGTGCAGCACCCGAAACAGTTGCTGCTGCAGCAAAAACAAACCGATATTGTTGGTGTAGTGGTGCAGATACCACGAGCACTCATTCAATTCCTCAGCGGTCGCACCGTTTGCATACAGGGATGCGCCCCAAAAGACTTTTCCATGGTCATACATCGGATTGCCCACCGTCTGCAAGCCGATCACCAACTGGATGCCAAAGATCAGCCCAATCCCGACAAGCAGTATTTTATATTTATGCTTTTTGCAGAACGGGCCGACCTTTTCCCATAAAAACAGGCATGCTCCCAGCACCAGACCCCAGCCGCCAACCAGAACCAGCTGAAACAGCGTCCGGTATGAAAACGAAGTATTCCGGAAAACAATTGTCAGCCAGACCCAACCGAACAGTATCGCATATACAATCCGAATCAACCGGATAAAACAAACTTTCCAACGCTCCATGTCCTGCTCCTAAACGCAATCCTTTTATACTTTACTTGAATTATATCTTAAAACGCTGTCAACCACAAGGAATGTGTCACTGCCCTTTCATTCTGTGACGAAAAGCAAAATGCAGATGCCTGGATGCGCTTAGGGCACCACAAGCTACATTATTCTTATATAGGGAACCGGCGCAAGCGAGCGTGTACTTGTCTTGCCATAATTTTGTCCTCGCTCGGCGTGCACACGACATGCAAGGAAGCAGCAAAGAGTACAAAGTAGCGTTTCAATTTTTATGCAATGTAACAATCGTGCTTTGTCCTCCGCGGCTTTTTCACAGCTTTTCATGCAAGCAAAAGCAAGCCTTGTACAACATCTATAAAACAATCTCGCAATTTTCATGTATAACGTACGTAGACAGTTCTGGATTGGTCTGATAGTATAGCTCCGTAAGTGCCTTGACGGCACGCACTTTTCCAATTTCTTAGCTGCTTCGGAAGAAAAATCCAGAAATCAAGCGGTTTGATTCTGCATGGTCATGTGTATCTGCTCTTTTGTCCGGTAAAGATGCCATTGGCTGTGTACAAGATTCTGTTAGATTCATGGCTTTATCCTTTCGTGTGTATGCGTAAAAAATGGCAGTGGCGTGTCTGGGAAGCTCAATTACAAAAAGGAAGAGAGGTATCTAGCATGAAGAAAATCCACAAACGATTGCTGGCCGGCCTCCTGGCAGCAGTAATGCTGGCTGGACAAACGGCGGTATTCGCAGTGGCAGCTCCTGAAGCTGCGCCCGAGGCTAGCGAGGACATCAACCTGGCCCTTGAACCCGGCGTAGTCGCCACTGCAGACAACTCTGAAAACGGTCACCCTGCTTCTGCGGCAGTCGATGGCGACCGCACCAACAACAACTCTCGTTGGGCCACTGACAATGATAATCAGGGTACCACCGAGCGCACCCTGACGCTGGACCTGGGCAAAACCTGCACCATCAACAGCGTGAAGGTTTTCTGGGAAGCACCCAACATTCAGAACTATTTTGTTGAAACCTCTGCGGACGGAAAAAACTGGGATCCGCAGGTACCTGTAGAACGTGAGGTCGGCAAACTCGAGGACGCACACACACTGCCCGAGCCTGTTGACGCACGCTATATCCGTCTGCGCGTGACCAAGTACAGCCCGGCTGTTGATCGTTGGTTCAACGTGTCTGCGTATGAATTCGAGGTCTACGGCCAGAAAAAGGTCACCCTGGGCAATCTGTCCACTCTGAAGGGTGTAAAGGCCGAAGCTGATAACACCGACGGCAATACCTTTACCGCTGATAAAACCATCGACGGCGATCGCGGCAAGGATTCCCGCTGGGGTTCCAACGATGATGGTTCTGGTACCACTCCGCGCACCCTGACGCTGGACCTGGGCGCTGAGCGCACCATCACCAGCTTCAACGTGTTCTGGGAAAAGACCAACATCAGAGACTATCACATCGATACTTCCACGGACAAAAACAACTGGGAAAAGCGTGTAGACATTACCAACGCTGACGCTGCTGATGAAGTTTCCCATGATTTGCAGACTCCTGTCACTGCCCGTTATGTCCGTCTGGTTGCAACCAAGTACGTTGAGTCTGTAACTGGTTGGTACAACGTAGGCGTGCGCGAATTTGAGGTCATGGGCCATATGCCGGAAACCGTCGAGCCGCCCAAAGATGAACTGGTCACTGCCCCCGACGGCACCAACCTGGCCCGTCTGGACACGGTTCGCGCTACCGCTACCAACGTAGAGTCTAATACGGATTTCACCGCAGATAAGGCTCGTGACGGCAACAGAACCGATAAGAATTCCCGCTGGGCAACCAATAAAGATGTGCAGAGCCCGACCATCACCTACGACCTGGGTGCAAAGTACATGGTTGGCAGCGTAATCCTCTACTGGGAAAACAACAACCCCCAAAAGTGGCATGTAGAAACTTCTCTGGATGGCCAGCACTGGACCATGCAGAAGACCTTTGATGGCAAGCTGTCTCAGGTTACCGCACCTATCCAGACCGTCAACTTCGATGCACCCGTAGAAGCACGTCATGTCCGTGTTCGCGTAGAAAACTATCACGGCAGCTGGAACAACGTTGCTCTGTACGAGTTCGAGGTATATCAGGGCAAATCCGAAATCGTGCGCACGCCCGCTACTATTGCAGATGAACTGGCTCGCAGCGTTAAGCTGGAGAACGGCAAGGTCGTCATGACCGGCGAAGTGCCTGAGAAGTACACTGCTACCTGGGGCTGCAACTACGAGCAGGTCGTTGGTGCAGACGGCACCGTTTACACTCCCCTGGTAGACACCAAGGTTGAAATCACGGTTACTGTCCGTGAAGCGGAAAACACTACGGCATCCGGCTCCTCCAAGGTAGAGCTGACCATTCCTGGTGTACATAGCGCAAACGAAGGCAATACCAAGCCTGCTGTCGTTCCCGAACTGGCGCAGTGGTACAGCTCTGCGGAGCAGAACGGTAAGGTCTTTACGCTGAATGCACAGAGCCGCATCGTTGCTGATGAAGCAATGCTCAGCGTAGCAAAGGAACTCAAGAACGACATTCAGGACCTGTTTGGCCTGGACCTGCCCATCGTTACCGAGGCAGCCAAGGCAGGCGACATCCAGCTGATGTATCTGGACGGCGCAGGCTTTGACAAGGAAACCTACAACATGGAAGTTACCGACCGTGTTGTGATTCAGGCAAACCACACCACCGGCGCTTACTGGGGCACTCGTTCTGTGCTGCAGGCACTGGTTCTGAGCAAGAATCAGACCATTGCTCAGGGTACTGCAAAAGACTATCCTGAGTTTGAGACCCGCGGCTTCATGCTGGACGTAGGCCGTAAGCCCATGTCTATGGAAATGCTGCGCAACTTTGTCAAGAACATGTCCTGGTACAAGATGAATGACTTCCACATTCACCTGAGCGACAACCTGATCTTCATGGAGAAATACGTTGAGGCTGGCAAAGAACTGGAAGCTTGGAACTCCTACCAGGGTTTCCGCCTGGAATCTGACAAAGAAGGCCTGACCTCTAAGGACTACTTCTACACCAAGCAGGAGTTCAAGTCCTTTATGGATGACTCCCGTGCTTTGGGCGTAAACATCACCCCCGAAATTGACGTACCCGCTCACGCACTGTCTGTTGCCAATTACATCAAAAACACCCTTGGCCGCGACGACCTGGTTCTGCACAAGAAGGGCAGCAACAACCGTCCCTGGTTTGACCATGTGGACATCAGCAAGCAAGAAGCAATCGAAATCGTTAAGACCATCTTTGATGAGTATATTGACGAAGACATCTTCGATGAGAACACCGTGGTACACATCGGCGCTGACGAATTCTACGACAGCCACCCGGCTTACCGCAACTTCCTCATCCAGATGATCGATTATATCCAGAACACCAAACACCGTCAGGTCCGCGTATGGGGCAGCTTGTCCTCTATGAGCGGCCAGCCCAACAAGCATCCCTTTAAGCCTGAGCACGTTCAGGGCGCACAGATGAACATTTGGAATACCAGCTGGGCTAAACCGCAGGATATGTTCAACCTGGGCTTCAACCTGATCAATACGATTGACGGCGACCTGTATATCGTTCCCAATGGCAGCGGCAACACTGGCCTCTATGGCGACTTGCTGAAGCCCCAGAACCTGTACAACAACTGGGAGCCCGAAAACTTTGGCGGCACCTGGATTCCCACTGGCTCCGACCAGATGATGGGCGCCACCTTTGCGATCTGGCAGGATAACATCGATACCAATGCAGCCGGCATCAACGAAGCCGACACCTTCTACCGCTTTATGCACGCTATGCCCTATCTGAGCGTCAAGATGTGGGGTACCGGCGGCGACGGCCTGGACCTCAACTTCAACGATGCCAAGACTAACATCGAGACCCTGGGCACCGCACCCAACAGCGATCCCTACCACGAGATCGAACTGGCTCCTGACACGCAGGAGTACGCACACTATTCCTTCAAGAACAGCCACGACATTTCTGGCAACAAGCATAATCTGACCCTCAATGGTGCAACCATTCAGGATGGCAGCCTGGTGCTGAACGGCGGTAAGTCTTATGCTGAAACCGGCCTGAATGTGATGGGCCCCAACAACTCCATCACCATGCGCGTTTACAAGGACAGCGCACATCAGGACAGCGAGCAGATCCTGCTGGAGGCTGACGCTGCCTATGGCGAAACCACCATCAAGGCACTTTCTTCCAAGGATGGTTCCTGGAAGCTGGGCTTTGCTCGTGAACTGTATGAGTACGTCTTCGACTACAATCTGCCCCACGACCAGTGGGTTGAGCTGACCATCCGCAACGAAGGCAACAAGACCTATCTGCTGGTAGATGGCAAGCAGATCGAAGCAGTTGGCTCCTTCCTGCCGGATGAACACTCCACCACCAAATTCATGGGTAATACCGGCATCAAGCATTCTTCCTTTGATATGCCCGTTGCTCGCATCGGCAGCACCACCAACGCCTTCCAGGGCAAGGTGGACAGCGTATCGTTCCACGCTAACAATGTAACGCCCACCGAGCGCTTCGAGGTGCAGTTCGTCTCTATGGACGGCAGCATTTTGGACACCGCAGCTGTGGTTGCTGGCCAGCCCGTAGCTAAGCCGCAGGATCCTGTTTTGGACGGTTTCGTATTCGGCGGCTGGTTCACCGATAAGAATTGCACCACTGCTTACGACTTTGCTGCTCCTGTTGAGAGCGACATGATGCTGTACGCTAAGTGGACCGCCATCGACAAGTCCATGCTGAAGGAGCAGATTGACAAGGCCGAGGCCATGATCCACAAGCAGGATCAGTATGTACAGACCAACTGGCAGCAGATGCTGGACGCTCTGGCCGAAGCTAAGAAGGTAATGGCAAACAAGCATGCTACCGAAGCAGACGTAAAGGCCGCTACCGAATCTCTTGCCAACGCTATTTCTGCTCAGCTGGTCAAGGCAGACAAGTCCGCTCTGAAGGACCTGGTTACCAAGGCTGAAAAGAAGAAGCTCAACGGCTACACCGCTGAGAGCGTAAAGGCATTCCAGACTGCTCTCGACGCTGCCAAGAAGGTTCTGGCAGACGAGAACCTGAGCAAGAACGACCAGGCTGTGGTTGACAAGGCCGTTGAAGCTCTCGACGCTGCAATCCGTGGTCTGACCGCTGAGCAGGCTCCGAGCCAGCCCCAGAATAACAATACGAACAATTCCCAGAATAGCAATGCAAACAACGCCCAGAACAACAATGCAAATAATCCTCATACGGGCGACGAAACCAATCTGGTAATTTGGAGCCTCGCACTCGTGCTCTCCGCTGCTGGCGCAGGCGCAGTTCTGTTCTTTAAGCGTCGCCGCAGCTAATTCAAAAAAGATTGCCATTCCTTTTGGGTCCGTCCCATAGGTAAAGCAATGATGTAAAAGGTACGGCATGGTCCTGTTTGGGGCTGTGCCGTACCTTCTTTTTATGCGGTGAATCTCTCTTTCTTCGCAGGAACAACCATGCTGCTCCCTGCCGCAAAACCAGAACCGTTTGATTTTTCATTGCTACGGACTTTCATTCGTCAGCCCTATAAGTAAGGCGCATCACAGCCAAAAACACGTCTGTATCCTGCAAGAGCCATGAGCCTCAACCCAAGGTCCGGCTTATCCTGTTGCATGCAGATTGCATGCGTTTTCAGCCTTGTGGTGCGCCACCAGAAAGGCAAACAGATACATTCTTGCCGAAGTGCGGAAAAATCACCTTCTCTACGGATGTAAACAAAAAACCGAACCGGCACTCCATACAGGAAACCGGTTCGGTTTTTATCATCTTTGATTGGGATGCTCGGCATGGCGCTTGCGCCGCCATTTACCGCAAATTACAAGAATTTGTTTTTATCCCGTCTTATTTCTTTTTGCCCTTCTTGCCGGACTTCTTCTTGCCGGAAGCCTTGCCCTTTGCCTTTGCGGGTGCAGCTACAACTTCCTTCGGCTCTTCGACTGCTGCGGCAACAGGCTCAGCCTTGGCAGGTTCTGCCTTGACTTCTACCTTGGGTTCTTCTGCTTTGACCTCAACCTTTGCAGGTTCTTCTGCCTTAACTTCTTCAGCTTTCTTTTCTGCCGCAGCCTTTTTCGTGGTAGTGGTCTTTTTAGCAGCAGACTTCTTAGCGGCAGCCTTTTCCTTTACTTCGCTGATGGTCCATTTCTGGTTGTCGCCGTTCACATCCTGCCAAATCTGGATGTGTGCGCCGTCTTCGTTGCTCATACCAACCACGTCGATGCACTTGGTAGGAGCCAGCTGTGCCTTGATCTTTACGGTGCCGTCATTGCCGGCTTCCACAATCCACAGCTGAGAAGAACCGTTCACGTCCTCCCACTGATGCAGCCAAGTGCCATCTACGGTACCGTTCATCATCAGGTCCATCATTTTGCCCGTGCTGCGGTTCTGGATGCGGTAGACGCCCTCACCCATACGCAGGAACATCCACTGCTGATTGGCAGCCTTGGTAGCAGAAGCCAGCTGGATTGCTCCGCCGTTTTCATTTCCCTCAACAGCCTCGATTACTTTCCCATTTGCGTTTACAATGGTGTAATAGCAGTCCGCTACAATCATTGTCTGTGCGATCTTTTTCATGGTCTTTCCCTCTTTCCAAACATTCAAATAGATAAACTGCACAAATGAAAACGTCCTCTTTCAGTAGAATTATATCACGCTTTCCCTTCTTTTCAAGCAAACGACGTTTTTCTGTTACTTCTGTATAGCGCACTGGCATATTTTGCTCTCAAAATGCATGACCTTCACGAAAAAAAACGTCGAAACGTATCCTTTTCAAAACAGCCCTCTGTATTGGCATTTTGTTTGGCCGCTTTTTCTGCATCATGCAAAACAGGCACCGCCCAGAATCTTCTGAACGATGCCTGTTTTATTTTTCTTTGCAAACGAAGGATCAGAAAGCAAGCGGCGGACTGATTTCGCTTCGTCTTTGTGTCTGGACAATGCAATCTGCCGGCGGTACAACACCTGCTGCACCCAGCGTATTGAACACACTGCGCAGCGCCAGTTCCGGCGTATTATTTTCCTGCGACAAATGGCATAAAGCGATTTTTTTGCAGCCGCTCTGAATCAATTCCAGCACCTTAGCGCTGCATTCATCGTTGGACAGGTGTCCGCGCGGACTTTCAATGCGAGCACGCAGGTAGTAAGGATACGGTCCTTCCCGCAGCATACGCAGGTCATAATTGCTTTCCAGCGCAACCATATCGCAGCCGTCCAGCGCTTTATGTACACCCGGCGTCAAAATACCAAGGTCAGTCGCAATGGCCATCTGGCGGCCGTCCGGCGTGGCAATCCGGTATCCCACGCAAGGCACATCGTGGCTGGTGCGGAACATTTCCACGCGGAACGCGCCCAAATCTTCCGGCGCATTGCAGCCAAGCGTGATCAGGTCGCTGTCCGGCGGCACCAGACCGTTTTGCTGCAGCATATCCAGCGTATCCGCTGCACCATATACCGGAACACGGTAGTGCTTCAGAAAGACATTCAGGCCCTTTACATGGTCGCTGTGCTCGTGCGTGATTAGGATGCCGTCGCAGTCTTCAATGGTCAAGTTCAGCTCTTTCAGAGCGTTTACCGTGGTACGGCAGCACTTGCCCATATCTACCATCAAATATCGGTTACCGGAGCGAATCACACTGCAATTGCCCGACGAACCGGAATACAGCGAAATGAACTCTGCCATTGCGTTTTCTCCTTCTTCCAATCTTCCATAAAAAACAGCCGCACCTGCCGATGCGGCTGTCTGATATCTATATTGCAGGCTTACATGCTGCTTTCTTCGCGGTGAATATCCGCGCCCAGTGCCTGCAGCTTTTCCACGATGCGCTCGTAGCCGCGCTCAATGTGGCCGATCTCGGTCACTTCGCTCACGCCGTCCGCCATCAAAGCAGCAACCACGATTGCAGCACCTGCACGCAGGTCGCTTGCACGCAGCGGTGCAGGACGCAGCTCGTCCACGCCCTGGATCACAGCCACCTGGCCGTCAACCTGGATGCGAACGCCCATCTTAGCCAGCTCGTCCGCATAGCGGAAACGGTTATCCCAGATGCCTTCGGTCACGGTGCTGGTACCCTTTGCGATGGTCAGCAATACGCTCATCAAAGGCTGCATGTCGGTGGGAAAACCGGGATGCGGCATGGTGTTGATCTTTACAGGATTTACGTCGCCCGTGCGGGAAACGCGCACTGAATCGTCAAACTGCTCCACGGTAGCACCAGCCATCATCAGCTTGACGGTAATGGGCTCCAAGTGCTTGGGAGTGACGTTCTTAATCAGCACATCGCCGCCAGTTGCCGCAGCAGCCACCATGTAGCTGCCTGCTTCGATCTGATCGGGAATGATGCTGTATTCACAGCCGTGCATCCGCTCAACGCCGCGGATCTTGATCACGTCCGTGCCTGCGCCGCGCACATTTGCGCCGCACATATTCAAGAAGTTTGCAATATCAACAACGTGGGGTTCCTTGGCGCAGTTTTCCAGAACAGTCTGGCCTTTTGCCATAACAGCGGACAGCATACCGTTGATGGTTGCACCCACGCTCACCTTGTCAAAGAACACATGTGCGCCGTTCAGCTCCTGGCTGCGGACGCTGATCATGCCATAGTCCACGCTCTCGGTAGCACCCAGTGCGCTGAATGCCTTCAAGTGCTGGTCAATGGGGCGAGGGCCCAGGTTGCAGCCACCGGGCATTGCTACCTGTGCACGACCGAAACGGCTCAGCAGTGCGCCCAGGAAGTAGTAGCTGGCACGCATCTGGCGCGACATATCCTCCGGCACATCGGTGCTGGTCAGATTGGTGGTGTCGATCAGGTAGGTATTACGGTTGATTTTCTCAATTTCAGCGCCCAGTGCCTTCAAAATATCCAGGCTGACGTGGACATCGCTAATGTCGGGCAGATTTTCGATTCTGCACTTACCGGCAGCAAGAATCGTGGCGGGCAGAATCGCCACAGCCGCATTTTTTGCGCCGGAAATAACCACTTCACCATGCAGCGGTTTGCCGCCATGAATTACAAATTTTTCCAAAACGATTACTCCTTTATGAGCCTTGGGTTCCTAAAGAAATCCGTGTAATGTAATCAGATTTCGCTACGCACACATTTGTACGCAGCATAACTATTATATTATACACAATGCCGCTCAAAAAGCAAAGGTAAATCTGCTTTTTACACTTTTTCTTCTAAATTTTCTCTTTTTCCGAGATTTTATCTTCCCCGTCATGTGCAAAACCACCTGTACCGGGCTGTTTCCGGGCTTTTTTCCGCCTTTTCCGCTGTCTTTTGCAAAAGTTTTTATCCGGTGTTATAATTGCCGTAAATGTTTAAAAATGCGGTAAGGAGCTTGATATGTCTGTAAGTTTTCCCCCTGAACACTGTACCCTGTGCCCGCGCCTTTGTGGTGCAGACCGTGCCCATGCAAAGGCCGGTTTCTGCGGTGCAGCCGACCAATTAAAAGTGGCACGCGCCGGTCTGCACCATTGGGAAGAACCCTGCATCAGCGGCACACGCGGCAGCGGAACGGTGTTTTTTTCCGGATGCAGCCTGAAGTGCTGTTACTGCCAGAATTTCCCCATCAGTGCCGAGGCGCGCGGCAAGGAAATTTCTATTGAGCGGCTGGCTGAGATCTTTCTGGAATTGCAGGCGCAGGGTGCCCACAACATCAATCTGGTCACACCTGGCCAGTGGCGTCCCTGGATTTGCGCCGCGCTGGATATTGCGCGTGAAAAAGGTCTGCACCTGCCCATCGTGTGCAATACCGGCGGCTATGAAACGCTGGAAAGCATCGAAGCCTGGCGTGGCTACATTGATATTTGGCTGGCTGATTTGAAATATGATTCCCCCACCCTGGCGGCGGAGCTGTCCGGTGCGGCAAATTATCCGCAGGTGGCGAAAGACGCTATCCGTGCCATGCTCCAGCAGGCCGGGCCGCTGGTTTATGATGAACAGGGCATCTTGCAGAAAGGCACTATCCTGCGGCATCTGGCAATCCCCGGCCATGTGCAGGACAGCCTTGCCGTGCTGGAAACCATTGCCGCGCTGAAAGCGGAATTCCCGAACCATTTCCTGCCCAGCCTGATGAGCCAGTTCACGCCGTTTTACAAGGCAGCCGAACACGGCATCGGTCGGCGCATCACGACCTACGAATACCGCAAGGTCATCGACCGCGCCATCGAACTTGGCCTGACGGATGGCTATATGCAGGAAAAGAGCAGCGCCAAAGAGGAATACACGCCCAGCTTTGATTTTACAGGCGTATAAGCCTAGTATTGCCGCCTGTGCCACTGGAAACTCTCACATACCAAAAAATAGACCGATGTGATCTGCCACATCGGTCTATTTTTATGCGAGAACTTACTTTTTCTCAAATTTCTTATCAAACTTTGCCTTGGGCTCTCTGGGCTTATCGAACTTAGGCGCATTGTAGTACATATAAATCTGGCAGGGAATCATGCCGTTATACATCTTGCGGCGCTTGGTTGCGCGCTTGCCGTAATGGCTCTCGAACTCCATATCTGCCGTAATGACGTTCACGCCGGTGCAAGGATGTTCTTCCAGGCGCTGGCCCAGCGTGTGTGCCAGACGTGCTGCTTCGTCCAGGCTGCCCAGACGCTCGCCATACGGGGGGTTGGTCAGAACGATAGCTTCAGGACGTGCCACGAAATCAGCCACGTCTGCCACTTCAAAATGGCAGCGCTTTTCGACGCCTGCCAGCTTTGCGTTTGCGTTTGCCAGTGCAACTGCGTTGGGGTCGATATCGTAGCCGATGCCCTCAAAGCCTGCGTCCAGCTTTGCTTCTGCCAGAGCCTTCTGGCGCTGCTCTGCCCAAATACCGGAAGGCAGGAAGCTGTAACGCTCTGCTGCAAAGCGACGCTTCAGGCCGGGCGCAATGTTCATTGCCTTCTGTGCCGCTTCAATCACCATCGTGCCGCTGCCGCAGAACGGGTCTTCCACAATGCTGTCGCGGCGTACACGGCCGATATCAGCAATCGTAGCTGCCAGCGTCTCCTTGATGGGTGCTTCGGTGGAGTTGCGGCGGTAACCGCGCTTGTGCAGGCCGTCACCGGTGGTATCCAGCATGATTTCGCACACGTTCTTGCGCAGCGAGAAGCGAATCTTATACAGCGTGCCGCTTTCCGGCAGCGTAGAAACCTTGTGGTAGTTCATCAGGCGCTTGACCACAGCCTTTTTCACGATGCTCTGGCAGGCAGGCACGCTGGACAGCTGGCTGGACAGCGAAGATCCCTTGACTGGGAACTCGGCATCTGCGGGCAGAATTTCTTCCCAGGGAATGGAGTACACACCGTCAAACAGCTCGTCGAAGGTGGTAGCCGGATAGGTCTTGAGCAGAATCAGCACGCGCTCTACGGTGCGCAGGTTCAGGTTTGCCGCAGCGATCATCTCTGCGCCGCCGGAAAACAACAGGCGGCCGTCCGTTACGCGGATGTTTTCTGCGCCGATGCGCTTCAGCTCAAAGTTTGCAGTGGCCTCGCAGCCAAAGTAGCAAGGCGCTACCAAATCATATTTCGTCATCATTTTACTCCTGTCATTTCAGAAAAAGAGCCCGCCCCCGGCTGGGGCAGGCCCGATCCATTGCTTTGCTTATTTCCGACGGCTTCGATTGCCATAGCCGCCGCGGCGGTTGTGGGGAGCATCGGCATTCAGAGAAGCCAGCTTATCTTCGCTCTGGCTCTTGAATCGGCTCATCATGTCCTCAAAGCTCATATTCTCCGGCGTTTCCACCTTCTTGGGCTGCCACACGCGAGGTGCCTCATTGCGCGGTGCACGGCGCTGGCCGTTCGGGCGCTGGCCGCCGTTGCCGCGATAATTGCCACGGTCACCACGGTCGCCATTGCCGCGCTGTTCGGGGCGCGGCTCTCTGGGCAGCAGGCGCTTGATGGACAGTGCAATCTTGCCGTCCTCTGCGATGCTCATGACCTTGACTTTGACCGTTTCGCCCTCTTTCAGGACGGTGTTGATGTCCTCAACGAAAGAGTTGGACACCTCAGAAATATGAACCAAACCGCTCTTGCCTTCCGGCAGGGCTACGAAAGCACCAAAGCTCTTGATACCGGTAACCTTTCCCTCCAGAACGCTTCCTACCTCAATTGCCAAACTACAATACTCCTCTTTTAGAAAATAGATGCGTGCAAATTCCGCAAAGTTTCTGCACGCAAGGGTTTACTTGCCAGACATATCCACAAACACCCGTTCGTTGGGCGCTGCGTAATCATAGGTATCACGCGCCACGCGCTCCTGAATTGCGGCGTCATCGCCGTCCAGAATACGCTGCAGTTCGGCATTCGATGCCTTTTGCTGATCCAGCTGTGCCTGCACACCGGACAGCTCCTGCTTTTTTGCCGCGATCATCATCAGGTCAGACACATAGGCCGCTGTCATCATAACGATCAGAACCATTCCGATCAGTACCGGGATGGCCGCAGAAAGATGCAGCTTTTTCTTTGCTTTTCTCTGCATATTGCCTCATGCCCCTTTCCTGTGCGGCAAGTGCCGGCAGCTTGTGTTACATATTTGAATTATACAACAAGACGCCGTTCTTTTGCAACTGTTTTTGCTTGGTTTTTCTGTGCGGCGGTTGTTTTTTTGTGCGTCTGCCGACATTTTTTCGCCATTTGCGCAGTACCGTCTCGGCGCGGCGCTCCGCCTTTTTCTTTCCCGCGCACAAAATCTGCTCCACTGCCCACACGCCAACGCCCGCACAAACCAGCATGTACCAGCGAAAAACGCCAGCCTGGCTGTACCCGGCCGCGTAGCTTTGCAGCAGCAGCATACAAAGCCCCGTACAAAGAAAATCCGCGCACGCTGCTGCCCCGCGCCAGCGGTACGGCAAACAGATGCGCACCAGCCCCACCAAAAGCCCCAGCCCCATGCAGTGGATCAAGTCCTGGCCGATTTGCAGGGGCAGATTCTGCGGCGGCATTAGTGCAGCAGCCTTTCCCAGAAGGAAAGTGCTGTTACGCGCTCGGTGTAGGCCATGCTGTCCACCTGGCCTTCGATGATCACATCGCCGGTTTCCAGGCTGACCTTGCGCACTGACAGCCCCCGGCCCTGAATCGTCAACGTTCCTTTGCTGGTATCCATTGCGGCGCTGGTTTCATCGCAATGCAGCATGCGCAGAACGCCGGTGGCAGTAAGGTGCGCTCTCCCGTCCAAAATGATCTGGTGCGGTAAGGTGCTTTGCACAGTCGGCTCCTGCATTCTTTGTTCCTTGGGCAAAAGAATCCCCCCTCTGCTTTATGTATACGGCAGAGGGGGGCTGAATTATGCCTCGCTGATGATTTCGTACATTTCGCGCGCAATATCCTTGGTACGCGGCTCTACATCGCTCAGCACACGCACCTTGATGGGGCGGTTGCCGAAGGTTACTTCGATTTCGTCGCCCACCTTGACAGCGTAGCTGGCCTTGGCCAGCTTGCCGTTGACGAAAATGCGTCCTGCGTCCGCAACCTCATTGGCTACGGTGCGGCGCTTAATCAGGCGGGAAACCTTCAAATACTTATCCAAACGCATGAAATATGCTCCCTCCGATTCAAAAGAAAACCCGCCTTGTAACCAAGGCGGGCGCAGTGTACAGATTACAGAGAATCCTTCAGAGCCTTGCCGGGCTTGAAAGCAACCGTGCGGGATGCGGGGATCATGATTTCTTCCTTGGTGCGGGGGTTGCGGCCCATGTGCTCTGCGCGCTCACGAACCTCGAAAGTACCGAAGCCGGAAACAGCGATCTTCTCGCCATTGTGCAGGGCGTCAGCCAGAGCTGCAAAAGCAGCGTTCACAGCCTTTTCTGCGTCTTTCTTGCTCATATCTGCGTCAGCAGCAACTTTTGCAATCAGTTCAACCTTAGTCATTATAATCTCCTCCGTTAATGTGGATTTTTTTCTATCAGTTCAGGCTTACGCCTGCTTACTGGCTTCTTTTGCAACACATTCCTGTGCAAAGCGGTCATTATACAGGGAAAGAACTTCTTCTGCGTCCATACCGGCGCTGCGCACCCAGTTCACAGCCTGGAATAAGTATTCGCCTGCTTTTGCACGCGCCTGCGCTTCATCAGCGCCCTGCACCAACTGTTCGGCCAATGCCTGCTGGGCAGCTTGTGCCTGGTGACCGGCTGTTTCCTGCTCGCCGCAAACGCAGCCATAGGGCTGTGCGCGCTTTTGCAGTTTTTGTGCTTTCATCAGTGCGGGGAACGTTTTCGGCACGGTATTGATTTCGTCTACCAGACTGCGGCGTCCCTTTTCCTTATTTTTGAGCGCATCCCAGTCCATTATTCCGTTTTTTTGCTGTTCCGGCGTTCCAAAAATGTGCGGATGCCGATAAATCAGCTTACGGCACACTTCATCGCAGACGTCCGTAAAGGTAAAATTCTGTTTTTCCGCTTCCATGACGCAGTGAAAAACCACCTGCATCATCACATCGCCCAATTCTTCCCGCATCATAGCAGGATCGTCCGCGTCGATTGCCTCCAGCGCTTCGTAGGTTTCTTCCAGAAAGTTCTTTCGGATCGACGTGTGGGTCTGCACCTTATCCCAGGGACAACCGGCTTCCGGGTCGCGCAACAGCATAATGATCTGGACCAGATCTTCTGCGGTATACTTTTCTTTTTCCGGATAAGCCGCCATGTTTTCCTCCCAAAGTGTTGCTGTCCCTTATTTTATCGCACAAGCGGCAGCATTGCAAGGTTTTCTCCATAAAAAAGAGGCTTGACAGCAACAAAATACCCGTGCCGACGGGCATCGACACGGGTATTGGTTCAAAATCAGACAAAATGGCTGTTTTTCAGCCCTTTTTAACGCTTACAGCTGTGCGCCGCAGCGGTTGCAGAACAGAGCGCCTTCCTGGACGGGTGCGCCGCACTGAGTGCAGTAGCGGCCGGCCGGAGCCTGTACGTCTGCAAACGGATCTTCCGGAGCAGATGCAGGCTCGGCTGCTGCTTCGTTGGAAAAGTCCACAACCACCTGCTCAGGTTCTTCATCGGACTGTGCAGGCTCATCCACAGCACGCAGCTGTTCGATTTCCTGTTCCAGCGCGCTGATGGTATCGATATACTTATCCAGCAAGGGCTGGTTGCTCTCGCCGTTCTTTGCCAGGCTGTACACCAAAGCGCCCAGCTCGCGCTGTGCCTTTGCCAACTTGCTCTGATCGTTCAGGATACGTGTCTCTCGTTTTGCACGTTCCGCCAGATCGTTAGCCAGATCCACACTCTTACCGGCCATGTCCATGCCGGCAGCTTTGATTTTGTTAAAGTCAAACTCAAATTTCATGGTGACACCTACTTTCTTGCGCAATGCGCAATCATAACCAGTTGAGGTTTTCATCATTATACCGCAGCTTTATCGTCTGCGCAATGTGCCAGCGTGTATTTTACAAACTGGTCATAAACTCATTCGTTATGGAAAGCCCCATAAAATTCTCGCAGCATACTGTCCTTGGGTACGCTGCTTACCGGGATCTTGCGCACGTCCGCAAACAAGGCTGCTGCCTGCTCCATTCGTTCGTAATAGGGGCAGTTCGGGTCCAGCATATGCAGTGCCTTATCCACCAGACCGGCCATCACGCCCAGCTCGTAGGTAAAGGAGGTATCCAGAATCAAATCTGCACGCGGCTTGTAGATGCGCACATACTGGTTTTCTCCCTCCAGCACGTCGTTCCACATAGCCAGCGTCTTTTCCGGGCTGTGGCCGCGTGTCATCATGTCACGCAGGACACGGCGGCACAGGCGGATTTCTCGCGTGCTGATGGTGCGGATACCTTCACAGGCGTATTCCTCCCGCAGGCCGGCGTAAATATAAAACACGCCGTCCTCCGGCAAAAGCTCGGTCAAAAGCGGATTCAGTGCATGGATACCTTCCATGATGCACACGCCGCCGTGCAAATCGATGTGCTGGCGATAATCTGCGCGTCTTTCGTGGGCAAAATCATACACCGGTGCATCCGTTGCACCGTTTTCGTTCAGTTCAGCTAGACAGCGGTTAATTTCCGGCATATCCAGCGTGGCAGGGCTTTCGTAGTCCTTGTTGCCGTTGGGCAGGATGGGGTAATTTTCCGCGCCGATGAAAAAGTTATCCAGGCTGAGCACCTGCGCAGGCGTGCCGCGCTGCTGCAACGTTTCGGCCAGTTCGATGCTGGTTGTGGTTTTGCCGCTACTGGAAGGGCCTGTCAGCATAATGATTTTTGCGCTGGATTCCAGAATACTGTCAGCCGCCTTTTCCAAACGGTGACGGTAAGCTTGTTCGCCGTCCCGAATCAGCTCGTCCGGCTGCATGGCAGCAATATTAAACAGGCTGATTTCCACCAGCCGCTTTGGGATCAGTTTCTTGCTCATAAAACGCAGTGACTCCTTTTTTCCGCTCCAGAATTTCATCGAAACGCTGGACATATTCCTGCGGATACTTGTAGTTAAAAATGCGCTGAATTTCGCCGGGACGCACCAGCTTGGTGCTGCCGCCTGCGCCTGCGGAAAGGATGGCATGGATTTCTTCCATGATGTAGATATTATAATATCCCTCATGGCCCGGTTTACACCAGCCCACGTTTTCCAGATTTTGCAGGGTGTTCTTCTGGCGGTACAGGTAATACGGAATGTAGCCTGCCTCTACCAGCAGATGACATTTTTCCAGCATGGCGGCCACATCGGCGTATTCCTGGTCGGCCTGTCCCTCAATCATAATGCGGGAGGCGCGCTTCAGCGTCAGCGTATGCACGGTGATGTTCTCCGGGTCCAGCGCGATGGCACGGCGCAGGCTTGCTTCAAAGCCTTCGACCGTATCACCGGGCAGACCGGCAATCAGGTCCATGTTGATGTCCTGATGGCCCACGGCACGTGCTTCTTTGTAGCAGCGCACAATATCCTCTGCCGAGTGCTTACGGCCGATGTTAGCCAGCACCTGGTCCGAGAAGGTCTGGGGATTGATGGAAATGCGTGTTGCGCCCAGCTCCTTGATGATAGCCAGCTTTTCTGCATCGGTGCAGTCCGGGCGGCCTGCCTCTACGGTGTACTCCAGCAGGTCGGACAGGTCGAAGCATTCCTTGACCGTTTCCATCAGCTGGCGCAGCTGCGCTGCCGACAGGCTGGTGGGTGTGCCGCCGCCGATGTAAATGCTGCACAGATGCATGTGATTATGCTCTGCCTGGTCCCGAATGGCACGGATTTCCTCGCAAAGGTCGTCCACATAAGGCTGCACCAGCTTGCGGTCACGGTCCAGGTTGCAGCTGACAAAGCTGCAATAGCTGCAGCGGGACGGGCAGAACGGAATGCCGATGTAAAGGCTGTAATATCGGTCGCCGCGGCCCTTTTCCAGAATATGCTCCTGCACGTTGGCGATATTGCGAATCATCTCAAATTTTTCGCGGGTGCAGTCAAAATGGTCGATAAAGTAGGATTCGATTTCTGCTTCCGATGCACCGTGTGCACGCTCGTCATGAATCAGGCGCACCGGGCGAACACCGGTCAGCTTGCCCCAGGCGGGACGAATGCCGGTTTTTTCCCGCAGCAAATCATATACCAGGCCAGCCAGTGCCTGGTCCTGTTTTACGTCTTCCGGCGGCAGCGGCGCAGTGCGAACGGTTTTTTCGCCGTTCTGCACCAGTACAGCCGTCATTTCTTTTGCGCCAAAATCAGCGCACACCGCATCTTCCGTTTCCTCCGGTTTTTCTGCCGTCAGCGGTGCCAGCGGAAAGAACAGCCGCACCAAATGCTCCACATCATAGCCGGAAGCAAGGCCTGTGATATAAATTTTCATGCAATCTCCTGTCAATCCTGACACATTACCGTGATAAAATAATTGTTTTCCATTTCATAGCCGTAGGTCGAAGTGCCTTCGTGTCCGGGCAGGACCTTAGTTTCGGCAGAGATGGGCAGCCGCTTGAGCTTTTTACCGCTGGCAATCAGCTGGGGATAGCTGCCGCCGTCCATATCGGTTCGGCCTGCGCCACCGGCAAATAGCGTATCGCCGGTAAACAGACAGTCACCGCACAGAATGCACACGCTGCCGGGGGTATGGCCGGGCGTATGCCACGGGGTAAAGGTCAATTCATCCACGCTGATGGGCTGGCCTTCGGTATAGCCGCTGTCGCTTACGGTCAGCGGATACAGCCAGGGGCTGTTCAAATCAGACGGCTCGCAATAGAGCTTTGCGCCCCACTGCGTGCGCAGCTGTTCGCCTGCGCCCACATGGTCAAAATGTCCGTGCGTGCAGAAAATATGGGTCAGCGTTGCGCCTTCCCGGCTCAGGATGCGGTTATATTCTTCTGCCGAAGCCGCCGGGTCGATGATGGCGCCGTGGCCGCCTTCGGAAATCAGCAGAAAGCTGTTTGTAAACAGCGGTGCCGGACCATTCAACTGAAAAAATTTCATGCTGTTACCTCTTCCATTCATCGGTGTCCATCACGATGGTAACCGGCCCATCGTTGACCAGTGACACCTGCATATCCGCGCCGAATTCACCGTGCTGGACTTCTTTCAAGCCCTGCTTGTTCATTTCTTCCAGAAACAGCTCGTATGCCTGGGTGGAAAGCGGCGGCTTTGCTGCTGCGATAAAACTGGGGCGCATACCCTTTTTGGTGTTGCCGTACAGTGTAAAGTTGGACACCACCAGTGCAGAAAGCCCCAGCTCCTTGGCGCTGCAATTCAATTTGCCTTCCGCATCGGAAAAGATGCGCAGACCTGCACACTTTTCTGCCAGTTTGGGCACGATGTCCAGGCTGTCGGTATCCTTGATACCCAATAAAATCATCAAGCCCTGGCCGATTTTACGCTCCGGGCCACCGTTTACCGACACCGAAGCCGAAGTTACACGCTGAATTACTGCTCGCATTTTATCCTCTCGTTACTGTCAATACATCTTTGATTTTCTTCAAACGGGTCACGACGGCCTTCAAATGTTCCGTGTTGGTGATGCCAACCGTCAGGCTCATCGAAGCACAGCCCTTTTCCGACTGGCGTGCATTGATGGCATAAATCGGCACATGCATATCCTGCAATGCGCCTGCCACATCACCCAGCAGGCCCTCACGGTCCAGTACGGTGATTTCCAGTGTAGCCTTGAAATTCTGCTGGCTTTCTTCGGCCCAGCGTGCCTTGACCCAGCGGTCTGCATTGCTTGGGTCGCGCATACCGGCAATGGCATTGGCGCAGATACGCTTATGGATTGAAACACCAAAGCCGCGGGTAATAAAGCCCACGATGTTGTCGCCCGGCAGGGGGCTGCAGCACTTGGCAAATTTGATGGGGCAGTTGTCCATGCCTTCCACAATTACGCCGTCCGTTGCGTGCTGCGGCTCCACCGTAGTGACTTCAATCTTTTTCGGCTCGTCCACCGTGCGCAGCTTGGCATATTCTTCTCGCAGGCGCGGCAGGCAGTTTGCCAAAGTCAGGCCGCCATAACCGATTGCCGCATACAGCTCGTCCGGCGTATTTTTCCGCATTCGGCGAGCAACCTCATTGATATATCCGTCCCACTCGTCGTCCCGGACAAAAATCTGGTTGCGGCGCAGTTCCTTGTTCAACAGGTCACGGCCTTCGGCGATGTTTTCCTCACGGCACATCTTTTTGAACCAGTTGCGAATCTTGCTCTTGGCCTCGCTGGTCTTGACGATTTTCAGCCAGTCGCGGCTGGGGCCTTTATCTACCGGTCCGGTGATGATTTCAATGATTTCGCCGGTATTCACCTGATGGTCAATGGGCACCATGCGGTTATTGACCTTACAGCCAATCATGCGGTTGCCAACTGCCGAGTGAATCGCATAGGCAAAGTCGATGCAGTTTGCGCCGGCAGGCAGGTTGATGACGTCGCCCTTGGGCGTGAACGCAAACACTTCTTCCGGCAGCAGATCGCTCTTCAAATCGCGCAGCAGATTGCTTGCATCGTCCGACATGCGCTGGTTTTCCAACAGCTGACGCACCCAGGCCAACCGGGTATCCAGGCTGTCCTGCGGGGCAGAAATGCCTTCCTTGTAGCGCCAGTGGGCTGCGACACCGTACTCCGCCATTTCATCCATTTCACGGGTACGAATCTGTACCTCAAAGGGAATGCCTTCGTGGCCGATTACGGTAGTGTGCAGGCTCTGGTAGCCGTTGGGTTTGGGGGTAGAAATATAATCCTTGAAGCGGTTGGGCAGCGGATGATACATATCGTGAATCAGGCCCAGCGCATTGTAGCACTCCGCCACCGTATCCAGAATGATGCGTACCGCGTAGATATCGTAGATTTCGTCAAAGCTCTTGCTTTGCATATACATCTTACGATAAATGCCGTACACACTCTTGACGCGGCGCTTCATGGCCGCGTTGGTGATTTCGCTTTCCTGCAAACGCTTTTCAATATTGACGGAAACGTGGCTCAAAAATTCTTCGCCGTTTCTCTCGCTGAGCATCTGGCAGATTTCCTGATAGCTCACCGGGTCCAGATAATGCAGGCTGCGGTCTTCCAGTTCTTCCTTGATATTCAAAATGCCCAGGCGGTTTGCAATGGGCGCATACACTTCCATGGTTTCCAGGGCTTTGTCGCGGCGCTTTTGCTCCGGCCAGGCATCGCCAGTGCGCATATTGTGCAGTCGGTCGCACAGCTTGATAATCATCACGCGCACGTCCTGGCTCATAGCCAGCAGCATCTTGCGCAGGTTTTCGGCCTGCTGTTCTTCAATGCTGGAAAACTGGATTTTGGTCAGCTTGGTAACGCCGTCCACCAGCAAAGCCACGTCCGGACCGAACTTTGCTTCCACTTCCTCGATGGTGATGGGGGTATCTTCAACTACATCGTGGAGCAGTGCTGCTGCAATGCTCTCGCTGTCCATGCCCAAATCCACCAGCAGGCGTGCCACAGCCAGCGGATGGCAAATATACGGCTCACCGCTGCGGCGGCATACGCCCTTGTGCAGCTCGTCCGCTGTGACAAAGGCGCGCTCGATCAAATCCATATCATAGCCGCGTCCGCTTTCCCGCAGGGCGTCCATCAGCTTTTCGTGGGTGATGATTTCCGGCTTGGTCAGGATGGTATCATCATCCAGTGCAGCATCCGCAGGCTTTGCGGTTGCTGCAAGGGTACCGATTTCCCGCACTTTATCCTGCAAATGGGTTTTTGCCGAGTAGAAGTTGGGGTCCACTTCCACTACTTCTTCCTTTTCTTTTTTCTTCTTTGCCTGTGCCATAATTACATATCCTCCATACGTTTCAGGATCGGCGCAGACGCCAGATCTTTTTTCTCCGCCGTGGGGACAAGCGCCAGCACGGTGGCGCCGTTATTTTCTTGTTCTGTTACCAGCCCCAGCTGCTTGAGCGCTGTAATGCCGGCCATGATTTTACCTGCCTGATCCGCGCCCAGGCGTGCAAACAGCGGCTGCAAATCGTCCGCATGCCACATACCGCTGCGCAGCGTTTGATACACTGCCGCAATATCCTTTCGGGTGGGGTACAAAAGTGTTTTTTGTTCGTCCGACAGCTTTGCACCGCCGCAGAAGCCTTCAAACAGTTCTGCCTGGCTGGCCGGTGCATTGCCCAGCCCCGCCGGGCGAATATCCACAATGCGGCCCGAATACTGGGCACCGCCGCGTGCTTCGTACACCGAGAGGTTCAAAATTACATCGACCCTGTCCCCAATGCCATAGGCAAAGCTGGGGGGTGTCATGCCGAAATATACCGCGTACAGGCTAGTGTTTCCCTGCCGCAGCCGAACGCGCGTGTGGCGGCCTTCAGAAACCGGATACACGCCATCGATCTGCACGTTTTCCAACAGGAAGATGGGGGGCGGGTTTTTGCTGCCCAAAGGTGCCAGGCGGTCCAGTGCGCGCACTGCGTCCAGATTGGTTTTATCCAGCTGAAGCGACAAATCCGGCTGGAGCGGTGGACGCTTCAGCACAGGTACTTCCCGCAAAGCCCATTCGTTCATACGGCGGCGCAGCGCCGGAATGTTTTGTTCTTCCACTGAAAGGCCGGCCGCCATTGCGTGGCCGCCATAACGAATCAGCAAATCCGAGCAGGATGCAATGCAGTCGTGCAGATTCAAGCTGCCCAGGCTGCGTCCGCTGCCGCGGCCTTCGCCTTTTTCGTCAACGCTGATTACCATTACCGGCCGGCCCAGCTGCTCCACCAAGCGGCTTGCAACGATGCCGATTACGCCAGGATGCCAGCCATGTCCGCATACTACAACCACGCGCTGCTCACGCAAAGACGGGTCTGCATCCAGCTGTGCCTGTACAGCGGCAGCAATGTCCTGTTCGATTTTCTGGCGGTTCTGATTTTCTTCGTTCAGCTTTGCTGCCAGCTCCTCCGCGCGGTCTTCATCCTCGCACAATAAAAGCTGCAAAGCGGTCACGGCACTATCCATACGGCCTGCCGCGTTGATGCGCGGTGCCAGCGCAAAGCTGACGTTTTCTGCCGTGATGTTCTTATCCGCCAAGCCTGTGATTTCCAACAATGCACGGATACCGGGTCTGTCGCTGTTTTGCAGCATGGCCAGGCCAGCCGCTACCAGAGTACGGTTTTCGCCAACAAGCGGCATCACGTCTGCGATGGTGCCCATCGCTGCCAAATCGCCGCAGAAATCCAGCACCTGCTCCGGCATACATTCGTCCAGCGCCGCGCACAGCTTGAACGCAACGCCGGCACCGGACAATCCCTTGAAGGGACTGGTATCATCCGGACGCATCGGGTCCACAACAGCAACTGCCTGCGGCAGCTGGTCGGGCGGTAGATGGTGGTCCGTGATAATCAAATCCATGCCCAGCTCTGTTGCATATGCAGCTTCTTCCACTGCGGAAACGCCGTTATCCACCGTGATAATCAGGCTGTAACCGTGCTTATGAATGGCATCTACCGTGTGGCGGCTCAGGCCATAGCCATCGCCTTCCCGGCTGGGCAGCATGCATTTTACGTCTGCACCCATGCATTTCAAATGCTGATACAGCAGTGCGGTGGCTGTTACGCCGTCCACATCGTAATCGCCAAAGACCACGATGGTTTCGCCTTCGTCCACAGCACGGTAAATCCGCGCACAAGCTTTGTCCATATCCTGCATCAGCATGGGGTTGGACATTGGCGCATCCGCCGCCAGAAAATCCATTACCTGCTCTGGGTCGGTCATGCCGCGTGCCGCCAGCACACCGGCCAGCAATACATAGCTTTTTGTTTGTTGCGCAAGGCGCTCCGTCATTGCTTCCGGAGACAGTGCAGATTCCTCCAGTGCCGGGTCTGCATACAGCGCTTCCTCTGCCAGGCACTTCGCCAGGTTTGCCGCTGCTACACGGTCGACACCGCGCGGCTCCCAACTGCGATACTGCATTTTGCGCTCTCCCTTCTACTCTCTACTTCCACTATTATTTTATGTTCTCTTATACTCATCATGCCCGGTTACTGGCCGGGCTTTTCCTGAAACAACGTATCTTCCGACAAACCATCCCACGCCAGCATTCCCTGCAGCGCAGCAATATCGCCGGTAACATCCATCGCAACTTCGTCCAAAAGCTTATCCTGCAAGGCAGAAAAGCCCAAATTCAACGAATGCAGCATCCCTGCAATATCTTTTCGCACATGTGCCGCGTTATCGCCGTCATGCAACTTCAAATCGTTGTAGGTATACAAAAGCTTCAGCGTCAGCGGAATATACTGCTCGGTCAGGTGCCGAATCTTGGGCAGACTTTCCGGGTGTTTTTGGGTCCAGCTTAAAATGGCACGGCTGGTTTTTTCCAGTTCTTTCAGCTCCTGCACCGCCTGTGCGTCATCTGCCATCATGCAGGATTCTTTTGCCAGAATCTCCACAAAGTTTTCCAGCTTTGCCAGCGGGTCCTGTTCGGCGTCAGCCTGGTTCGTTGCATCAGCCGTTTGGGTCTGCTGCGCTTCGCGATGTTCTTCCTTTGCGGTTTCTGTCTGTTCTTCGCGCGCTGCGCGCCAGTCAGCCAGGTCCATATACAAGGTATTTTTGCCTTTATCCAGCCATGCCGTCAGCCAGCCACGATTCAGATAGCGCTGCACCAGCTTGCGCAGTTTGCGCTCCGGCATATTCATATCGCCTGCCAGATAATCCAGAGAAAAGACGTTTCTTCCCTCTGCCACACCGACAAACTCCCTTGCGAACCGTGCAAACCGCAGGTTTTCAACACCATAGCTTAGGCCCAAAAGCGCCAAACCCGCCATGACAGCAAAGCCGCCAATAAAGCTGGTTTCAACCAGCATGGGGAGAATCATACCAACTGCAAGTAAACCGCACCAAAAGGACAGCACTATGCCCAAAACGCGGCGTTTTGTAGCGGAGCTGCGCAGCTTGCGCCAAATCTGGCTGTTTTTCTGTGCCTGGGGGTCTGCTTTACTTTCACTATTTTTCTTGTAAGCGTCAACGGCGTGGCTGATCGTGCGATCCAGCTGGCTGCTCATGCGGTCTGCTGCAAACGCCAGCCGCTCGGTCACACGCTCCCAACGGTCGGTATCCTCAAACACGCGGTTCATCTTTGCAAATCCGTAGGACATGCCTTCGTCTACTGCGCGGCCCACGCTGCGCAGCTGTTCTTCCAGCATACGCTCCAAATCAGAGCCGCTGCCGTAGTTCGGGGTACCTTCCTGTTGGGGTGGCGGATTGCCTGTATTTTTATATAAATTGGAATAATCGAAATTTTCCTTACCTGTTTTCATATTTTCCTGTTTTTTATTCCTTTCCGTTACCCCTTCAGCTTACTGCTTTTGTGCCGTATACTGCTCGCAAATGGTACGTGCCACACGCAAGCCATCCACCGCAGCACTCATAATGCCGCCTGCATATCCTGCGCCCTCTCCGCAGGGATACAAGCCTTGCAGCGTTTCGCTCTGCATGGTTTCGGTACGAACCAGACGCACAGGGCTGCTGGTACGGGTTTCCAAACCGGTCAGGATTGCATCCGGTCCGGTATAGCCTGCCAGTTTGCGCTCGTAGGCACGCAAACCTGCACGCAGCGTTTCAGCCAGTTCATCGGGCAAAAGTGCGCCCAGATCTGCTGCAACTACGCCGCGATCATAGGTAGGCTCCACTGCACCGATGCGCAGCTTGCCTTCGCCCTGCAAAAAGCTCTGGACATTTTCAGCCGGTGCCGCATACGCACCAGCCACACAGCCGGCCTGATAGGCACGGCGCTCCAGCTCTCGCTGGAATTCGATTGCCTTGCGGGGGTCCTGGTCAAAATCGCGGCCGTCCACGCTGACGACCACAGCTGCGTTGGCATTTTTGCCGTCACGCGCATGATAGCTCATGCCGTTGGTTACCACACGGCCTTCCTCGCTGGCAGATGCCACCACGCGGCCGCCGGGACACATACAAAACGTGTATACGCAACGCTCGCCCACATGCTGGGAAAGCTGGTATTCGCCTCTGGGCAAAGCCGGGTGGCCTGCCGCTTCGTGGTACAGGCTTTTTTCGATCTGGCTCTGCAAATGCTCAGCGCGGAAGCCCACGCTGAACGGCTTACAGGTCAGCTTCAGGCCGGAATCCATCAGCATGGCGAAAGTATCACGTGCCGAGTGGCCTACCGCCAGAATCAGTGCTTCACAGGGAATCTGGCCTGCCGTGGTTTCGATACCGACCAGCTTGCCGCCGCTTTGCACCAGACCGGTCAGCGCAGTATTAAAACGGACCTCGCCGCCCAGCTGCTCGATTTCCTTGCGGATAGATTTGATCACACCGCGCAAAAGGTCCGTACCCACATGGGGTTTTTGTTGCCAGGCAATTTCCTTGGGTGCGCCATGCTCCAGCAGCACTTTCGTCACATAGCCGCACAGCGCATCGCCAATGCGCGTGGTCAGTTTGCCGTCGGAAAATGTGCCTGCGCCGCCTTCACCAAACTGGATGTTTCCGTTGGGGTTCAACTCGCCGGTTGCGGAAAAGTGTTCCACCGCCTTTACGCGATCTTCCAGTGCAGGGCCGCGCTCCAGCACCAGCGGACGGAAGCCCTGCCGTGCCAGCAGCAGGGCCGCAAACATACCCGCCGGGCCAAAGCCGCACACGACAGGACGATTTTGCAAAGGCTCGGTACCTGTTTTCAGCTCCAAAACAGCTTCTTTTTGCTGTGCAACCGCAGGATTGCCCAGGTAGGCGCTCTCGCGCATGGGGTCGCGCAGCGAAATGGCAACCGTATACACCAGCGACGGCTTGCCGTGGCGCGCGTCCACAGATAACTTGGAAATGCCAGCCGAAGCGATTTCTCCGGCAGGCAGCCGTGCCATTTTCACAGCACGGGCAATAGCATCCCCTTCACACGCAGTAAGGGGCAGGCGAATATTACGAATTAAAAGCATTACTGGCTCTCGATCTGGCAGGACACCGAGTAATTGCCCAGGGCAAAGATTCGGTTATCTGCCGGTACATAAATGTTTACGGCGATAGTTTGCTGGCCGGTGACGATGTTCAGCTCATCCATATTGATGCGTGCCACCACAGATTCTGCGGTCAGGCCGTCCAACACGTTTTTGGGGCCGCACACAACCACATTGCGGATGCGGTTGGACAATACATCTAAGCTGTATCCGGCCGGCATATTGATTACCTGCACCGCGTCGGATTTCAAATTAAAGGTTTTTGTGGCCAGGTTCGAGGTCTCAAAATTCAGCGTCACAGTGCTGACGTTTTCTTCACTGACCAATCCGTTGGGCAGTTCCACCGGCAGTTCGTACACGCGGTCCAATGCAAAGGTGCTCAGGTCCACCGAGCCAATGCTGACCTCTTTCATGTTTTCAATCACGCTGGCCGGGCCGGCAACCTGCAAGGTCTTCTGGCTCAGCGTGTACTTCAGCGATGTTTCATCAAATCCCGGGGGCGTATTAACCAGTGTAACCGCCAGCGGCAGCTCCGCCTTTTGATAAACGGTCAGCGTAACATCTGCCGTGGTTGCCTCTGGCTTGACATACTTCAGTTCCACCGGCTCGCCTGCTTCGTTCACAAAGGTCAGCGGCGCAGTCAGGGTCTTGGTCTGGTTCAGCTTGTCTTCCACGGTGACCTGCGCAACCGCTTCCTTAATTTTCTTCAGTTCATTTTCCGGTCCCATCAGCGTGATTTCGGACGGCACCGGCTGATACTTGTACAGAGTGTAGCCTTCCTCGATTGCCAGGTTCTTTGCTTCGATACGTACCGGAACTTTCTTTTCCTCTACCTTATCGAATACCACCGTCACACCGGTATCGACCGGGTGCACATTTACTTTGATGTTATTGGCATCGACAGTTTGCGAAATACACTTCACAGCCAGCGACAGGTTGATCTGTCCGGGGCCTTTGACCGAATTGTATTTGGGATACACTACAAAATCTTCTTTGTCCAGGCCGCCGATGTCCGACCCATTGCCGTATACCTTCAAGGATACCGTCTGTTTGGGATCGTTCACGATGGATAGGCCCTGTACGCTGTAACGCGCCGAATCATAGGAAAAATCCACCGGAACACCGGTAATCGTCCGGTCGGTTCCCGGCTGAATGCCAACTGTAACAATAACCCAACTGATTACCGCCAGTACGAACGCCACCAGCATCCGCAGCCGGGGGTTATCCAGCAGGTTGAACAACCGCAGGCGAGTGTCTGCCTCATTCTGTCCTGTTTCCTTCATCATTCACCCGCTCCTTTCCGCGTGCTGCCGAACAGCCAGTCCAGCAGCGGCATCGTGCTCCAACGGGAATACTTGGTCTTATCAGTATTGTGTTCCTGGGGGAGCATTTCATCCTCCAGGCGCATATACAGGCTCTGGCGGTCCAGATGACGCATCAGAACGCCATTTTTTGCCAGAGAAATAATACCGGTTTCTTCGCTTACAATCACAGCGATGGCATCGGAATTTTCCGCAATGCCCAAACCTGCACGGTGGCGTGTACCCATGTCCTTGCCGAAATCCAGGTTATTGGAAAGCGGCAGCACACAGCCGGCAGCCTTAATCATACCGTTTTCGATGATGACGGCGCCATCATGCAGCGGCGTACCTTCATAAAAAATGGTTCCCAACACTTCCGGGTTTACCTCACTGTTTACGATGGTGCCGGTCCGCACGATTTCGGACAGGTTGGTGTGGCGCTCCAGCACGATCAGTGCGCCGGTGCGGTTTTCCGAAAGGCGCTCGGCTGCATCGCAGATGGCAATGATGGCACTGCGCCATTTGCCACGCATACCCGGATCATTATGTCGGCTGGAATGGAACAGCGTCGCCACCCAACGGTCGGTCTGGCCCATACGCTCCAGCGCACGGCGTATCTCCGGGTGAAACACAATGATAATGGCCAGAAAACCAATCTGGAACAGCTGCTGCATGATGAATTTTACCATGCGCAGGTTTGCTGTTACGGCAAACACATACACGGTCAAAACCACCACTGCGCCCATGGCCAGCTGCCCGGCACGGCTGCGGTTGATGAACCCCAGCAAATGATACAGGGCAAAGGCTACAATAATAATATCAATCAAGTCCCAAACTTTGAATGTTTGGAAGTTTGCAATGATCGCACCGATACTCACGGCGATCCCCTCCTTCGGCGTTTTGGTGCAGTCTTACAGCCGGTCCAGCAGTGCTACGGCGTGCACAGCGATGCCTTCGCCTGCACCCGTAAAGCCCAGATGTTCTTCGGTGGTAGCCTTTACGCTCACATCATCCATGTCCATCTGCAATGCATCGGCCAGATTCTGGCGCATGGCCTGAATATGGGGTGCCAGCTTGGGTGCCTGGCACAGGATCGTTGCATCCACGTTGACCGGGCGGTAACCCTTTTCCGTCACCAGCTCCACAACAGCGCGTGCCAGCTTCAGGCTGTCCGCGCCTGCGTAGGCAGGGTCGGTATCCGGGAAGTGCTTGCCAATATCGCCCAGCGCCACAGCGCCCAGCAAGGCATCCGAAATGGCATGTGCCAGAACGTCCGCATCCGAATGGCCCAAAAGACCTTTTTCGTACGGGATATTCACACCGCCCAAAATCAGCGGACGGCCTTCCACCAGTTTATGTACGTCGTATCCGTGTCCGATTCTCATGGTGTTGTTCTCCTTTTTATAAGGGAGCAGATCCTCCCGTGTGGTAATTTTCAGGTTGGCGTAATCGCCGGGCACCAGTTGGACTTCTTTGCCCACCAGCTCGAACAGGCTGCAATCATCGGTGACGAGGCGTGCTTTATCTGCCGGCAGCTGTTCCAGCGCCCACAAATAGGTTTCCCGGTCAAAGCACTGGGGCGTCTGTACCGCATACAGCGTGTTGCGGTCCGGTGTTTCGCGGACGATACATTGCTCCGGTACGGTTTTGCCGTTGCCTGCGGTAGCCTGCTTGATGGTATCCTTTACTGGCACAGCAGGTGCCGCTGCACCGTTTGCCGCGGCGGCGGCCAGCGTGCGCTCGATGACTTCCTGGCTGACGAACGGTCGTGCGGCATCGTGAATCGCCACAATATCGCCGTGCGCTGCCAGCACACCAGCTTTTACGCTTTCAGCACGGGTCGCACCGCCATGCACCAAGCGGACCGGCGTTGCACACAGCTGTGCGGCTTTTTGTGCCTGCGGCCATGCGTTTTCACCTGCCACCAGCACAATTTCGCTGACCAGCGGGCATACGTCAAAGGCGTGTAGGCTCTGCTCCAAAACGGTGTATGTTCCTAATCTGTATGATAATTTATCAAATCCCATGCGGGTAGAAGACCCGGCTGCAGCCAATACTGCTGTTACATTCTTTTCCATTTTTGTCTGCTTTCTTCCTAAAAATGCTTCTATTAAATCAACTTACATTATACCGAAATCCTGCCAAAGCTTCAAGTACACACGCGGAAAAGTCGGCCGCACCTTCTTTCGTATTTTCACTCTGTACCGTGTAATTTATTTCTGATTACATACCGCACCACTGCTTGAGGAAATGCAGTTTTTCTATACCCGATACTGTGCAGCACTTGGTTCTCTTTTCTTTTTCTGCACATCTGCCGCGCATTGGACAAACTACTTTTGGCTTTGCCTGCGCGCCGCGTCACCACGCAAAAACACTCGTAAAACCGTTGAAAACACGAGCCTTCTAATCCTATGCTTTTCTGGTTGAATCAAACAGTAACACTTTCTTTTCGCAGCCTGAATTTGTTCGACTTTTCCCTTGCAACGCATTTTCAAACGTGTTATCATCATAAACGCTTTCAAAAAAGAAGAGGAGTATATATTATGGAGAAAATTCTCATCTGCATCGCTATTTGCGTGATTGGCGGCCTTTTGATGTCCCGTCTCGCCAAAAAGCTGTCGCTGCCCGCAGTTACCGCTTATCTGGTGACCGGCTTGCTGCTTGGACCGTTCTGCCTGGGCCAGCTGGATATTGCCGGACTGGGCTTTCAGTCGTTGGAACAGGTCGAAGGCTTTTCGATTCTGTCGCAGGCAGCCCTTGGCTTTATTGCCTTCGCCATTGGCAACGAGTTCCGCCTGGAACAGCTGAAAAAAATGGGCAACCAGGCTATTACCGTTGGTATTCTGCAAGCGGTTATCACCACCGTATTCGTCGATATTGTGCTGATTGTGCTGCACATCGCACGTCCCGATGTGATTTCCCTGCCTGCTGCCATTACCCTGGGTGCAATCGCATCTGCTACCGCCCCTGCCGCCACTTTGATGGTCGTGCGCCAGTATAAGGCCGACGGTCCTCTGACCAAGCTGCTTTTGCTGGTTGTTGCCATTGATGACGCCGTTGGCCTGATGCTGTTCTCTGCATCCTTTGGCATTGCCGAAGCGCTGGAACAGGGCAGCGTCAGTGTGACTGCTGTTGTGCTGGAGCCGATTCTGGAAATCATCCTGTCTCTGGCTTTGGGCGCACTGATGGGCTATATCCTGTACTGGATCGAGCAGTTCTTCCACTCCAGAAGTAAGCGTCTGTCCCTGTCCGCCAGCTTTGTGCTGCTGACGGTTGGCCTGTCCATGCTAGAGTTTGACATCGGCGGTCTGCACCTTGGCTTCTCTCTGTTACTGGTCTGCATGATGACCGGTACCGTGTTCTGCAACATCTGTGATTTCTCGGAAGAACTGATGGAGCGTGTAGACCGTTGGACGGCACCGCTGAATATTCTGTTCTTCGTCATTTCCGGTGCAGAGCTGAACCTGAGCATCTTCGCCAATCCGCTGGTTATTCTGGTGGGTATCCTGTTCATCCTGTCCCGTTCTGTGGGCAAATACTGCGGTGCAAACTTCAGCTGCCGCATGAGCCACTGTGATCCCAAGATCACCAAGTATCTGGGCATCACTCTGCTGCCGCAGGCCGGTGTTGCACTGGGCATGGCACAGACTGCTGTCCTGCTGGGCGACGGCGAATTGATCCGCAACGTAGTTCTGTTTGCCGTTCTGATTTACGAGCTGGTTGGCCCTGTTTTGACCAAGCGCGCACTGTTTGGCGCAGGCGAAATTGATCCTTCTCAGAAGACCAACGCACGTACCGCCAACAAGCCGGCATAAGCGTTTTTTACAACAAAAAGGAGCGTGGCCTGCGCCACGCTCCTTTTCTTTTTCATGCACATATAAAAAGCTCTCCTCTTGACGGTATCATCAAGAGGAGAGCTTTTCTATTGTTCTGGAGTCTTTGCGGCGCCGCATGGAGGAGCTCTTTTTTCTGCTTTGCATCAAAAGATATGCCGCGCCTTCCTCACGCCGATTGATCAAGCCAGTCTGCGGTGCTTGTCCAGACGCATTTTATCACTAATCATGGCAATAAACTCACTGTTTGTGGGTTTACCGCGCAAGTTATGAATGGTGTAGCCAAAGTAGCGGTTCAGCGTGTCCACATCGCCGCGATCCCATGCAACTTCGATGGCATGACGGATTGCACGCTCCACGCGAGATGCAGTCGTACCGTTGCGCTTTGCAATTTCCGGATACAGCCGCTTGGTCACTGCGTTGATGTAGTCCGGATCGTCCACTGTCAGCAAGATTGCATCTCGTAAGAACTGGTAGCCTTTGATATGAGCAGGCACACCAATCTGATGCAAAATCTCGGTAACGATCAGCTCGTCATTATCAGCATAGCTGGCAGCATGCTCGCCATTGCTTGCCGCTTTTTTCACACGCTCAGCCAGAACGCTTTCTTCAAAAGGCTTTACAAAATAAAAGGCAAAGCCTGCCTCCAACAGCTCCTGCTCTACTTCTTCACTCTGGTATGCACCGGTAGCAAAAAATACCGTATGATTGCCGCCGGCCTCCTGGTAGCGCTGTTTTACAGTGATGGCGTCCAGCCCTGGCATAAAGGTATCCAACAGTGCCACCTGCGGACGCAACGCCAACAATTTCTGCAAAACCTGGTTGCCGTCCTTTTCCACGACCGCAACTTCCACGTTTTCTTTCTCCAGTGTTTTACGGCAGCGCTCTGTCATTTCCGCGCCGGTATCCGACATAACGAACTTAATCTTTTCCATAGGGTCCTCCTTTGTTTTACCTTCCCTCAACGACGTCAATTTTACCATATTTTACCAATTACCGCAATGTCATTTCCAGTTTTTACCAATTTTTGGCGTTTCGCACATACATCGTCTATTTTTTATCAGCACTATTGCTGTACGTTCCGGCAAATCCATCCTTTTTCAATGAAAATCCCTGCATTTTTGCTTTTTTTCGACATCGCAATCCGCTGGTTTTTTCCTCGCAGTTTTTGGCAAAATGCCAAATCTTTGGCGGGATAACTTGATATTTTCACCTTTTGCGTTTCCGAATGCATTCGTCAAAAAAATCATACTTTATCCCATTTTCGACAAAAACATTTTATGCAATTCAAAGAATTCACAGCACATACGAAATTTGGCTTTCAAACCGCATTTATGAATTGTAACCGCTGAAAAAGTGTGGTACAGTATTCCTCGGTAAGGCGCTTTATTGCCACTGATACAAACTTGTGTTATTAGGGAAGGAAGTCTGCATTATGAAGAAATTGTACGAAGGCAAGACTAAAGACGTTTTCGAGCTGGAGAACGGCAATGTGCTTCTGAAGTTTAAGGACGACTGCACCGGCAAAGACGGTGTGTTTGATCCCGGTGAGAACAGTGTCGGTCTGACGATCGAGGGTATCGGCAAAGCAAACCTGCAGACCTCTGTTCTGTACTTTGAGCTGCTGAAGAAGGCAGGCATCAAGACCCATTACGTAAGCGCTGACGTTGACAACGCAACGATGGAAGTTCTGCCCGCTACTGTGTTTGGCCACGGCCTGGAAGTTATCTGCCGTCTGGTTGCTACCGGCAGCTTCATCCGTCGCTACGGCGAGTACATCGAAGATGGCACTCCGCTGGAGGGTGGCTACGTTGAGTGCACCTTCAAGAACGACGAAAAGGGCGATCCCCTGGTTACCGGCGAAGGTCTGGCAGCTCTGGGCATCATGACTCCCGAGCAGTTCGAGAGCATGAAGGAGCAGACCCTGAAGATCACCAAGATCGTTGCTGACGACCTGAAGTCCATCGGCCTGGACCTGTGGGACATCAAGTTCGAGTTCGGCTACAACAACGGCGAAGTCATCCTGATCGACGAGATCGCTTCCGGCAACATGCGCGTCTACAAGGACGGCAAGATCGTTGAGCCCGTTGAGCTGACCCGCCTGATCCTGAACCGCTAATTGCTTTTGAATTCTACGAATTTTCAATAAAAAAGCAGCCACTCCTTCGGGGGCGGCTGTTTTTTTATATTTTCTATGCATGAAAAAAGATGGCATGACGAAACGTCATGCCATCTTTTTTAGCCAAATCGACGGGCATAGCCGCACCTTTGGCATAACTCCTCCGTAGCACGGCGGCAGGCAAAGCCTTTCCGCATGGTCTGTGCCCTGGGCGACTGCAAAATTTCTTCTGCGCTCTGTTCAAACAGATTGCCCAGTGGAATATCTCCTTCATGGTCCAGGCAGCAAGGCACCACGCGGCCATCGCACAAAACCGCAAAGTGGTCTTTCAAGCCATAGCAAAAGACCTGTTCTCCCTGATTTTCCGCCGTCATATCCGGCCACTGGAAGCGGTCGCCATATTCCAGATGCAGCTTGTTGCGAATTCGTGCGCCACGCGTACCCCAGTGCCATTCGTCGTCAAAGCGTTCTTTCAACCGCGCCAGAATATCCACATTGCGGCCCTCGTCCACGCCGTTGTTCCACAGGCGCAAAATCACCAGAACACCAGCTTTGCTGGCTTTGTCCGCAAAATCCATGCAGTTGTTCAGGTAGGTCAGGTAATCTTCCATACTGCCCTTTTCAAAGCTGTGTACGGAAATATTCACTTTATATACGCCTGCTTCGATCAATTCATCACCGCGCCCCGGCAGCAGCGTGCCGTTTGTGGTAATGGCAGAGCGAAAGCCCAGGCTGTTTGCTTCACGGATAAAATCCGGCAGCAGTGGATGGGTCAGCGGCTCACCCATCAGATGATAATAGATATACTCTGTCACGCCCTGCAGCTTATGGGCAACAGTGCGGAACTCCTCCATCGTCATACGGCGAAGCGGACGCTTTGTGCCGGGACAAAAGGAGCAGTTTCGGTTGCAAATATTCGTGATTTCCACATACACTCGGGAATACAAGGCGGCACCTCTTTTTTCAAATATAGTATGTTTATGGTATCATGTTTTGCATTTTCATGCAAACGATATTGGTCATTTGCTGTACTTTTCCGCCATTTGCAACCTGCTTTTTGGCAATTCTTTCTTGCAGTAAAGTATTGCACTAACCGTCGAATTATGGCATAATTATTAACATTATTTGAACTAAAAATAGTCGTGAGGTGTTTCTTATGGGTGAAAAACGAAGTCATTTTACCAGTCGAATCGGCTTTGTGCTGGCTGCTGCCGGCTCGGCAGTTGGTCTTGGCAATCTATGGCGTTTCCCCTACCTTGCCGCAAAATACGGCGGCGGCATTTTTCTGCTGATTTACATTATTCTGGCTGTCACGTTCGGCTTCACGCTGATGATTACTGAGCTTGCACTAGGCCGCCGCACGCGCAAATCCTGCCTGTTCGCCTACAAAGATGCAGACAAGCGTTTTTCCGCATTGGGACCACTAAGTGCGCTGATTCCTGCGCTGATTACGCCCTATTACTGCGTGATTGGCGGCTGGGTCGTCAAATATCTGTATGAGTTTGTTGTCGGCCACGAAACCGCTCTTGCCACGGATTCCTACTTTAACAATTTTATTACCGTTAGCGCATCCGGTTCCTCGAATGACCCCATGGTCTGGTTCTTTTTGTATGTCATTCTGACTGCATCGGTGGTTCTGTTGGGTGTCAACAAAGGCATTGAAACGCTGAGCAAATTCCTGATGCCGATTCTGGTGCTGCTTTCTATCTTTATCGCAGGCTACTCGCTGACGCTGCCCGGTGCCATGGAAGGTCTGAAATTCTATCTGATTCCGGACTTTTCCCACTTCTCGGTATCCACTGTGCTTGGCGCAATGGGCCAGTTGTTCTACTCCATGTCGCTGGCTATGGGCATCATGATTACCTACGGTTCTTACATGAAGGAAGAAAACAGTCTGGAAGCTTCCGTGGGACAAATCGAAATCTTCGATACCGCCATTGCTCTGCTGGCCGGTCTGATGATTATTCCCCCTGTGGTTGCCTTTAATGGCGGCGATCCTTCGCAGATTTCCGCAGGCCCCGGCTTGATGTTCGGCGTACTGCCTAAGGTGTTCCAGTCCATGATTGGCGGCCGTTTCATCGGTATTCTGTTCTTCCTGCTGGTGTTCTTTGCAGCGCTGACTTCCTCGATTTCTCTGATGGAAACCTTGCTTTCCATCCTGCAGGACACGATCAAGATTCGCCGTGTTACCGCAGTCGTTTCCATTACCGCATTTTTGCTCATTCTTGGTTCTTTGTCCTGTCTGGGCTTTGGTCCTCTGTCCCACATTGCCCCCATGGGCATGACCTTCCTGGATTTCTTTGATTTCCTGACCAACTCCATCCTGATGCCCATCGTTGCATTCTTCACCTGCATTTTGATTGGTCATGTGGTAGGCACCCACTTTGTAGAAGAAGAAGTGGAAAAGTGTGGTCATCACTTTGGCCGCAAGAAGGTTTATCGTGTTATGATCCGTTGGATTTCTCCCGTGATCCTGCTGGTGATCCTGCTGGGTGAGCTGGCAAAGCACTTTGGTCTGCTTGTAATTTAATTTGCATTAAAAAAGCGAGCCTGTCGCATGACAGGCTCGCTTTTTTATTTTGTATCATCGCTTAAATGCGGGTGCTCCACTGGCTGCAATCCCAAACCTTGGTGACCACATCCTGATAGAATTCCGGCTCATGGCAAATCAACAGGATACTGCCCTTATAAGCCTGCAAAGCACGTTTCAGCTCGTCCTTTGCGTCCTGGTCCAGGTGGTTGGTAGGCTCGTCCAGCAGCAGAATATTGGTGTCCTTGTTGATGAGCTTGCACAGGCGCACCTTTGCCTGCTCGCCGCCGCTCAGCACACGTACCTGGCTTTCGATATGCTTGGTGGTCAGGCCGCACTTTGCCAGTGCTGCACGCACTTCTGCCTGGGTCATGCCGGGATATTCCTTCCACATCTCGTCAATGCAGGTGACGGATTTGCCGTAGTCGCCTTCCTGCTCAAAATAGCCGATGTACAGGTAATCGCCCAACTCTGCCTTGCCGCTAAGCGGCGGTACCAGACCCAGAATACTTTTCAAAAGTGTCGTCTTACCGATACCGTTTGCACCCACCAGCGCGATTTTCTCGCCGCGCTCCATATGCAAATTCAACGGCTTGGACAACGGTTCGTCATAGCCAATGACCAAATCGGTAGTTTCAAACAAAATCTTGCCTGCGGCGCGTGCCTCGCGGAAATTGAATTCCGGTTTGGGCTTTTCCGCAGCCAGCTCGATGATTTCCATTTTGTCCAGCTTTTTCTGGCGGGACATTGCCATGTTACGGGTAGAAACACGGGCTTTATTGCGTGCCACAAAGTCCTTCAGCTCGCTGATTTCCTGCTGCTGACGCTTATAGGCCGCCTCCAGCTGCTGCTTGCGCACGGCATATACTTCCTGGAACTTATCGTAGTTGCCCACATAACGGGTCAGTTCCTGATTTTCCATATGGTAAATCAGGTTGACAACGCTGTTCAGGAACGGAATATCGTGGCTGATCAGTACAAAGGCATTTTCGTACTCCTGCAAATAGCGCTGAAGCCAGAAAATATGGGCTTCGTCCAGATAGTTGGTCGGCTCGTCCAGCAGCAAAATGTCCGGCTTTTCCAATAGCAGCTTTGCCAGCAGAACCTTGGTACGCTGGCCACCACTCAGCTCGGTGACGTCCTGATCCAGGCCCAGCGCATCCAGGCCAAATGCGTGTGCAATTTCTGCCACCTTGACGTCAATATCATAGAAGTCGTGCGCCATCAAAAGGTCCTGAATGTCGCCCAGTTCTTCCATGTAACGGTCCAGTTCTTCGCCTTCAGCATCACACATTTTTTCGCAGATCTCGTTCATGCGGGTTTCCTGCTCGAACAAAAACGCAAACGCCGATTTCAGGACGTCTTCAATGGTCATGCCCTTTTTCAGCACGGCGTGCTGATCCAGATAACCAACACGGACATTTTTTGCCCATTCCACCGTGCCTTCGTCCGGCTGCATACTGCCGGTGACGATATTCATGAAAGTGGATTTTCCCTCGCCGTTGGCGCCAATCAATCCGATGTGCTCACCTTTCAAAAGGCGAAAGGAAACATCATTAAAAATTGCTCGGTCGCCAAAGCCATGGGTCAAGTGTTCCACGTTCAAAATGCTCATGCAAATCCTCCAAAATCCACTTTCTGCCGTTTATTGTGCGGCAAGCTCTTACTTTTTCTCTCTGCGCTTACGCATCAGGTAATAATCCAGTTCTTCCTTCATATTGTCGGGCATCTTGCGCTCGATCGGGCAGTGGGCGGCATTGGCCATGCGGTCTGCAAAGGCCGTGATAAATGCCATATCGTCCGCCATCTGCTGGGCACTCATCAGCTTGGCTGTATCGTAGCTGTTGTGAATGTTTGCGGTGTTCTCCGGTGCCTCACGTGCAAAGGAAACCGCCGGGATACCGTGGTCAGCAAAGGGCGTAGAATCGCTGGAATATACGCCCTGCACTGCATCCATACCAAAGCCGTACTCGCTGGCAAAATACTGGATATAATGCACCAGCTTTTCCTCTGCGGTAGAGCAGGAATGGAAATAGCCCATGATGCTGCCGATCATGTCCAGATTGATGTTCAACACGACGTTGTCCAGCTCTGCAGTGTGTGCTGCCACATAAGCCTTGGAGCCCAGCAGGCCACGCTCCTCGGAGCCGCACCAGACGAAACGCAGGTTCATACGATGGGGATGTGCGGAGAAATACTCTGCCATTTCCAACAGGCCGATGCTGCCGGACATATTATCGTATGCGCCCTGCGACAGCGACGTGGAATCGTAGTGTGCCGTGAACACGATGGTTTCGCTGGTTTCGCCAGGCAGATCCAGCACCACATTGCGGGATTCACCCATGTACTCGTCCTGTTCCAGAACGATTTTGGCCTGCTTTGCGCCGCTCTCTACCAGACGAATGGCGGCCTTTGCGTTGATGTTCACACCGGGAATCTTGTTGCCCTTGCTTACGTAGCTGCGCAGCTCGCGCTGGTCGATATCCTCGTCCACATAGTTGGCGTTGCCGTCATACGTGATGAAGCCCACTGCGCCATTTTCCAGAATATCCTGATAGCGCCAGTAGCCCAGGTAGCCGTCAATCATCACGATTTTGCCTTTGCACTTTGCCAGCGAATATGCGCCCGTGTTGGGCATATAGTAGAACGGAGCTTCTACCGTGCTGCTGCCTGCGCAGAAGTAACCCTTGCAGGGGATTTCCTGGCCATCTACCAGCAAAGTTGCCTGCTGGATGGTTGCCATCGGAACGGCAAACGGCTCCAATTCTGCCGTCAGGCCCAAAGCAGCGCACTGTGCCTGCAAGTACTGGGCACAGCGCAGTTCTTCTGTACTACCACCAGTGCGAATATATGCAGTCTCTTCAAAAATTTGATTGATCTTTTGCAAATTCATACGATATACTTCCCCTCATCTGGTATTTTGACTATACCTATCAGTATACGGATGCAGCTTGGGAAAAGCAATCAATTTTTATGTTCTTTTTCCCGACAAACAGCCGTTTTTTTGCTTTTGGAGATAGTAAAAGGCCCGCCACAATCTGCGGCAGGCCTTCTTGTATTCTGATTTGGAAACTCTCAGCAGTTTGCCTTGGTTTGCAGCATGACTTGCAGGATTTCCTGGTCTGTACCCTCCATGCCAACACTGCCGATTCGGCCAATGCTGCGGATGGTTTGTTCCACATCTTCGCCCACGATGCCGTCGCCAGCGCCAAAAGCGTGGCTGTCGCGTGCCATGCAGAACGAAATATACACGGAATCCAGTGCCGAAGCCAGCTTTGCTGCGCAGGAAGGCTTTGCGCCGTCGCAGAAAATGCCGCCTACCGAAGCCAGCGTATTGCTGATGGTATCTGCTATCACCTGATAGCTGCAATCTTCCAGATAAGCCAATGCTGCACCCACGCCGCAGGATGCGGTAATCGCGCCGCAGAATGCGGACAAATCGCCGATATGGCGCTTCAGGTGAATGGAAATCAGGTTGCTGACAGCCAGTGCACGGTAGAGCTTTTCTTCGCTGTAACCCATCTGACGCGCATAGGTAACCACAGGTACCGATACAATGATACCCTGATTTCCGCTGCCTGCATTGATGACAACGGGCAGCGGACAGCCGGACATACGTGCTTCGGATGCAGCAGCTGCACGGGCGCGTGCCAGCGCAAACGGCGTATGGGGCATATTATTCAAAATTGCCTGTGCCACGCCGGAGCCGTACATTTTGCTCATGCCGGCATCTGCGATTTTGCAGTTGCAGTCAATCTGACGGTCCAAAATGGACTTGATAGCATCCAAATCCACCTGTGCAGCAAATTCCAGAATGTTTGCCACCGTCAGTTTGGTGCGGTCGCCTTTGCGCTTCTGGGCCTGTTCCGGCGTGTACTCCTTATGATACAGTACGACATCATCCCGCACGATTTCGGTGATGTTGGTGTGGTGGCCTTCAATGGTAACGCTGGCGGTATGACCTTCTGCCTCGACCCAAACCTTGATGTACAGCTTATCCACGTCTGTAACCAGCTTCGTCTGGCAGAAGTCCTTTGCCAGCAGCTGCTTGGTTGTTTCGATTTGTTCGGGTGTGACCTGGGTCAGCACTTCCAGCTGCTTGTCCGCTACGCCGCCCACAAGGCCCAGGACCGTAGCCGCTTCAATGCCACGTAAGCCATTCGAGTTCGGTACCGTGACCGACTTGACGTTTTTGACGATATTACCGCTGCAATATGTCACTGCGCGCTGTGCCATCAGCCCCAGCGTTTCGCCAGCTTTTGCCGCTGCATATGCAATGGCAATCGGCTCAGTGCAGCCCAGTGCCGGCATCAGTTCTTCCTCTAAAATCGCAATACAGTTCGAGATTTCCGTTTCCTGCATGTTCCCTTCCTCCACTCGCGTTTTCTTTTGATTTTACCAGTATTTTGGGCGGAAATCAATTCTGATTTGCAGTTAAGCCGTCCCTTTCGCGTCTATTCTTGTATAAGTAAATTCAAAAATTACATTCCGTATTCAAAATTACTTTTCTGCCCGTGTCAGAATGCCGTTTCTTGTGCTGCGAACCATGTGCATCTGCATGGAAACAAAAAGGCCCCACCCGTAGGTGGAGCCTTTTATCGTTAGCTCTGATACAAACGCAAACACTCTGTTTGCTTTATCGTACCATTTTATTGTAAACCGTCTGTGCGCATCCACACCGTTTTTCATAGTGGATTTTCTGACCCAGGCGCTGCGCTTTTTACAAAAAGCGATCCAGCTCTCGCTCTGCCTGCGGCATCTTTTTCACCTTCGGCTGATGGTAGCGCTTGCCACGTGCCACAACCATTTCCAGCTTGCGCAGCGCTTGCAAATTTTCCAGCGGATTTTCCCGCGTGACGATCATATCAGCGCACTTACCCGGCTCGATGCTGCCTGTTACATCGCCCAAACCCAGCAATTCGGCATTCCGTTTTGTGCCGCTGTACAGGGCAAAGGCATTGGTCACGCCGCAGTATTTATGGAACCAGTACAGCTCGCGCCACATATCGTAATGGGTGATAAACGGGCAGCCGGTATCGGTTCCCAGTCCAACCGGAATATCCGCAGCAAGGCACTGCTTTGCGCAGTCCACAATGCCGTCAAATACGATTTTACCGTTATACTGTGCCATCTCGCTGCAATAACTGACCGAGCGGTCAAACAGTGCGAACGGCAGTGCCGGCGACAGCGTTTCCACATGGACTGCGCCTTTTTCCCGGAACAAATCCAGAATTTCGCTGTCCGGCTTTGCGCCATGCTCGATGGTGTCCACACCGTTTTCCAGTGCAACGCGCACACCTTCCGGGCTTTCCACATGGGCAGCCACCTTTAGGCCCAGCGCATGTGCTGTATCACAGGCTGCCTTCACCAGCTCCGGCTGCATCCGCAGTACACCCGGTTCACCACGCTCGGTCGCATCCAGCACGCCGCCGGTAATCATCAGCTTAATCACGTCCGGCTTATCCTGCGCAATTTTCCGCACAAAATCCGCAGCCTGTTCCGGGGTGGTTGCCTCATATGCCAGCGAGCCTGCCATGTGGCCGCCTGGCACCGAAACTGCCATATTGCTGGCCAGAATCCGCGGACCGTCCACTTCGCCTGCGTTGATTTTATTGCGCAGCCAGGTATCATAGTTTTCCACACCGCCCATGGTGCGCAAGGTCGTCACGCCGCTGAGCAGTTCGGTGCGACCAAAGCCCTTATACATATGTTCCACAATTTTACGAGTCAGCTGATTTGCCGTTACCAGCTTCACGGTCTTTTTCGGGTCTTTGGGCTTTTTGCTGGGTTTTCCGCTGGAAGGAATATGCACATGCATATTGACCATACCAGGCATTAAATATCCGCCCTGCAAATCTTCCACTTCGTAGCCGGACAGATCTGCGCCTTCGTCTACGATTGCCGTAATAGTTTCGTTTTCCACCAGCACGACTTTACCAGTCTGCGGCGTCATGTTCTCACTGCCGTCCAGCAGAATTCCGTTCCGATAAGCCACCTTCATATAAGATTTCTCCTTTTTACGCCTGCACAGTGCTTTTTTGTAATTATAGAACTTTCCGTCTCTAAACGCAACGCATCTGTTTTTCGGATATAACAAAACCGGCGCAGCCGAAAGGCCGCGCCGGTTTTGTATACTTGGGTAAATGTGTGTGCTATATGTGAGAAAGGAACACTTTTTTTTACTGAAACCTGTTCAAGCAGAGATTACTTCTCTTCGCCGTAGTAAGCCTTCAGGAACAGATCCTTGATCTCGCTGACCAGCGGGTAAACCGGGTTAGCGGTGGTGCACTGGTCCTCGAATGCCTTGTAGCTCAGCTCATCAACCTTAGCCAGGAAGTCAGCCTCAGAGATGCCGCAATCCTTGATGCAAGCGGGACGCTCGGTAGCAACCATCAGCTTCTTGATTGCGTCGATCAGGCACTGCACAGCCTGCTCGGTGGGAGTGTCCTTGTTGCACAGGCCGCAACGCCATGCGATCTTAGCGTAACGCTCGTCAGCCACATACTCCTTGTACTTGGGGAAGGATGCGAACTTGGTGGGCTTGGTAGCGTTGTACTTGATAACGTAAGGCAGCAGGATAGCGTTTGCACGGCCGTGAGGAATGTGGAAATCGCCGCCCAGCTTATGAGCCATGGAGTGGTTCAGGCCCAGGAATGCGTTGGTAAATGCCATACCAGCGATGCAGGATGCGTTGTGCATCTTCTCGCGTGCCAGAGGATCGCCGTTGTAGCTTGCCTCCAGGTAGTGGAAGACCATCTCGATAGCCTGCAGAGCCAGACCGTCGGTGTAGTCGCTTGCCATGACGGAGACATAAGCCTCGATTGCATGGGTCAGAACGTCCAGACCGGTATCAGCAACGATGCTGCGAGGCATGCTGCGGGTGAACTGAGGATCGATGATAGCCACATCGGGGGTCAGGCTGTAGTCAGCCAGAGGATACTTGATGTTGCCGTTCTTCTTGTCAGTGATGACAGAGAAGCTGGTAACTTCACTACCGGTACCGGAAGTGGTGGGGATGCAGACCATCTTGGTCTTCTGGCCCAGTGCGGGGAACTTAAATGCACGCTTACGGATATCCAGGAAGCGCTGGCGCAGGCCGTCGAAGCTGGTTTCGGGATGCTCGTAGAACAGCCACATACCCTTTGCTGCGTCCATTGCGCTGCCGCCGCCAACTGCGATGATCACGTCGGGCTGGAAGTTACGCATAGCTTCCACACCACGCATGATGCACTCTACGCTCGGATCGCTCTCGACGTCGGAGTAGATTTCGCTGTGGCAGTAGGTCTTACGACGGCGCAAGTAGTACAGGATCTTGTCCACGTTGCCCAGCTTGACCATCACGGGGTCGGTAACGATGAATGCACGAGAGATGTCTTCCATCTTCTCCAGGTACTGGATGGAGTCTTCCTCGAAGTAGATCTTGGGCGGAACCTTAAACCACTGCATATTCACTCTCCGTTTTGCGATGCGCTTTTTGTTGATCAGGTTAACGGTAGAAACGTTCTGAGAAACAGAGTTCTTACCGTAGCTGCCGCAGCCCAGAGTCAGAGAAGGAGTATTGGTGTTGTAGATATCGCCGATAGCACCCTGAGAAGAAGGTGCGTTTACGATGATACGGCCAACGCGCATTGCTACGCCGTAATCGTCTGCCATCTGGCTGTCACCAGTGTGGATAACAGCAGAGTGGCCCAGGCCGCCCAGCTCCAGCATACGGTTTGCGTACTCGAAGCCCTGCTCCTGATTTTCGCAGGTGAAGAATGCCAGCACGGGGCTCAGCTTCTCCTTAGACAGGGGATATTCTGCAGAGGGTTCGGGCAGCGGAGCCAGCAGAACCTTGGTCTTTTCGGGAACCTTCAGACCTGCCTGCTCAGCGATCCAGTTTGCGCTCTTACCAACCAGCACAGCGCGAACGCCTGCGTTGGGATCCGGGAACATGTAGTCGCTCAGCTTCTTAACTTCTGCTTCGTTCAGGAAGTAGCAGTTGTTAGCGGTCATGTATGCGCGGAAATCGTCTGCGATTTCCTTATCAACGATAACTGCCTGCTCAGAAGCGCAGATCATGCCGTTATCGAAAGTCTTGGACATCATCAGGTCGGTGCATGCACGATGCAGGTCAGCGCTCTTGTTGATGTAGCAAGGCACGTTGCCGGGGCCAACGCCCAGAGCAGGCTTGCCGCAGCTGTAAGCGGACTTAACCATGCCGGGGCCGCCGGTTGCCAGGATGGTAGCAACGCCGGGGTGGTTCATCAGCATCTGAGTTGCCTGGATGGAGGGATGCTCGATCCACTGGATGCAGTTCTTGGGAGCGCCAGCCTTGACAGCTGCTTCGTAAACAACGCGTGCAGCTTCAGAGGAGCACTTCTGTGCGGAGGGATGGAATGCGAACACGATGGGGTTACGGGTCTTAACAGCGATCAGGCTCTTAAACAGCGTGGTAGAGGTGGGGTTGGTAGTGGGGGTAACGCCGCAGATAACGCCTACCGGCTCTGCAACTTCCACATAACCTTCCATGTCGTTTTCGTCCAGCACGCCAACGGTCTTCTCGTTCTTGATGTTATGCCAGATGTACTCGGTGGCAAACATGTTCTTGATGACCTTGTCTTCGTAAACGCCGCGGCCAGTTTCTTCAACTGCCATGCGTGCCAGCTCCTGGTGCTTGTCCAGGCCTGCCAGTGCCATAGCGTGTACGATCTCATCGATCTTCTCCTGATCCAGAGTCAGGAACTCCTGCAATGCTACCTGAGCATTTGCAACCAGCTGATCGATCACAACAGCATTCTCGTCAACGACGGGCTGCTGTGCAACGGGCTGTTCGTTGGTCTTTTTCGTTGCCATACGGAAAATCCTCCTATTTGATGACTGCATCACACCGGGTACCTGTAACCAGGTGCCATGCAGCAGGTGTCTTGGTGTGCCCATAGTATACCATCTGCGTTAATATTTTAACAAGATGTGAAAAGCACGAAGATTGTTCTGGAGAAATGATTATTTTGTTCACTTTGTCAAAAAGTTCACAATAAGTCATATTTTCGCTGTTTTTTTGCTGTTGTCTCCTGTCTTCCAAATCTTGTTTTTCCAAGAATTTAAAAATATTTCGCTGGCAGGTTATTTTTGTTTTTTCTTTTTTCGTATCGTTTGACTTCTTTCCGGAAAGCCGTTATCTTTACCCTAGCCTGTTTTATGCATTTTATGAAAGCGAGGCCTCTTTATGGAACAAAATGCACAAGCACCCCACTATGCCTTTTTCTGTAATGATCGATGCGAATTCTTCCCCTGCCACAAGGGGGTAAATCCCGCACAGTTCAATTGTCTGTTCTGCTATTGTCCGTTATATGCGCTGGGCAGCCAGTGCGGCGGCAACTTCACCTATACCGAAACCGGCATCAAAGATTGTTCCAATTGCACCATTCCGCATCAGCGTGGCGGCTACCAGTATATTATTGATCGTTTTCCACAGGTGGCCGAACTTGCCAAGGAGAACCACGTCAAGCAGGATTAAGCCTGCCCTTTACGCAAAAAAGAAAAGAGCCGCAGAGAAAAGCTTTTCTCTGCGGCTCCTTTTTCAAAATCAAATGATGCAGGCTGCTGCAACCTCACTGGGCGACATCTTTGGTCACTTCCACAACATCCATCTTAATCTGGTAGTTCTGCGTTTCTCCGTTTTGGGACGTTGTTTCCAGCTCAAAATATAGATTGTTTTTCAAATCTTCCTCTTTCACATCCCGATACGACCCTCCTGTGATCTGTCCGATTTGTTGATTGATGGAAAGCGAACCGCCCGTTTGGTCAACGGACTCCATTTGCAGAAGGGTCCTCTTTTCCCCATTGGCAAAAACATAAAAAGTGGTACTGTATGCTGTAATATCCGCAAACTCTGCTTCGCTGCCTTCCAGATCGCCGCCGTAAAAAACATTGGATGCAGGTGAAACGACAATGACACCATTTTCCACACTGCACACCTCATTTTCTCCGTGAAACGAGTAAACTTTGCTTGTGCTTTCTTCCGTTTTAGAGCATCCTGCAAAGGCCAGCACGACCATGATTGCCAAAAGGAATCCCTTTACTTTCTTCATATAAATTGTCCTTTCTAAGTTTGGATCCATCAACCTATTTTGTTACTGCGCCAGCACTTCATCCGCCGCCTGACAGAAGGAATTCCAGTTTTTCTCTGCCGTTTCCGATTCAATGGGAGTGCGCTCCAAATCCGCCAACAGCAGGGTCGCATACTCATCCTGTGCCAGAATGGATTTTCCCATACTGGCAACCGTCTGCCAGTTGTCTTTGATATCCGGCTGCAAATCTTCCGGTACCGTGGCGAGCCATTCCGCAATTGCTGCTTTCAAATCTTCCGGTTCCAGCGTTTCTGCGCGGTTCTCGTCGCAGCATACAATCAGTTCATAGGCAGCCTGCGCACTTTGCAGGCTGGAACCAGCAGTTCCTTGTCCCCAGCCTGATAAATACTGCAGATTGCTTGCAATGTTCTTGATTGCCTGATCCGCCGGGTTTTCCGTTGCTTCCGGCGTCATTTCCGGGCTGAGCTGCGGCTCTGCCGTGGCAATTTCCTGTGCTGGTGCCGGAGTTTGTGTTTCAGCAGGCGGCATATTCGATTCCGATTGGGGCACTGTGCAGCCAGCCAGCAATGCCGCTGCCAAAATCAGTGCAGTCCCTACTAAAGTATATCGATTCCATGTTTTCATCAGAACGACCTCCTTTTCCATATCGGCATAGCTTTTATTTCATCATACGCAATTGGCCCGATTTTGTCCATATCCAATCTTTCCGGCACTTGACTTTTGCGGTGCGGCATGGTGTAGTAAGATGAAATCAATCGCGTAAAAGAGGTGCTTTTATGTATCGTATTCTGGTCGTAGAGGACGACCCCACGCTGGCGCAGGCCATTCAGGCGCAAATCGAATCCTGGGGCAATCAGGTGCAATGCGTCACAGATTTTCAAAACGTGATGTCTGCCTTTGCCGCCTATGACCCACACCTGGTACTGATGGACATTATGCTCCCGTTTTATAACGGTTACCACTGGTGCAATGAGATTCGCCGCGTATCCAGCGTGCCTGTCGTGTTTATTTCTTCTGCTTCGGATAACATGAATATCGTCATGGCGATGGACATGGGCGGCGACGATTTTATTGCCAAGCCCATCGACCTGAGCGTGATGACGGCTAAAATCCGTGCCGTGCTGCGCCGCACCTATGATTTATCCGGTAAAACGTCCGTGCTGGAGCATCGGGGCGCTATCTTGAACTTGAACGACGCCACGCTCACCTACAACGAGCAGCGCATCGAGTTGACCAAAAACGAATTTCGCATCCTGCAAACCTTGCTGGAGCGCAAAGGCCGCATTGTCAGCCGCGACACCTTGATGACAAAGCTCTGGCAGATGGACGCCTATGTGGAAGAAAACACCCTGACCGTTAATGTAAATCGTCTGCGCAAAAAGCTGGAAGCCGCTGGTCTGCACGACTTTATCATCACTAAGGTGGGCAAAGGCTATTTGATTGAATAAGAGGCAAACATGAAAAAAGAAACCTGGTATTCTCTGCTATTTCGTTATCTGCACGAGCTGTCGCCTTTGCTACTTTTGTTTTTGCTGGTATCGGGCGTATTTGGGCTGATAACATTTTTGTACGGTCTGCCTGCCGAAGCCGTTTTCTATGCGCTTGGGCTGTGTCTGGTCGTTCTGCTAGCAGTGCTGCCGTTTCATGCCGCACGCTGGCTGAAAAAGCACCGTATGCGCCGAACCGTACAGCTCAATCTTCCTTTGATGCTGGACCAGCTTCCCCAGCCCGGCACACAAGCGGAACAGGACTTGTCCGACATTGCCAACCGTCTGGCCCAGATTTTGGATACGGAACGTACCGCACGTCAAGCCAGCGAACAGGAAAGCATGGACTACTACACCACCTGGGTGCATCAAATCAAGACACCCATTTCCTCCATGAAATTGCTGCTGGAAGCCGACGACACCGAGGAAAACCACCGCTTGTCGGCAGAGCTGTTCCGCATTGAGCAATATGTGGAAATGGTATTAAGCTATCTGCGGCTGGGCAGCAGTGCTTCGGATTATCTGTTCCGCACCTATGATTTAGACAGCATCCTCAAACAGGCCATTCATAAATATGCACCGCTGTTTGTGCAGCGGCGGATTCGTCTGGTTTATGCGCCGGTCAACATTTCTGTGCTGACGGACGAAAAGTGGCTTTTGTTCATCATCGAGCAGATTCTCTCCAACAGCGTGAAATACACGCCGTCCGCAGGTACTGTGACCATTACCGTCACACCGGACAAGGTGCTGCAAATCGACGATACCGGCATCGGCATTGCGCCGGAGGATTTGCCGCGCATCTTTGAAAAAGGCTTTACCGGCTACAACGGCCGCGCCGACAAAAAAGCGTCCGGCCTGGGGCTGTACCTGTGTAAATCGGCAGCGGAGCGGCTTTCGCACCGCATCTGGGCCGAATCGGTTCCCGGCCAGGGAACCACCATTTCGCTGGACCTTTCTACCGCGCCTTTGGGTGTGGAATGACCCATCTTACAAAACTGTCACATAAAACGGCCGAAATGTCACACGATTCGATGTCTGGCAGTTCGGTCGTTTTGTTATACTGAGGGCACAACCACAAGGAGGTCTGATTTATGACGATATTAGAGGCAAAATGTCTGCAAAAGATTTATACCACCCGCTTTGGCGGTACCCAGGTCGAAGCACTGAAGAACGTTTCCTTTTCCGTGGAGCAGGGCGAATATGTGGCCATCATGGGCGAATCCGGTAGCGGCAAAACCACGCTGCTGAACATTCTGGCAACGCTGGACACGCCCACCCGCGGCGAAGTTCTGCTGAATGGCAAATCTCTTTCCACGGTGCGCGAAAAAGAGAGCGCTGCCTTCCGCCGGGATAATCTGGGCTTTGTGTTTCAGGATTTCAACCTGCTGGACACCTTCACCTTGCAGGACAACATCTTTCTGCCGCTGGTTCTTGCCGGCGCACGCTACGAAGATATGGCGGCAAAGCTCCAGCCGCTGGCCCAAAAGCTGGGCATTGAGAAAATCCTCAATAAATATCCCTATGAGGTTTCCGGCGGCCAGAAGCAACGCGTTGCCGTTGCCCGTGCGCTGATTACCCAGCCCAAGCTGATTTTGGCGGACGAACCTACCGGCGCGCTGGATTCCCGCTCCTCGGACAGCCTGTTGCAGGTGTTCAACCAAATCAATCAGGAAGGTCAGACCATTCTGATGGTCACCCACTCCACCAAGGCTGCAAGCCACGCCAGCCGTGTATTGTTCATCAAGGACGGCGAAGTGTTCCACCAAATCTACCGGGGTAATGCAACCCAGGAACAGCAGTTCCAGAAAATTTCGGATACGCTGACCCTGCTGGCGACGGGTGGTGAGCAGCATGAATAAATTGTTCTTTCCGCGCCTGGCGGCGGATAACATCCGCAAAAATGCCAAAACCTATGTACCCTACATCATCACCTGCACTGTAACAGTCATGATGTACTATCTGGTAAAGTCACTTTCCTGCAATCCTGCGCTGGAGGATATGGGCCTTGGTGCTCTGATGATTGTAGGCAGCGGCGTGGTTGCGCTGTTTGCGCTGATTTTTCTGTTTTATACCAACAGCTTTCTCATCAAGCGCCGCAAAAAAGAGTTCGGTCTGTTCCACATTCTGGGCATGGAAAAGCGTCATCTGGCCAAAAGCCTTGCCTGGGAAACGCTGTATGTAGCCCTGATCAGCATCGGCGGTGGCCTTTTGCTGGGCATCACACTGGATAAGCTGGCGTTTCTTTTGGTCACGCGCGTCATTGGTCAGCCGGTCACGCTGGGATTTTTCCTTTCGCCTAAGGTTGTGGGCAACACAGCCGGTTACTTTTTGCTGATTTTCCTTTTGATTTATGCAAACTCCGTGCGCCAAATCCACACCAGCAGCCCTATCGAGCTGATGCGCGATTCCCACGCCGGCGAGCGTGAACCAAAAGCCAAATGGTTTTTGGCTCTGCTGGGCTTTGTTTGTGTGGGTGCCGGCTATTATTACGCACGCACCACCAAAGATGCGATCTCTGCTATCGGCACCTTCTTTGGTGCAGTGGCACTGGTCATGATTGGCACCTATCTGCTTTTCACAGCCGGCAGCATCGCCATTTTGAAGCTGATGCGCAAAAACAAGCGCTTTTATTATCAGGCCAATCACTTCATCAGTGTGTCCGGCTTGTTGTACCGCATGAAGCAGAATGCGGTAGGCCTTGCCAACATCTGCATTTTGTCCACCATGGTGCTGATTATTCTTTCTTCTACCGGCTCCATGATGATGGGGATTCAGGACATTATCCAGTCACGCTACCCCAACGATTTCTGCATATATCTGGACGGCGAAAACGCCGCTGCCGCCATGGACGAAATCCACACGCTGCAGGCCGAACAGGATTTTCCCGTACAGGACGAGCTGTATTACTCTTACTTGCTCTTGCCCTGCACCCGAAACAAGGACAGCTTTGCCTTCCAGGGCATCGACATGGTGATTGCTGTTCCGGTATCGGATTACAACCGCACCATGGGCACAAACTATCAGCTGGCCGAGGATGAAATTCTTTTGATGGACGGCCGCACCGCCTATGACTACCCCACCTTGCATCTGTTTGACAGCACCTATACTGTCAAAGAAAAGGTTGATGTGTATCCTCCCAACGGTGTTCTTTCTTCTTTTATTTATGATTCCTACTACATGGTCGTACCTGACAATACGATCACCGACTGGAACGCAGCCCTTACTGCTTTAACGCAGAACGACGATATGGCAGGTACCACATTCAAAGCGGCCTATTACGGCTTTGACACCACTGCCAATGCAGACACCCAGCTTGCTTTCCAAAAAGCGATGCGGAGCGCCTCTATTTCGTCTGTCAGCTCACTGGAAGTAAAAGCCGAAGCACACGACAGCTTTGTGGGACTGTACAGCGGCTTCTTTTTCATTGGCGTATTCCTGGGCGTTTTGTTCCTGATGGCAACCGTGCTGATTATTTACTACAAGCAAATCACCGAAGGCTACGACGACCGGCAGCGCTATGTGATCCTGCGCCAGGTGGGCATGAACAGCCAGGAAATCAAGTCCGCCATTCACTCGCAAATCATTACGGTCTTTTTCCTGCCGCTGGCTGTGGCCGGCATCCATGTGATTGCCGCCTATCCGCTGATGGTCAAGCTGCTTGCCATGCTGAATCTGCTGAACCAGCGGCTGTTCTTTGGCTGCACCGTCAGCTGCTATCTGGTGTTCGCTGTGTTCTATCTGGTGGTATATCTGCTGACAGCCAAAGTCTATTACAAAATCGTCAGCCAGTAACGGAGGAACCACTCTATGAAAAAATTCTTTGCCCTGTCTATCGTGCTTGTGGCACTGGTGTGCAGTTTAACTGCCTGCAAACATATGTCCGGCGCGGAGCTGTACGCCTGGGCAGAAAACTGGACCGCACAGCTGGGCCATTCACAAATCACCGCAGATGAAAATTTGATTGGCACCCGCGTTTGGGGCGATGACGAATACTGCGGCACCTATCAGGCCGAATGTACCGGCGTCACCGGAAAAAACGTCATTTTCGGCGGCGCAGCACTTTCTAACCGGACGCTGAACCTTTCAGGAACCATTCACAGCCAGGGCGGAAAAGCCAATATCCGTATCCGCCAGAATGACGAAGTCATCCTTCTGGAAACGGATGAACACGGCGCTTTTTCCACCCAACTGTCGCTGGAAAGCGGTGGCAACTACATTATGGTGCAGTACGAAGATTTTTCCGGCACCGTAACACTCACCTCAGAATACAGCGAAAGCAACTGTTAAATCCGCAATAAAAAGAGCAGCGCAGGTCTACAAAGCCTGCGCTGCTCTTTTATGTGTTATAAATACTTACAGCAGATACTTGGTCACGTCTGCACGGCATTCGTACTCGCAGTACGCTTCCAAACCCATGCAGAAGACGCGCTGTGCCTCGGACATTTCATTTGGCAGCACAGTATCTTCCAGTACAACGCGAGCCAGCTCGCTGCGCTGCTGCGGCGTCAGCATTGCTTCTGCCTGTTCAAAAGTCAGCATGATGATTCCTCCACTTTTCTGGTATCGGCATGTTGCTCAGAACAGGCCGTTTGGCTTTATTGTAGCTGCTTTTGGCCAGAATGTAAACTCCTTTTCTGCGGCCTGCGCCTTACTGCATGGTAATCTGTACGCTTTCCAGAATACGCTGCATAATTTCTGCCGCAGCATCTGCATAAACCGCATCGAAGCCTGCATCACCAGTAATATGCACCACATTTCCATCCGCATCGGTCAGGCGGAACGAAAAGTAATCATATTCCTTACCAAAGCGTTCGTCTTTCTGGCGGCGGAACACATGCCACGCCTTGCCGTCCGGACCTGGGAACGTGAGGATTTCTTCGCTGTCCAGTGGGTAATATTCCAAATCATCCGGCTCATACCAAAGCTCAATATAGCTTGTTCCGATGCCGCCGATATGGATACCATTCGCACTTCCAGTATTTGAAATCGGCATGACCCACTGTTCTGGCTCTCCTGCAAAATATTCCGGCGGCAGCACAAACGAGAATCCGCCCCATGTATCCTCGTAATAAATCCTTTGCACGCCATCTGCTGTTTCTTTGCGCAGTTTGTAATGCACCGCATCCAAAACACTTTGGAAAGTGGTTTCGTATGTTTCCCACGCTTCAGCTGGGCAGCGGAACACAAAGCAGCCGTTGGCCCAGTTTATGCCCTGCTGCTCCACGTACCATTCCACCATAGGCTGATTGTTCTGCGTATACGTGCAGCGCCAGAAATCATAGCGGATGCCATTGACTGTGATTTCCTCATGCTCCTGCACAGTAATCTTCTCGCAGGCGTCTGCGTGCTGAGCGAGCCATTCTTTCTCTGTCAATTTTTCGTCCGCACGCTTCGTGCCGTAGCGAAAAAGGCAGCCTTCCGACATTTCCGGTGCTGAAAACGCCGCCCATTCCATACCGGCTGCGTCATAGACTGTATGTACCTACCACTCAGAAGGATATGTAAACGACAGCCATCCATCTTCATACCGTGCCGTTCCTGCATTTTGTGCGTCAGCTTGGACCGTATCCAGATTCTGCGTGGTTTTACTGTCCGCTGCTGTTGGCAGTTCCTGCACCTTACAGGCAATCAAGCTGCCGCAGCCAATGCAAATTACAAGCAGCATACCGAAAAGCAGAAACGGCGGACGCTTTTTCTGCCATTGAAAGATGCTGCGCAGCCGCAGCTCGGTTTCTTTTGCGTTGCCGGATAATCGGGTAGAAAAAGGCGTATGGGGCTGTTTCATAAAATCATCTCCCTTCCCGTTTGGGGATACTCTTTTATCGGATTTTTTTCGTGCGACGGATCCACATCGTGAATGTCACCGTCTCGCACTACACACCGCCGCGAATCCATGCTGCTACAAATGTAGTTTACAGCACTATACTACATCCGTAGTTGTGTAGTGTCAATCTGCATACTGTCCAAGATTTTTCTATTTTTCCCGTTACACAGCAAATGCAACTGCTTTTCCGATTTCACGCGCGGACAGCGCTTCTTTCCATGCCCAATCCACACGCATAAAAAAGCGGCATGGCTTTTGCCATACCGCCGGGATGCGATGTGTCAGCAGTGCTTGCACTGATAGTTCTGGCAGAAATGGGGTGTATCCACATTCTTGCTGTCAGTAGCGGTGTGCTCCGTCACCTTGATCTGGTCCAGATTACACTTTTCGCAGCCAACATTGTGGATGCACTTGGTCACATCACAAACAACACCTTTGTTTTCCATATCAATCAACCCTCCTTTGTGCTGTTAGTATGGCCCAGTTGGCATCAATTATGCCGTCTAGCCCACAAAACGACGCAAAAAACAACGTTGCAGCGTAAAGCACAAATTTTTTTGAAAAAATTGTAATTTTCGCTTTACAAATCCATTTTTTGTGATATAATAAGTGTCGTTGGGGGCGCGCCTCTGTAGCTCAGTAGGTAGAGCAGGGGACTGAAAATCCCCGTGTCATTGGTTCGATTCCGATCGGAGGCACCATTAGCATGTTGGCATAAGAAATTATGCCAATTATGCGGCCGTAGCTCATCTGGTAGAGCGCCACCTTGCCAAGGTGGAGGTAGCGAGTTCGAGCCTCGTCGGCCGCTCCACAACAAAGACCTGAATGTGAAAGCATTCAGGTCTTTTCTTTTTCTTGTAAATTCAATCCATAGAAAAAAAGCCGGGCTTTGACCGCCCGGCTTTTTATTTTCTGCTTACAAATAGAACTTGCCTTCACAGGCCAAAACCTGATCCAGCATCATGCGGCTCACCTTTGCACCATATCGAATGGCGGGGTGATCGTTATATTCAATGATATCGTGGAAATCTTTATTCATCAAAACCAGCACATACTCGCCGTAAGGCGTATGAATGATACCGCCGTCATTGCGGCAGGCGTCCATACTGCCGCTTTTGCTGGCAACCCAAATCAGCTCCTCGTCACCGGTTTCCTCGCAGTCCAGATAGTACGGCGGAAACTCTCCTGTCAGCATGGTATTGTAGTGCTGCTGGCGCAGGATAGAAAGCATTTCCGCGCTGGCTGCCGGGCTGACAAGTTCCCCCTTTGCGATCTGGCACAAAAGCGCGCCGTAATCACGGGGTGTTGTCGTACCCAGCTTATCATACCGATCAAAGTGCAGCGGATTATGCAAAACCGTATGAGTGAAACCCAGCCGCTTGATTTCCTGATTGATGCGCTCCAGGCCCAGATAATCGATCATCATATTGGTTGCGATATTGTCCGAGCAGATAATCATCATGGTAGCGGTATCGCGCACCTTCAGCTGTGCGCCTACGCCCAGCGCACGCAGCATCCCCGATCCATCCACATACTGGGACGCTTCATAGGTGATGCTGTCATCCAAACTGGCAGTACCTTCTTGCACCAGCTGATACAACACAGCCAAGATGTATGCCTTGATGACAGAAGCTGTTTCAAACGGCTCGTCTGCGCCGATGACAATGGTGTTTCCGTGCAGATCATCTGCAAAAACACTCATCTTTCCCTGATAGGAGTACAGTTCGGCTTCGATTCTTTTTTCCAGTGTCAGATGCTGATCCGGCATGGAATTTTCCCCTTTCTGTATTTACAGATTTTCCATAAAGAAGCGGCGGGCATTGCCCCAGAAAATCGCTTCGATTTCGCTTTCCGTAAAGTTTTCTTTTTTCAGTGCGGCAGCCAGCTTGGGCAGTTCGCTGGCGTCCTTCATGTCCGGGCCGTAGGCAATGCCGTCAAAATCGCTGCCCAGCGCAATCATATCCACACCGCCCACCTGTTTGAAGTGCGCTGCGTGCTGTGCAATACGTGCAACGGTACTGCTCGTAGCTTGCTGATCCGGCTCCAAAAAGCCTGCACAATAGTTCAATCCTGCCAGACAGCCATGCTCGCCCATGTGGCGGATCATTTCATCGGTCAGGTTGCGGCAATGTCCGGCCAGGCTGCGGCAGTTCGAATGGCTGGCTGCAAACGGTCGGGTTGCACAGCCTGCCACATCCCAAAAGCCTTTGTCCGACAGATGGCTCACGTCCACCGTCATGTGCAGGCGCTCCATTTCCGCTACAAAATCAAAGCCCAAAGGCTTCAGGCCGTTTGTGGTATTGGGTTTGCAGAGCTTTTCACCGTTCGCGCCATCGTATACCAGATTCGGCCATGCCACCTCGTTCTCGTGGTTCCAGGTCAGCGTCATCATACGAACGCCCAGGCGATACAAATCCCGCAAAACGCCCAGGCTGCCTTTGCAGCAACCGGCTTCTTCCACAGTGAGCATCAAGCTGATTTTACCTGCTGCCGCATTCTTGTCAATATCTGCGCCGGTATAAACCGGAGCCACATCGTCCTTGTATTTTTCCAGGATCTGATGAAACAGGTCTGCCTGCTCCAGCGCACACAGCATCGGGTCATCCGCCGGGGCATCTTCCAGATTGATAAAAGCCGCAAGACACTGCAAACCATAGCCGCCCTGCTTGAGCTTTTTCAGATCGATCTGCAACTGGCTATCGCCAAAGGAAATCGGCTCGCCTTTGCGCGCCTGTTCCCGCAACACCGATAACGTGTCGCAGTGCAAATCCCACGCTTTCATACGATACCCTCCTCTTGCTTAGAAAATGCTGCCGGTTGCCAGCACGTTCTCTGCCAGGTCAGCACGGAAACGCGGGTCCTGGGGATCAAAGCTGTTGATTACCACACCGCCGGACACCGCAGCGCCGGTAGAGTGAATATACTTGTTGCCGCCCAGATACATGGCCACATGGCCGGGGAAGTAAATCAAATCGCCGGGCTTTTTATCCTCAAAGCGAATCTCGTGTACAGGCCAGCCTTCGACAATTTTCGCATCACGATAAATCAGAACGCCATGCTGCATATAAACTGCCGATACCAGACCGGAGCAGTCCACGCCGCGAGTGCTCTTGCCACCCCAGCGGTACTGGGTGCCCAGATACAGGCGCGCAGTCTGGCACACGGAAAAACGCAGTGCGTCCTCCATGCCATCATACCATACATTCAGCGTATTCTGTACCAGATTGCCCGGTTCCTGGCCGCGTGCCATTGCTTCTGCTTCCATCTGGCTGCGCTGGCCGTCCATGTAGAACACCGCACTCTGGGTAAAGCGAACCGGCTCCAAAGAAAGTGCGCGCACATAGCCGGACTTGCCATCCGCCAGCGCAATGCGTGCCCAGCCTTCCTTGCGGATAGGCTGACCGTTATCCGGCTCGCCTGCCTTGCGTTCTGCCAAACGTGCCACAATGCTGCCGCGCTCCAGGGTGATCATGCAAGGTGCCGAAGCCTCCGGTGCAGTCATTACATCAGCGGTACGGCTGATCAGCGTCATCTTACGGTTCAGATATCCACGCAGCTTCGCTTCGCCGCACAGGTTCAGCTCCTCTGTATGCACATAGCCTTCATAGCCGTAGAAGGTGACGATATGGCACCAGCCTTCGGGCAGCGCTACCGGAGAATCCGGCTGACCGCCTACTTCCAGCACGCGGCAAGCCGTACCATACAGACCTTCGTCACTAATTGCGGAGCGAATACCGTGTACTGTTTCGGTGGTTTCTGCGGGCGTGCTATATATGGTAACGATTGGACGATTAAATACGCCATATCCCAATTCCATCATGTGATACTCCTTTGTTTCCAGTTTGTTATTACAGAACTGCCATCTTTTACTATACTGTATTTTCCTACGTTTGAAAAGAACATTTCTTCAAAAAAGTGTCTTTTATCGTGAAATATTTGTGTTTTTAGCTTTCCAGCAGCTGCAGCAGCTCCTGCGGCGTCATATTCAAAATCGAGCCTTCGGCGCTGCCTGTCACTCGATCCGCCAAATCCTGCTTGGCAGCCTGCAAATCCAGGATTTTTTCTTCCACCGTATCCTGCGTGATCAGCTTATACACCTGGACCGTGCTCTTCTGGCCAATGCGGTAAGCGCGGTCTGTTGCCTGGTTCTGTGCTGCCACATTCCACCAAGGATCATAGTGAATGACGATATCCGCAGCCGTCAGGTTCAAGCCTGTGCCGCCTGCTTTGAGAGAAATCAAAAATACGCTTGCTTCACCTGCATTAAAGCGGCGTACCAGTTCGGCACGCACTGCCTTTGGCGTCGAGCCTTGCAGCGTGAAAGAGGAAATTTCCTCATCTTCCAGTCGCGCACGGATCAAATCCAGCATACTGGTAAACTGGCTGAACAGCAGAATCTGATGTCCGCCATCCGCCGCGGTGCGAATCAATTCCATGCAGGAATCCAGCTTTGCGCTCTCTCCTGTCCAGTTATCCATTGCCAAGCGGGGATCGCAGCAAATCTGCCGCAGCCGTGTCAGCGCGGCAAGTGCCTGAATGCGGTCCTGTGGACCGGCGGCACTGATTTTTTCCTTAGCGTCCAGCACAGCAGCCAGATATAGCTTGCGCTGCTCGGTATCCATCTGCACATGGCGCACATATTCCAGCTTTGGCGGCAATTCTTTCAGCACCTCTGTTTTCATACGGCGCAGGATAAAGGGACTGGTCAGCTGGTTCAGCCGCCGTGTAGCCGATTCGCTGGCATCCAGTACGATCGGCTTTTCAAAGCGGTCACGGAACACGGTGTAGCTGTACAGGTATCCCGGCATCAGGAACGAGAAAATGCTCCACAGCTCGCTCAGGCGATTCTCGATGGGCGTACCCGTCAGTGCAAAGCGAACCTGACTTTTCACGCGGCATACGGCCTTGTATTTTTGTGTGGTCTGGTTTTTGATGGCCTGTGCTTCGTCCAAAATGCAGGCGTAGAAATCCTGTGCATCATAGGTATCAATATCACGGCGCAGCAAATCGTAGCCGGTCACAATCAAATCATATTCACCAAAGTGCGGCACTATGGCAGCACGATGCGCGGCATCGCCGTCCACCGCCAGAACACGCAACTCCGGCACAAAGCGCGCCGCTTCCTCCGCCCAGTTCAAAACCAGCGAAGCCGGGCACACAATCAGACTGGGCTGGGTAACGCCTTCCTGCTTTTTCGCCAGCAAGTAGGCCAGCACCTGCAAGGTCTTGCCCAGGCCCATATCGTCCGCAAGAATACCGCCCATACCGTACTGATCCAACATTCGCAGCCATCGGTAACCGGTACGCTGATAACGTCTTAAAACAGGCTGCAAGCTCTCCGGCAGCGCAAATTCTGCATCCGCCACGCTGTGAAAGCTGCGGCTGATTCGGCGGAAGGCATCATCGCGGGAAAATCCTATTCCGTTTTGTCCGGACAACGCTTTATCCAGACTGGGCGCACGGTACAGCGGCAGACTGGTGTGTCCGGCAGCAAGATCTGTACCGGAATCCATCAGCATTTCGTCCAGACCTTCCAGCGTATCCAGCGAATCATCCAGCCGCAGCAGACGACCGTCTCGCAGGCGATGATACCGTTTCTTGGCCCGCAGTGAATCCAGCAGCGCGCGCAGCTCCTCGGCAGGAAATTCGCCAGTATCCAAATCCAGATCCAACAAATTTCCCTGCACCGAAACGCCCACGTTAATTTTGGGGCGCGGTGCCTCCATGGCACGAAATGCGTCCGTCAGGTAGACTTCGCCTTGTGCCAGAAGCGCCGGCACGCCTTCTTCCAAAAAGGTTTCGATGGCCTGTTGGTCAGCGGTTTCAAATAAACCGGCAGGTGCGTTTTCTTCGGGTGCCAGATAGCGTGCCAGCAGAGATATCGCCTGCATCTCTGTGCGATCATCACGCAAAAAGCTATGATCGTACCCATGATAGGGCGAAATCACGTCTTCGCCGTACACAAACTGAGCATAGGCATCAATTGTACCCAACTCCGGCGCATCCAGATAATACTGCACTACCGGCGTCAGCGGAATTTGATCCAGCAAGGCGCGGTCCGGGTCCTGAATATCCAAAAACTCCCGAATCTCCGGCAGCACATAGCTGCAAAACTCCGCCGCGTCTTTTGTGGTAAAGAACAAATCCCGATCCCCCATGGAATCCAGCACAGGGATCAGCTTTTTGGCTTTCCGACGCTTACAGGGCCATACCGAATCTTCTGTAAAGAAATAGGTGCGGCGGCTTCCTTCAAAGCTACCAGCACCGGGCGTGACACGCATCACAACACCGCCCTGCTTTTTTTCACAAACCAATGTCAGGCGTGGTGGTTTTTCCGGCGTCAGCCAACCGGACAGCTGGCCTGTCGGATAGTACAGCTCATACAATTCATCACAGGTATTGGGCGCAAGAGGAATGGTGCTGCTGCGCCGCAAGGTCATACGTCCTGCACCGCGTACCATTTCGCCTGCGTAATCGATTAGTTCGCGCTGACGGCGGAGCAACCGCAGCAGTTCTTGACTTTCTGCATCAAATGCTTCCGGCGTATGCGTAAATTCCAATTCTGCGCCATAACGCACGGTTTCCTCGTTGTCAATGGCAGACAACATGGCATCTATATCCTTTACCACATAGCTACGGCCTGTTCCTTGAATGCGCAGCCGCAGTTCCGGTGCGGCATTGCGTCGCAATGGGTCTGGGGTCAGCTCCGGCTCCAAATGAATACTGCCCGGAGAAGTATTTGTTTCATGCCAAATCTGCGGCGTTTCCGTCTGGGCTTCCATGCGGTATGTTTCCAACAGCTTTTGTGCCCACTGATCGGATTCCACCGCAGGACCGCGCCACTTTGTACCAAACAGCATATCCAAATTGGACGTATATGCCCGGTTTTGTATATCCGTTCCTCTGGTCACCTTATTCGAATGCAACAGCGTTTCCAAGCTGTTTTCCGTCTGTCCGTTCTGCATATTTTCTGTTTCCATATCCTGCAACAGAACCGCACCAATGTGTTTACAGACCGGCCCATCGCCGTTCTGATTATAGGCACAGGTACAGCTTCCGCTCAGAAAAGTTCCGTCCTCCTGGAGCCAGACCTGCACGGCATAGCTTTCTTTTCCGCCCACTTGTGCAGTCAAATAACGCACCCCAGGCTCGCTTTCCTCATCTGTAAACTGACTGACTCTTCCGCGTACATAATAGCGACGGGCACGCAGGTAAATATCCTCACCCAGCAATCTGCGCAGATCTTCTTGATTCATATACCTGTCCCCTCCCAGTTCATTTTGCTATCATTTTATTGTACGCTTTTCTGTGTGTTCTCACAAGAGAAAAACTTTTTTATTTTTGTAATAAACCGTCACATTTGCTTTTCAGAAAAGAAAAACGCCCGACCCAAACGGATCGAGCGCGTTATACCGGCATTTACCTATTTTCACAGGCCGTCTCCAGCCAACTATCTTCGGCACGAGTGAGCTTAACTACTGTGTTCGGAATGGGAACAGGTGGGACCTCACCGTCATCAACACCGATGGAATTAGTATAGCATATACCTCATACTTTTACAAGAGGCAATCTATAAATTATGAATTCTTCTCACACGTTTCTTTCAGATTTCATTCTACTTGAAACGTAGCTTTCGTCTATTCCATATACCAAATAAAAAAAGCACCCGAACCAATTAGTTCAGGTGCTTTTCGGAGAAGCCGGCGTCTACCTATTTTCACAGGCCGTCTCCA
>JAHHRJ010000019.1 GCA_020025885.1 Butyricicoccus sp. | reverse complement strand
TTCTGGTCTTTTTCTACAATGAGCGGCATCTGCTGCGTTAAAAATACGCGGAATCTATCAAGGATTCCTGCATTTTTTGTCTTGCATCTACACACACATTGCGAAAAGTTCGGCGATTTCTTTGTTTTCAGATACGCCCTAGGCGTTTATGCGCGGTACGCAACTTTTGAGGTTAATTACAGCCACAAGTATTGCCGCCACAGCTATTTCCACCGCAGCTATTTCCACCGCAGCTGTTGCCGCGATTATTATTGGCATTGCCGCCGGAGCAGCCACAGCCACCGCCCTGCTGGGTGCGAGACTGTGGAACGTTACCGTACTGATGATGGAGGTGCTCGCAATAGTCGTGCTCCTTGTATGGCGGGAAGAATTCTTCGACTGGGAATGCAAAGCGGGAGAATACTTCGCAAGGATCTTCGGAAGAGTCGCCGCCAATACCGCTGGTATCACAGCAATCCTTCTGCGGCATGCAAACATCATATGCTGGCATCAGCAGCTGGATATCACGCTCGAGCTTGATGATAGAGAACTGACCGATGGTAACAATGAGCTGGTTGCTGGTAGAATCCAGTGCAAGATCCTGACCGCCGAAGCAGCCGCAGATCGCACGCGGCACTTCGCGCAGCTCACAGCAGCAGCCACAGTTACACGGCTGGGGTGGGTAGACAACGCGTGCGTCGAGCAGGATTGCATCAACCGCTTCAAGCACAGCGGTTGGACGGTTGGAACGCTCGGCGAGCTGTGGGTCCATCTGATTCTGAGAATACTGGGACGAGAAGATGCGCACACCGCCTTCGCTGCCAAACAGGATGCAGCGTTTGTCATAGATGGATAGACCTTCCAGAATACGCGGATGACCAACGCCAGTGCATGCTTCTACGGATACCTTGTAGTAGAAGCGGATATCTACGCTGTAAAAACCACGACGGAAAGTGACTGGCTCAACATCCATAACCGCGGTCAAAAGCTCGGCAGAACGCGGCTTTACGCTAACAGCATTGCCATCGATAAAGCACTGGTCTTCAATTGGGAGATAGACACGCAGATCGCGCATGCAGTCGCGACTGCGGCACTGGTCATAAACTTTCTTGGTATGGACACATACCGCTTCACGGAAACCAGCTGCACTATTGACTGGACCCGGACACATTTTTTCAGCCATAAGAAAAACCTCCGTATAAAGTTGATATAGAAGAAACCTTCTACTTCAAACTATGCGGAGGTTCGGATTGCGGTTACAGATTTTCCAAGAAGATGCGCATACGGCGGCAGGCCTCTCTTAAATGCTGCATGGAGTAAGAATAAGAAATACGTACATGACCTTCACCGCTTTCGCCAAAGGCATTGCCTGGGATCACGGCGACATGCTGTTCTTGCAGCAGACGGTTGCAGAATTCCTCGGAAGTCAGCCCAGTAGAGCGGATGGACGGGAAGACATAGAACGCGCCATGCGGTTCGAAGCATTCAAGTCCCATGCTGCGTAGTTCGCTCACAAGAAAACGGCGGCGGATATCATATTGACTGCGCATGTGGATGATATCATCATCGCCTGTGCGAATTGCTTCGATACCAGCAAACTGCGCGGTTGTCGGCGCACACATGATACCAAACTGATGGATCTTGCAGATGGGCTGCATGAGCTCACGCGGTCCCATTGCCCAGCCAAGACGCCAGCCAGTCATCGCGTAGGATTTGGAAAAGCCGTCGATGACAATGGTGCGCTCACGCATGCCATCAATCTGTGCAAAGCTGACATGTTCGCCCTGATAGGTCAGCATACAGTAGATTTCATCAGAAATCACAACAATATTGGTATCGCGCAGAACGTCGGCGATCGCTTCAAGCTCCTGACGGTTCATGATTGCGCCAGTGGGGTTATTTGGATAGGGCAGAATGAGCACCTTGGTTTTTGGGGTGATAGCAGCGCGCAGACGCTCTGGGGTCAGCTTGAAGCCCTCTTCTGCAACGGTTGGGATCGCAACGGGTACACCGCCTGCCATGGTGGTCAGAGGTTCATAGCATACAAAGCAAGGCTCTGGGATCAGCACTTCGTCACCAATCGAGATAAAGGCACGCAGTGCATTGTCGATCGCTTCGCTGCCGCCGACAGTGACCAAAATTTCGTCCTGTGGGTCATAGAATAAGTCATAGCGGCGCAGTGCAAGCCCTGCAATCTCGTCACGCAGTTGCTGCAAGCCCCAGTTGGATGTATAGAATGTGCGTCCCTTTTCCAAGGAGGTGATACCAGCGCGGCGCACCTGCCAAGGGGTCTCGAAGTCAGGCTCACCAACACCAAGGGAAATGACATCCTGCATGTTAGATGCAAGGTCAAAAAATTTACGGATGCCGGAAGGCTTGACGGACTGTACGCGCTCGGATAAGATATTGGTGTAATTTAGCATAATTACATCATGACCTCCCGATTATCGGAATCATCGGGGTTAAAGGTCACGCCCTGTTCTTTGTATTTTTTCAGAATGAAGTGTGTGCCCGTAGACAGTACGTTCTCCATCGGTGCAAGCTGTTCAGAGACAAAGCGTGCAACGTCACGCATGGTGCGTCCGGAGATGATGACAGTCAGATCAAAGCCACCGGACATCAGATAAACGCTTTCAACCTGATGGTGGGAATAGATCTGGCGTGCAATCTCGTCAAAGCCCATACCCTTTTGCGGGGTGATCTTGACTTCGATCAGTGCAGTGACCTGCTCGCGGTCGGTCTTGTCCCAGTCGATCAGGGTCTTATAACCTAAGATCGTGCCGTCCTTTTCCATTTCACGCAGCAAAGATTCCAGCTCCGGAAGCTCCATCTGCACCATGTCAGCAATCTGCTTCGGAGTCAAACGGGCATCCTGTTCCAATATGGTCAAAATTTTTTCTTTTACATTCATGATTTTATTCCTCCTAGTCAAATCAATATAGGAAGTGTTGACTAAATCCTATTATACCGCATTTATAGGGGAAAGTGAACTGACGATTTGTAAATTCTGTTGCCTTTCTGGGAAAAACAGGATAAAATAAGAGAAGCAGAGAAAAGGAGCAAAGAATGGAATTTACAGGATTTTGTCCACAGGGAATTGATCTTCTGACGGAAAACCAGATGATGAATTCTGCTGCGTTTTATGAGGAACACAAAGCACAGATTAAAGAGTTGGCAGTCATGCCGTTTTATCATCTGTGCCATGATATTGCAGCAGATATGCTTGCGATTGATCCCGCTTTTGTGGTGACGCCATCGCGTATGATCTCCCGCGTGCGGCGCGATACACGCTTTAGCAAAGATAAGACATTATATCGCTCCAATCTTTGGATCTATTTCAGACGCCCACGCGAGCAGTTTGAAGATGTTCCGTTTTATTATATGGAAATTGGACCGGAATTTTGGAGATATGGCTGCTGGGGCGGCTTTGGACGCGGCGAAATGACACAGGCGCGTCAGATGATTCTCAAAGAAGATGTTCGCTTTCTTTCTGCATATGAAGCAGTACAGCGTGTGCCTGAGATGAAACTGACAGGAGAGCTGTATAAGCGCCCTAAATGCCCAGAGGCAGCAGAAAAATATCAGCCATGGGCAAATCGGAAGTATATTGGGATCGATTTTACAGAGACAGAAGATTTTGCTCCAGCATTTAATGGCAGTTTTGTGCCAGAAATGCTTGCACGGTTTCAAACGCTTCAGCCGTTTTATGACTTTTTGTGCACGATTCGAGAACGGGCAAAGAAAGAACAGGAGGGATATCGGTGAGATACGTTGCGATGGATTTCGAGACAGGCAATGGATATTATACCAGCGCGTGCTCGATCGGTCTGTCCTATTATGAAGATGATAAACTGGTTGGCTCTGAGAGCTTTTTGATCCGTCCGCCCGATGCCGTTGGAAAATTTCACTGGTATAATGTGAAAATTCATGGCATCAAGCGCAGTATGGTAAAGGATGCGCCAACATTTGACGCGGTTTGGGAAAAGTTCAAGGAGCGTGTGGAAGGCAGTGTGCTTGTCTGTCACAATGCAGGCTTTGATACCGAGGTGCTGTGCCGCTGTTTGGAATTCTATCAGCTGCCGCTGCCGAACTGCCAATATATTTGTACAGTCGAAGTTTCCAAAAAGGTATGGTCGGAGCTGGAAAATCATAAACTGAATACAGTGGCAGATGCGCTTGGTATTTCGCTCAATCATCATGAGGCGGCTTCCGATGCCCATGCATGCGGTGAGATCTTACAATGTGCACTGCGCAAAACAGGCTGCACAGATGCACAAATGCTGGCGGAAAATCTAGGGATGCATCTAGGTATGATCTCTCCAGAAGGTCGCCGCAGCGGTGCGGCTGCCAAGCAGATCGCAAGAAAACGCAAACTGCAAAAATCTGATTCACAAAAGGATCAGAAGGCAGATCCACAAAAAACAGAAAAGAGAGGAAAAGTAAATGAAACAAGCATATGAAATCTTAGATTGCAGCGCACAAATGAAGGATCGTCTGGTACTCTGTGCACGATATGGCATGGCAAAGATCAAAACATTCGAACTTTGGGAGTTTGGATTGTTTAAGCTGTGTCTCGTGTGCTTTGGCGCATGGCTCGCGACTGCGTTCTCTAAGGTGATGAAGAAGTTTAAACACGTATTCTTTTTTACCTTCCTGATTTCTTGCATCTATTTTATCTGGCGTATTTTCTTGGACACAGAAGAATAACAATCTTTCGGAGGAAAATCAAAGTATTTTATGAAGAATCCATTCCATAATCGCTATTTTCGTGTTGCAGTATCTGCGTGGCTTGTTATTGCAATGAGCATTCTTTGCTTTTTTGCATTCTATAAGATGAACGCCATCATTAGGGTATTGCAGAATATCTCCGCAATTTTACGCCCGTTCACCTTTGGCTTCGTGGTCGCTTATTTGCTGCTGCCGATCTTCAACGGCATGGTCAAGCACTGCGAACCGCTGATGATGCGTATGATGCACAACAAGGAGAAGGCAAAGAACGTAAACCGATTGCTTTGCAGCCTGCTCAGTGTTACATTTTTCCTGTTTGTTGTGGGGGGCTTGCTCTCTATGGTGCTGCCGCAGCTCGCGGAAAGCATCATGGGACTGATCGAAAAAATGCCAGCATATCTCCAGCAGTCGGAAAGGTGGCTGACCAATCTGTTCTCCAATAACCCAGTCTTGGAGGAGAACTTGCAGCAGCTTTATGCATCTGCATCGGATACGATGCTCAGCTGGGCAAACCAACAGCTCGTTCCACAGCTTCTTGAAGTCATGAAGGGCAATTTGGTTGGCGGCTTTGTATCCAATGCACTGAGCTTTATGAAAACCGTTTTGGTTGGCTTTATCAGTGCGGTCTATATGCTCAACAGCAAACATACCTTCTCCGCACAGGCGAAGAAGCTCATTTACAGCATGTTTGAAACCGATACAGCCAATACGGTTTTGGAAAACTTCCGTTTTGTGCATAAGGTCTTTGGCGGATTTATCACAGGTAAGTTATTGGATTCTTTGATTATTGGTTTGATTACGTTCGTGGCACTGACGCTGCTCAAGATACCATATATCATGCTCATCAGCGTGATCATTGGCGTGACAAATATCATTCCATTCTTTGGTCCGTTTATCGGTGCGATCCCAAGCACCATTCTAATTTTACTTGTCAGCCCGTTGCAGGCAGTTTACTTTGTGATATTCATCCTTGTCTTGCAGCAGTTTGATGGAAATATTCTGGGACCCAAGATCTTGGGAGATTCCACAGGTCTTGCAAGTTTCTGGGTCATGTTTGCAATCTTGTTGTTTGGTGGTCTATTTGGATTTGTGGGCATGGTCGTGGGTGTACCAGTCTTTGCAGTCATTTACAGCGCGATTTCTGGGCTGATCAACCGCTCCCTGCGTAATAAAAATATCTCTACAACAACCACAGATTATATTAAGCTTGATCATATTGATGCGGAGAGCAAGGAAATGATTCCACTTACGGCACAGACAGCAGTGCCGACGGCCGTCAAATTGGAACGCTTTAAGCGACGTAAGCCGGAAGAGAAGGCAGAAAAGTCTGAGAACAAGAAAAACGAAAAGAAGAAGTAATAAAAAATGGCATGGAGTTCCATGCCATTTTTGTTTGGAGCGAAGCAACTTAAAAATTTCAAAATCCAAGGACATGTGCCTTGGATTTTGCCCGCGACCCACATAACGTGCGCCTTAGTGGAAAGCAACTGGGTGGGTCACTTTCCGCTAAGGCTGTGACCAAGTTTGCTGGTCAAGTCACGCAAAACGGAGCAGATTTGCTCTGTATCTAGGGGGACTGAGTTCCTCTGGAAAGACTGTCAAAGTTTTTCGACAGTCTCATGTGTGTCCTTGCAGAAAGCGAGGACACACTGAGAAATTACTTGAGTGCAGTCGTGATAATTGCCATCTTGTAAACTTCTTCGGTGTTGCAGCCACGAGACAGGTCATTGATCGGTGCATTCAGACCCTGAAGGATTGGACCAAATGCCTCAAAGCCGCCCAGACGCTGTGCGATCTTATAACCAATGTTACCAGCATTGATGTCTGGGAAGATAAAGGTGTTTGCATGACCTGCAACTGGAGAGCCCTTGCACTTGGTTTCGGCAACAACTGGGGAGAATGCAGCGTCAAACTGCAGTTCGCCATCGACAGCGAGCTGCGGAGCAGCTTCCTTTACCTTTGCGGTTGCGTTGCGTACCATGTCAACAGAGTCGCCCTTACCAGAGCCAAGGGTAGAGTAGGAGAGCATTGCAACGCGTGGGTCAATACCAAAGATTTCAGCAGTGCGTGCAGTCTCGATCGCGATTTCAACCAGATCGTCCTCGCTTGGCGTGATGTTGATTGCGCAGTCACCCATTGCATACTTTTCTTCACCCTCTGCGGTTGCACGATGCAGAATGAAGCAGGAAGATACAATCTTGTTACCTGGCTTGGTCTTGATGATCTGGAGCGCTGGACGAACGGTGTCAGCGGTGGAGTAAGTTGCGCCGCCGAGCAGAGCGTCTGCCTTGCCCATCTTAACGAGCATGGTGCCAAAGTAGTTGCCCTTGGACAGTGCCTTGCGGCAGTCCTCTTCACTCATCTTGCCCTTGCGCAGCTCAACCATCAGCTGTACCATAGCATCCATTTCTGGATAGGTCAGTGGGTCGATGATCTCGATGCCGTCAATCTCAAATGCGCCAGCAGCTGCAGCGGTCTTTACTTCCTCAACGTTGCCGATGAGAATTGGGGTCAGGATTTCGTCCTGCTTCAGGCGAGCCGCTGCACCTAGAATACGAGGATCAGCGCCCTCGGTGAAAACGATGGAACGAGGATTTGCTTTTAATGTGGCAATCAGATTTTCTAACATAATTCCAATAACCTCCTAGAGTCTTTTGTTGATATTATACACCAACTTACCCACGAAGCACAAGCAGTGTGGGCAGAAGTTTCTCAAAAATGTTTGCGTGCATGAGAACTTGCTTTGCGATACCGCGCATTAGGCGTTATGGATGACCTTGATCTGCATACCAGCCATCACATCTAACGCTTTTTGATGCAAAACAGAATCAAAACTTGCACACAGCGATGCGTCTACCACGATCTGTGCATTGGGCCAAGCTGCCTGTAAGGTGCAGACATTCGCCATTACACACATATTGCTGACCAGTCCAACAACAACGATTTCATCGATTGGACCAAGCTGTTCTTTGAGGCGGATGAGGTCTTCTGGTGCAATGCCGAAAGCAGTCTTGGAAACCGGAAAAATAAGGTTCGATGCACAGGTACAGCTGATGCATTCCTGGGTTTTGCCATAAAGCCGCCAGCCCTCTGTATTGGGTGTACAGTGGGGAATGGGTAAAGCTTTACCCTCTCGTGTTTCTAAATAATCCGAATCATGCGTATCGTAGGTAATGAGAATGGGGTTGCGCTCTGCAAGATAGCTTTGTGCTAGCTTCGCGATTCCAGCATCCAGCTGCTCTGCGCCAGGGAATCCAAGACTTCCCGAAACGAAATCATTTTGGTAGTCAATAATCGCCAAGAGTCGATTCATAGCGTTCACCTCATATGTTTGGGTATCGTTGGTTTAAGTTGATTGTACCATGGATTTTCTGGCACGACAATCCCTTTTTCGAACTGTTTGAATGCGAAATTTACAAAAAATTAAAGGCAGAATATTTGCATCGGAAGGGGAAACCGTAGTATGATAAAGCAATAAGGGGGACTGGAAATGAAGATCATCGCATTTCATGCATCACATGCTGCACCAACCAGCAGACGGCGCAGACGGCGCAATTTTCGTCCGCTGATTGTTTTGGTTGTGGCGTTTTTGATTCTTTTTGGGATTGGATTTGGTGTGAGTCGTTTACTGCATCATGATCGGTCTGAGGAAGAGCCGGAAGTGTATGCAGTGCAAGAACTGAGAGGATTTCCGGTATATGAGCACTTTATTGATGAAGATGCGGTTGGGCGGATTCACGGAAAGCGCAAAGTGCTCTATGTTGTGATCCATGAAACAGATAATTTTACTGTGGGAGCCAATGCGGCGCGGCATGATGCGTTTATTCATCAGAATGCGATGCGAGAAAAGTTGTCATGGCATTATACCGTAGATGATCATGAGGGCTATCACCACATTCCAGACAATGAGTCCGCGTATCACGCGGGCGATGGCATGCAGCCGGAGGGCGGTAACACCAGCGGCATTGGCATTGAGTTATGTGTGGCAGAGGACAATGACTATGAAAAGACGCTGCAAAATGGCGCGATTTTAGCAGGATATCTCTTATATAAGCATGATCTGGGAATGGATGCACTCAAAAAGCATCAGGATTTTTCCGGAAAAGTTTGTCCAGCGCGCCTGATCACCGAAAATCGTTGGGATGAATTTTGCGATATGGTACAAGATAATTATACTTATTTTAAAGAAAATGATGTAAAATAAACATTTAAAAACAGTTGCTTTTATCTGCTAATATGTTATAATGACTTTCAGTACACCAAATTTAGGCATTATTTTATTTTACTGAAAGGATTAAGAAGCATGATTGTCGTTTTGAAGCCAAATCCAGATAAAGAACGCGTCAACCGCTTGATTGAGCATTTCCATGATATGGGGCTGAACACCAACTATTCCGAAGGATCTTCTACCACGATTATCGGACTGTTAGGCGATACTTCCCGAATTGATGAGAGCGACATCATGGTTTATGACCTTGTCGAGCGGGTACAGCGTGTTACAGAGCCGTTTAAGAGCGTCAACCGCAAGATGCATCCGCAGGATACCATCTTAGAGGTTTGCGGACGCAAGATCGGTGAGGGATATTTTAATGTGTTTGCTGGTCCGTGTTCGGTTGAAAATGAGGACCAGATCTTGGAGGTTGCAGAGGCAGTAAAGAAGGCGGGGGCATCATTCCTGCGCGGCGGTGCATTCAAGCCGAGAACTTCTCCGTACTCTTTTCAGGGCATGGAAGCAGAAGGGCTTAAGCTGCTCTTGGAAGCAAAGCGTCAGACTGGTCTGCCGATTGTCACAGAAATCATGAGTGAAAAGCATCTGGATCTGTTCTCGGATGTGGATATCATTCAGCTCGGTGCACGTAATATGCAGAACTTTATGCTGCTCAAAGAGCTGGGACGCTCGAATAAGCCGATTCTGTTAAAGCGTGGACTGTCTGCAACCATGGAAGAGTTCCTGATGGCGGCAGAGTATATCTTCGCAGGCGGCAACCATAACGTGATGTTCTGTGAGCGCGGCATCCGTACCTTTGAAACCATGATCCGTAACAATCTGGATATCTCAGCTGTGCCGCTCATCAAGACACTGAGTCATTTGCCAATTATCATTGATCCAAGCCATGCGGCAGGTCGTCGTGATATGGTAGCGCCGCTTTCCCGTTCTGCGATTGCAGCGGGTGCAGACGGTCTGATGATCGAGGTGCACAACGATCCAAAGCGTGCGCTTTGCGATGGTGCACAGTCACTGAATATTCCGATGTTTGATGATGTGATGGCAGACGTCAAGCGTCGTGTTGCGTTTGAAGAAAAGCAGCTTCAAACCGCAAACTAGGGGTTATCTGAAAAGTCGAAATTCTGATCTTTTTCTACAATGAGCGGAATCTGCTGTGTTAAAAATACGCGGAATCCATTAAGGATTCCTGCGTTTTTGCCTTGCATCTATGCACTCACTGCGAAAAATTCGTCGATTTTTTTGTTTTCAGATACGCCCTAAAAAATAAAAAAGTCTGGGGGTCTGTCATTTGACAGAAACGCCCAGACTTTTTCTTTTAAATATGGAACCAGATGCAATTGATTTGCGTCTATCAAGTAGTGAGCGGCTGTAAGGCGATATCGGACAGCTTGCCAAACGTATAGCCTGCTTCCTCCCACTTGGTCAAAAGTTCATCCAGAATTTGTGCGTTGGTGGATGAAGTGGAGTGCAGAAGTACGATCGCGCCGTTATGAATACGGGGCAGCAGTTTATCAAACGCCTGCTCGCGGGTGGGTTGGTTATCTGCATACCAGTCTACATAGGCAAGTGACCAAAAGACGGTGGTATAGCCGAGGGATTGTGCTTGCCGCAGGTTTTCCTTGTTGAATTTTCCCTGCGGCGGACGATAGAGCTTGGGCATAGGCGAGCCAGTGATCTCCTGATACAGCTTTTCCACGCCTTCCAGTTCCGCACGGAATGCGTCGATGTTAGAAATACGCGACATATCCGGGTGTGTCATGGTGTGGTTGCCGACCAAATGCCCGTCCTCGACCATGCGGCGCACAAGATCAGGCTCGGTTTGCAGGAAATTTCCCACGAGGAAAAATGTGCCGGGCGCATGATGCTTTTTGAGTGCGTCCAAAATGGCTGGCATATTGCCGTTTTCATAGCCGCAATCAAATGTCAGATAGATGACAGGCTTGCTGGGATCACCCAAATACCGCGCGGATAGGGCTTCCAACTCTTTAGAAGATGCGTTGCCGATGGGTGGCTGACCGGGGGTCTGAAAGGAGAGACCCCAGTTGGTGATCTCTGCTGAAACAGTGGAAACGGGACCAAAATGTGCCTGATAAAAAGCACCTGCACCAGCAAGGGCGAGGATCAGCGTTGTAACAGCCAGAACCGAGCGGATCTTTCGCATCTGCTTGGGGGATAAGAACAAGATACACACCGCCTTCCATACAGTTTGTGATACACTGTATGCGAATAGACGGTGTGATATGATAGCGGTTATGCGTCATAGTCCTCCAAAAGGTGTGCAAGCGCAGTGGCATCTCGCAGGGAAATGCCTTCGGAGAGTGCCTGTTGGTCAACAGGGGGCAGCGTGCGGATATCGATTCCGGTCATCATAATAGGTTCCGGACGCCCGCTTTGGTAGATCACAACCTGATGCCCAACACTTTTTGCGGTGTATAGATTTTCAGGCAAGGGGGTGCTAGAAGCAATGGGTTTTGGCCATAATAAAGAAAAAAGAAGCAGGATCACTGCGAGAAAAGTGAGCGATAAGATGACGATATTAAAGCCAAGCGAACGATTGTGAATTTGCATAAAATATCCCTCCAAACAATTGATTTTTAGAATAGATGGTGTGATTCAGTATGGCTTTTTGGTTGGAGAATCATACATACCGAATAAAAATGTTGGAAATTTTCGGAGAGATATGATATACTGTATTCGCCTATATGCCATGTACACGCAGTGCGTGAAAATACATGGGATCGGCGACCTTTGCGGCCGTGCAGAAGGAGGCATAAGAATATATGGCAAAACAGAAAAAGAGTTCCAAGGCACAAAAAATCGTGATGACGATTTTTGCGATCCCGCTGATCGGGATCATGACCGCTTGCCTGTGCGGCATCGCGCTGGCATTTTACATTGGTATGTGTGTTGTGCCGAACTCTGATATTGACGTATCCTCTTACAGCAGGGAGCTGGCAAAGACCACCGTGATTTACGCGAAAAATGCGAATACGGGTGAATATGAGGTGTACGAAACCCTTGAAGGCGATGTCAATCGTCAATGGGTGGAACTGTCCGAAATTCCAAAAGATCTGCAAAATGCAGTCGTAGCAATTGAGGACAAACGCTTTTATACTCATCATGGTGTGGACTGGATTCGTACCTTGGGTGCGATCAAGGGCTTTGCAACTGGCAATGATGGTGCGGGCGGTGGCTCGACCATTACCCAGCAGCTCATTAAAAACCTGACTGGAAACAGCGATAAGTCGGTCAAACGAAAAATCAATGAGATTTTCCAAGCGCTGGCATTGGAAAAAAATCTAGGAGATACGGCAAAAGACCAAATCCTAGAGATGTACCTTAACACCATCCCTTATGGAAACCGTGCGGCGGGCATCAAAGTTGCAGCAATGACCTATTTTGGCAAGGAGCTGAGCGAACTGAACCTTGCAGAATGTGCAGTGCTGGCATCCATCCCCAATGCACCGACGCGGTATAATCCATTCCGAAACCCTGAAAATGTAAAGGAGCGCCAGAGAACGGTGCTCTATGAAATGAAGGAACAGGAATTTATTGGAGAAAGTGCGTACCAAGAGGCTCTGAGTACCGAGCTGGTTTATAAGTCGGATGACTATAAGCAGCAGAATAATCAGCCGTATTCTTGGTTTACCGAGGCGATCATTCAAGAGCTGACCGAGGATCTACAACAAAGGCAGAGTATTTCCTATGACCTCGCGCATTCTCGTGTCATGTCCGGCGGTTTGCAGATCTATGCGACGATCGATCAGAACATCCAGAAGATCATGGACGATGTGTTCATCAATGATGCAAACTTCCCAAGAGCGCGTAAGAATGGCGCGATTCCACAGGGAGCCATGGTGGTCACAGACAAACAGGGAAATATCGTGGGCATTGTCGGCGGACGCGGCAAGAAGCAGGGAAGTCTCCTGACAAACCGTGCAACGATGACGGCAAGACAGCCCGGTTCTGCGATCAAGCCGCTTGCAGTCTACGGTCCTGCGATGGATGACGGCTTGATCACGCCATATTCTGTTGTGACAGATATGCCGTTTAAGGTATATAACGACAAGGCTTGGCCACGCAATGACAACAGACGTTATCAAGGACAGATGGTCATTCGCAATGCAGTTGCGCGATCGATTAATAGCGTGGCAGTGCGTGTGCTCGATATGATCACGCCCAAGCGTTCCTATGCATTCCTGCATGATACACTGGGCTTTACACACATGAACCCCAATGCAGATATCGACTATGCACCACTTGCGCTCGGTGGTATGAATGGTGGTACGACTGTGCGCGAAATGGCGGCAGGCTACACCATATTTGCAAACAATGGCAAGTATTCTGGTTCCCGCACCTATTCTAAGGTACAGGACAGCGAAGGAAACGTGCTCATTGACTATACGACACCGATTGAGATCAATGCATTTAAGAATGAAAAAACTGCATACTATATGCTGGATGTGCTCAAGGAAGTTACAAATTCTGGTACAGGGCGCCGAGCAACGATCGATGGCATCGAGACTGCGGGTAAGACGGGTACGACAACTTCCAAGCGTGATGTATGGTTCTGTGGTCTGACCCCATACTATGTAGGTGCAACTTGGTTTGGTTACGACCAAAGCTATAATTTGGAAGGTATATCGGGCAATACGGCACTCTCTCTTTGGACAACGGTCATGCGGCGTATCCATCAGGATTTGCCAAGTGCACGGTTCGATATGGGAGACGATTCCAATTTTGTTCGTGCAAGCTATTGTGAGGACAGCGGACTTGCACCAGTTAGCGCTTGCGCGGACGATGTACGCGGCAGCCGCATTTCAACCGGTCGTTTCTGGAAGGGTGACGAGCCGAAGGAAGAATGCAATCTGCATAAGTATGTGAAGATCTGCCGTGATACAGGACTCATTGCGACCAAACGATGCTGGCGCACGAGAACCGTGGCAAAGCTTGATCTCACACGCAAATTCCCGATTGATTTCTCACCATCGATCGAGGATGCACCATATACCTTTAGTGGTGACAATGAGCCGGTCGGTTCGGGTGATGTAATCGTTTCAGGTGGTTCCCTGGGTGTATGCCACGGCAAGCATTCCTTCTTCTCAGATCATGAGGAAGAAAAACCACAAGAAGGAGAATCTGAGGAAACCGAGGGCGAGAACACACAATCGCAGTCTCCATCCGAAGGCGAACAGACAACGCCGCCTGCTGATAATACAGAGAGCGAAGAAGATGATCCTGAAAATTGACACAAGTTGGGTCTTGAAATCAGGATAAAGTTATAGTATAATATGATAGTATGTTATGTAGTGTCCTGTAAGGCTGCACTAGGTGGGGCGGCAGCGGTGCCCTTTTCCTGCAATCCGCTATAGCAGGGCTGAATCCCGGTTGGGAGGGGCGGCATCTGGATGCTTGCAGTTAACGAGTCGACGATGAGAGATTGGTACTGTGCAACGTGGGACTGTGAATCATGTCAGGCGGGGAACCGAGCAGCATTAAACAGAACCCTGCGTGTGCCACAGAACTGCCGATTTTGAGTTGGTTTGGTAAAAAGGCTGTCTGGATGTTCGTTTCGATCTTCTGGTGTGCGGTCTTACAGGGCACTGCATGACAGTAGAAAGCGTTGGAAAGGTGGGCAGGTGATGAATCTGCCCATTTTTTTCATTCCACATAAGGGAGGCACACCATGTATCAGGCATTGTATCGTAAGTGGCGTCCGCTCTGCTTTGCTGATGTCATCGGACAACAGCATATCACCGATACGCTGCGCGCACAGCTTCGTACAGAAAGGCTGTCTCATGCATATCTGTTTACGGGCACACGTGGAACAGGTAAAACGACTTGCGCAAAGATTTTGGCGCGTGCAGTCAACTGTGAGCACCCTGTAAATGGAGATCCGTGCAATACGTGCCCTGCATGTCAGGGGATCTTGGATGGCTCGGTGCTCGATGTTGTGGAAATCGATGCTGCTTCCAATAATGGTGTAGACAATGTGCGCGAGATCCGTGATGAAGTGCGATATGCACCAACCGCTGTGCGCAAGAAAGTCTTTATTATTGACGAGGTACACATGCTTTCTCCAGGTGCATTCAATGCACTGCTCAAGACCTTGGAAGAACCGCCTGCACATGTGATGTTCATTTTGGCAACGACTGAGATCCATAAAGTCCCAGCGACTATTTTATCGCGTTGTCAGCGGTTTGATTTTCGGCGTATTACCGCAGATGCAATGGCAGACCGTCTTTTGCAGATCGCGGCAAATGAAAACATCTATCTGACAGAGGGCGGGGCACAGCTCATTGCACGTCTGGCAGATGGTGCAATGCGTGACGCGTTATCCATGCTTGACCGTACCGCTGGCTGTGAGACCGTAGATGAACAGGCAGTTTCAAAGAGTCTGGGCATTTTGGGCACGACAGATACCATTCGTTTGATGGAAGCTGTTAAGTGCGGAGATCTTGCGGCGGCAGTGGCTGAGATCGGACAGGCATATGAAGCCGGACGTGATCTCTCTGGTGTGATGGATCAGCTGTTGGGGCTGATTCGCGATATCCTGTTGGTCAAGACGGCAAGCGAAAAGGCTGAGAGAATGATTTCTCCAGCATATACTGTGTCACAGCTGACGGCTTTGGGAGAAGGACTTGCCTCCCCGGAGCTGATCGCATATAGCCGAATCTTACAGGATGCGGCAGGCAGGATTAAGGCGGCAAGCAATCGCCGCGTGGAGGCCGAGCTCAGTCTGATCCGTTTGTGTACCATGGGCGGGGCGGCGTATGACTCACTGGAAGGTCGCGTGGAAGCCTTGGAGGAAAAGGTAAAACATGGCGTTCCTGTTATGGTTTCTGGGATACCTGCACCAGTTGCAACACCAGCAGTCGTTGATACACCACCAGCGGCAGAAAAAGTGCTGGAGCCTGCACCACCGGAAATAGAAGAAGAACCACCGCGCACAGAATGGAGCGCTTGGGAACGGGTGCTCGAACAGGCGAGTGGCGTCATCAACATGGGTGCGCTGACCTGTTTGCAAATTTCATCCCACGCAGAATTAGATGGTGGGCAGGTACTTGTATTTTGTGAAGATGATGTAACGGCTGGGCTTGCAAAAGCACATCCGACCATCGATAGATTGTCAGAGATTGCGACCACTGTGGCAGGTACGGCGGTTCGGGTCAAAATATTTGAGCCGAATCAAAAACCGCACCGACAGAATACGGCAGCTTCTGACGAGATTTTAGAAAGAGCAAAAGAATTTGACATTCACGTCACAGAGTTTTAACTTTTAGGAGGAATTCAAAATGGCAAAGGGCAAATTTGGTGGAATGGGCGGCGGCATGAACATGCAGGCCATGATTAAGCACGCACAGAAGATGCAGCAGGAAATGCTGCGTGCACAGGAAGAAATGGCACAGACCGAGACTGAGGCAACCGCTGGCGGTGGCGCTGTTAAGGCTGTTGTACTGGGCACCACTTCTCTGAAGTCCCTCGAGATCAAGCCTGAGGTCGTAGATCCGGAAGATATCGAGATGCTTCAGGATCTCGTTATGGCAGCGATCAACGAGGCGCTGCGTAAGGCACAGGAGCAGTCTGAGAACAACATGCGTACAATTACCGGCGGTCTGAGCGGCGGTATCCCGGGTGTGCTCTAAGGAATGAAATTCTTTGCGCCGCCGGTTGAGCGGTTAATCGAAGAATTTGCCCGTCTGCCCGGCATTGGACAGAAAACAGCACAGCGTCTTGCGTTTCATGTGCTGGATATGCCCAAGGAAGATGCAATGCGGTTTTCTGAAGCAATCGTACAGGCAAAAAGCACGGTCTTTACCTGTAAGGTTTGCCAGAATTTGACTGACACAGAGGTTTGTCCTATCTGCTCCAATCCCAATCGGGATGCAGGGGTGATCTGTGTGGTAACCGATCCGCGTGATGTATTGGCGTTTGAACGCACACGCGAATTTAATGGACTCTATCATGTGCTCCATGGTGTGATCTCACCCATGAACCATGTGGGACCAGATGATATCCGCATTCGTGAGCTGTTGCAGCGCGTCGCAGATACCGATGTGCGTGAGGTCATCATCGCAACCAATCCGGACACCGAAGGAGAGGCGACTGCTATGTATTTGGCGCGCCTCTTAAAGCCTTTTGGTGTTGCGGTCAGCCGTCTTGCTTATGGTATTCCTGTTGGCGGTCATCTGGAATATGTGGATGAGGTTACCTTGATGCGTGCACTGGAAGGCAGACGAGAGATTTAGAGTTTTGGAGGAATCGACTTTGTCCGATTTGAGACAAGAGATACAGAACCGACGCACCTTTGCGATCATTTCGCATCCTGACGCCGGTAAAACGACCATTACTGAGAAATTCCTGTTGTACGGCGGTGCAATTCAGGAAGCTGGTATGGTAAAGGGAAAAAAGAATTCCCGCCATGCAGTATCTGACTGGATGGAGATCGAGAAGCAGCGTGGTATTTCCGTTACTTCTTCCGTGCTCCAGTTCCATTATAACGATTACTGCATTAATATTCTGGATACCCCAGGTCACCAGGATTTTTCGGAGGATACCTACCGAACCCTGATGGCAGCGGACTCGGCAGTCATGGTCATTGACGCTTCTAAGGGCGTCGAGGCACAGACGCGAAAGCTGTTCAAAGTCTGTGTGATGCGTGATATCCCGATCTTCACCTTTGTCAATAAGATGGACCGCGAATCACGCGACCCATACGAACTGATGGAGGAGATCGAAAACGAGCTTGGCATCGGAACCTATGCGGTCAATTGGCCGATCGGTTCGGGTAAAGAGTTCAAGGGCGTGTATGACCGCGAGGACGATGAAGTGATCGCATTCGAGGGCGTAGATGCACGACGCGAAGTGACCGCAACACACCTCAAGTTCGGCTCGGATGAACTCAAGGCATTGCTGTCTGACGATCAGTACCAGACGCTTGCTGATGACATCGAGTTGCTCGAAGGTGCAGGAGATGAATTTGACCTCGAAGCAGTACGCCACGGCAAGCTGTCTCCGGTATTCTTTGGCTCGGCTTTGACCAACTTTGGTGTAGAACCGTTCCTAAAGAAGTTCCTGCAAATGACTTCTTCGCCGCTGCCGCGTCAGTCTGACATCGGCGTGGTTGATCCGTTTGATGAACGTTTTTCTGCCTTTGTCTTTAAGATTCAGGCAAACATGAATAAGGCACACCGTGACCGTATTGCGTTTATGCGTATTTGCTCAGGTAAGTTTGAGCGCGGTCGTGAAGTGTATCACATTCAGGGCGGAAAGAAGATTCAGCTCGCACAGCCGCAGCAGTTGATGGCACAGGATCGCTCCATCGTAGATGAAGCCTATGCAGGCGATATCATCGGTGTATTTGATCCGGGTATCTTCTCTATTGGTGATACCGTGTGTGACCCTAAGCTAAAGTGCACGTTCTCAGGTATTCCGACATTTGCGCCGGAGCTGTTTGCATCGGTGCGTCAGAAGGATACTTTGAAGCGTAAGCAGTTTGTAAAAGGTGTGACACAGATCGCACAGGAAGGTGCAATCCAGATTTTCCATGAACCCAATACTGGTATGGAAGAAGTTATCGTTGGCGTTGTTGGACAGCTTCAGTTTGAAGTGCTCGAATACCGCCTGAAAAACGAATATGGTGTAGATATCATTCGTGATAACCTGCCATATGAACATCTGCGCTGGATCGAAAACGATGAGGAAGACTTTGACTATAAGAAGCTCATGCTCACCTCGGATACCCGCGTGGTACAGGATTTCCGTGATAACCTATTGCTCCTCTTCACAAGCCCATGGAATATCAGTTGGGCAGAAGATCATAACGAAGGTTTGCGGCTGTCTGAGTTTTCAGAAAATGCATAACGATAATAAAAAGAGAGAGATTTTGAATCTCTCTCTTCCAGCGTGTCAAAAAAGTCACTGCACCCTTTTTATTTTGGAGCGAAGCGACCTTAAATTTTCAAAATCCAAGGACATGTGCCTTGGATTTTGTCATCTTTGTGCTTTTAGGATATCATATAGAGTGACCTTTTACAACAAAATCCTTTTCTATGACATAAAATAGAAAAACCAAAGCGGATACCTTACAGCATCCGCTTTGATCGATTGCATCCTCATTTGTTTTCTGGATTGATGTAGGAAAATTCACGCTGACGAATCTGACTGAGCGTTAAAAGCTGTGTGTCAATGTGCTCAGAAGCAAAGAACAACGGGACATCGTCCGTATCATAGATCACGCTGTTCATGACCAGCAGGGGATGGTGTTCTCCAAACAAATGCAGATCGGGCAGTGCATCACTCGTGCATACTTGCAGCTCCATCTTATCCCAAGAAACCTTACGTCCGCAGCGCTCATAGATGAGTTGGAAGAGCGAGTCCTCGGTGTTCGGCATGGGGGCATCTCCCCAGATCGCCGCAGGCAAGATATCTTCGCAGTAAACACAGGGGTGTGCATCTGCATAGAATATCTTTTGTGCACGAATACAGGATGTTGCTTCTGGAATATCCAGTGAAAGCGCAATCTCTGGCGTTGCAGGGAAGACTTGCCATCCAAGCATCTGGACATGTGGTGTATACCCACTGCGTGCGATGATATCTCCAAAATGCATGGCAGGATTGATTGGGGCTGTCAGACCAATACAAGTACGGTTGACAAAGGTACCTTTGCCTTGTTTGCGGAGAATCACACCTTCTGATGCAAGTTCATTGAGTGCACTGCGTAGTGTGACACGGCTGACACCGAGCAGTTGACAGAGCTGCTCCTCCCGTGGGAGCTTGTTGTCTTGGCGCAGATCCATAGAATGAATATGTTCTAAAAGTGTTTGTTTTGTTTTTGTTTTGAGATCAATGTGATCAATCGATTGTAATGCCATAAGACCACCCCATTTCTGTACCTAGAATATCATGGTATTACCATAAAGTCAATCAGGGGCACCAAAAATAGAACGCATATGCCATGATGATGATACTAAGGATCAGGATCGCACTGCCGACATTACATAAAACAGCAGTTGGTGCAAGGTAGGACATAAAAGAACCGATACCCATTAAAATCAGTCCAAAAACGCCATCCACTTATATTTTGTAAGATTTGTCTGTTGTTTCATCACGATCACTCCTTTAAGACTCTTTGAAAGCGAGGATACCATTGAGAGAATTTAGTCCAAAATGGAAATGCTCCAAGAGTACAACAACACCATAGGAAAGAATCCAAGTCAGCCAAAGGAAAATCGTCCAGTCACGCAGGTGGGCTTCATCAAGCGGCTGATAAATACCTTTCTGCACAAGATAGAAGTTAGAAAGAATGATGCCTGCGAGCAGGGAGACGATGACACCCAATAGGTTCATAAAAGTGAACAGAATCGATTTGATAGGGGTTGGTCAGGGTGAGCAGGGCAGAGAGATTACCAAAATGATGCTGATGAGCACCTTGCGATCCATATGAAATGTATTGGACAGATTGAGCGATGTCGAATAGATGTTGGACGCATTGGTCGTAAAAATATTGGTGGTCATGAGAATGATGGAGGGAACGACCAAACCCAAAGTTAAAAGTACACCAGTCAGGTCACTGTTGCCAGCAGCGATCGAAGCGATCGCGCCGCAGATGACAAGCAGGCTGTTGCCGCCAATCAAACCAATGAGTGCACTGAGTGTCGTTTGACGCACATTTTTTGCGTAGCGCATGATATCTACCATAAGATCGTAATGGCATTGATACCAATGAGTGGGAATACACCCATTATAAGCGCGGAGAAGATCATCGTGATGCCCGCTGCCACCGGATCAAAGTCAAGAATCTGCGAAATGAAATGTCCGCAAGTCGCGGATTGTATGGTATACCAGCTAATATTAACGATGGGGACAAATAGGCAGGCAACACACGTGCCTTTTGTGCCAAAGCTGTATCACGGAATGAATGCGAAAGTCAATCCGGTTTTGCAGGCGATGATACTGACCAAGATTGCAATGGCACTTAAAAATAGATTGCCGAATAGAAATCTTAACATAATCTTTTGGAAAAGCATATACTAAAAATTTACAATTTATCAGAGATATTTTTATGAGAACTATCCAAAAGTGTGAATGATCGAAAAATAAAAAGAGTGCATCAAGAAGATGCACTCTTTTGAGTGTCTCAGCTATGCAAATAATGTGCTACAAGCTCCTGCATAAGCTCATCGCGGTCGATTTTGCGAATCAAGCTGCGCGCATTATTATGATTTGTGATGTAAGTGGGATCTTCGGAAAGAAGATAGCCGACAATTTGATTGATCGGGTTGTATCCCTTTTCCTTAAGGGCATCATAAACAGTAGTAAGAACGCGCTTCATCTCGGTATTTTTATCATCCACGAGGCTGAATTTTCTGGTTCCATCGAGCATTTGGGCTGCCTCCTTTCAATTCTGTGAAAGCTCTGTATATAGGATAATACATTTCGTCGAAAAAGTAAAGTCTTTTATCCACGAAGTGCTGCACTAAATTCAGTTTCGAGTGCGGTGATCGCCTTTTTCATTGCGCGGTCACATTCTTCATCGGTCAAGGTGCGGTCAGCGGCACGTAGGCTCATAGAGTATGCAACACTCTTCTTGCCAGTTGGGATCTGGTCGCCCTGATAAACGTCAAACAGGGTAACAGACTCCAAGATATTGCCAGCAGCTTTTTCGATTGCCTTTTGCATGGAAGCGACAGGAATCTGCTCGTCACACAGAACCGCGATATCGCGGGTGGAAGCTGGGAACTTCGGCAGCGGCTGATACAGCTTGGTTGGGTCAGCAGCTTCAAACATTGCATCGATCGCAAGTTCAGCAGCAAGCACTTCTTCCTGCATGCCGTACTTCTTTGCAACAAGTGGATGAATGGTGCCGAATACGCCTAGACGGGTTTCACCTGCAAAAACTTCTGCACAGCGACCCGGATGGTAGGACGGATTGTCGCGGACTGCGGAGAATGAAACATCATTCAGATTCAGTTCGCGGCACAGAGCTTCGACGATGCCCTTGAACTGGAAGAAGTCCATCTGTCCATAGGTGCCCATGGTCAGGATCTTTTCCTCGTGTGGCAGGATATCAGGATCTGCCTTGCCATCCTTGATGGTTGGGGTATAAATTGTGCCCAGCTCAAACAGGCAAGCAGTGGTGTTACGGTGTGCATGGTTGTGTGCCAGATTGTCCAGCAAAGAAGGCAGGACGGTGGTGCGCATGATGGAGAAGTCCTCACCCAGAGGGTTTAGGATGGTTGTGGAAATACGGCGCACGTCATCTGCTGGCAGATTGATTGCGTCATAGAACTTTGGGCTGATGAACGAATGACTCATGGATTCATCAAAGCCAGCCATACGGCAAACAGAGGACACAGCACGCTCAAGTTGCTGCTTTGGTGTGTATTCGCCCTGCACCATTTCACCTGCATAGAGGGTGGTCGGGATGTTCTCATAGCCGTACATACGTGCAACTTCTTCTGCAAGATCGCAGGTGCGGTCGATATCAATACGGAAGCCCGGAACGGTTACCAGGCTATTTGCCACCTTAAACTCCAGTCGCTCAAGATATGCAATCTGCTCCTCTTTGGTCAGTTTGATACCAAGCAGGGCGTTGATCTTGTGCGGTTCGAATGGCAGGGTCTTTGGTGCACATGCACCTGGGTAAACGTCCACAGTGCCATCAATGACTTCACCAGCGCCGAGCTGCTCAATCAGCTCACATGCGCGAAGCAGAGCAGGCATGGTAAGGCTTGGATCAAGACCCTTTTCAAAACGACCAGAAGCTTCGGTGCGCATACCAAGTGCCTTTGCAGTCAGACGTACAGTTGCGCCATGGAAACAAGCGGACTCAAAGACAACAGTTTTGGTGCTGTCGGTGATTTCGGAGTTTGCACCGCCCATGACACCGGCAACAGCAACCGGCTTAGAACCATCACAAATTGCGAGCATTTCGTCGGTGATTGCACGTTCCTGACCATCGAGCGTTTGGATGGATTCTCCAGCACGCGGACGGCGTACAACGATCTTTCCATCAGACAGGCAAGCATAGTCGAATGCGTGCATTGGCTGACCGTATTCGAGCATCACGTAGTTTGTGATATCCACGATGTTGTTGATTGGGCGCACATCAGCAGCATGCAGGCGCTCACGCAGCCATGCCGGAGAAGGCTCGATTTTGATATTCTTAACGACCTTTGCGGAGTAGCGGGAGCACAGTTCTGGCTCCTGAATCTCCACTGCGATATACTTGTTGATGTCATCGCCGCAGCCCTTCACAATGGGCTCCTTGATTGCAAACGGACGGTTAAAGGTTGCAGCAGTCTCACGCGCCAGACCGATGACAGACAGGCAGTCTGGACGGTTGGAGGTGATCTCAAACTCTACGACATCTTCGTTCAGACCCAGTACATCCTGAACTGGAACGCCAACTGGTGTACCTTCTGGCAGAAGCAGGATGCCATTTTCACAAGCGTATGGCACACAGCCAAGGTCAAGTCCCAGCTCTTGGAAAGAGCACATCATGCCATTGGATGCAACACCACGCAGCTTGCCCTTGGTGATTTTTACACCGCCCGGCAGGGTGGACTTATGCAGTGCAACAGGGCACACACGACCAATGGTTTCTTCGGTGATATTCGGTGCGCCGGTGACGATCTGGACAGGATCTTCCTGACCAACATTCAGCTGGCAGATCATCAGGTGATCAGAGTCTGGGTGCTTTTCCACAGCCAGAATTTCAGCGGTCACAACACGGTCAATTTCTGCGCCGAGGTTTTCGATTCCCTCAACCTTGGAACCGGACATGGTCAGCGCAGCAGCATACTCCTTGCAGGAGATCCCGTCAATGCTGGTATAATCTTTCAGCCACGAAAGAGGCAGTTTCATTTTTTGTTCCTCCCAATATGGATAATAAACAAATTGCAGTAAAATTAGAACTGATGCAGGAAACGAACGTCGTTCTCATAGAACAGGCGGATATCGTCGATTTTAAAGCGACCCATGACCATACGTTCCAGACCAATGCCGAATGCATAGCCAGAGTATTCGTTCGGGTCAATGCCGCAGGCTTCGAGTACGTGCGGATGCACCATGCCGCAGCCTAAAATCTCGATCCAGCCCTCGCCCTTACACAGGCGGCAGCCTTCACCGTGGCACTGGTAGCACTGGATATCCATTTCGGCGGATGGCTCGGTAAATGGGAAGTGGTGCGGACGGAAACGGACTACGGTATCATCGCCGTAGAGCTTCTTTGCAAACAGCTCCAAGATGCCCTTCAGATCGCTCATCCGGATATCCTTGTCTACAACCAGACCCTCAATCTGATGGAACAGTGGGGAGTGGGTTGCGTCAACGGCGTCAGAGCGGTATACACGACCCGGTGCGATAATACGGATTGGCGGCTTCTTCTTTTCCATGGTACGTACCTGCATGGGAGAAGTCTGGGTACGCAGAACCACGTTATCGGAAATATAGAAAGTATCCTGTGTATCACGCGCAGGATGATCCTTCGGGATATTGAGTGCTTCAAAGTTGTAGTGGTCAAGCTCAACCTCAGGACCTTCTGCAATGGAGAAGCCCAGTCCAAGGAAGATCTCCTTAAACTCGTCCAGTACGACGTTGAGCGGGTGCTTTTTGCCAACTGCAAGCGGCTTGCCCGGCATGGTTACGTCAATGGTCTCGCTGGACAGCTTTTCTTCCAGCATTGCCTGCTCAAGTGCCTCGGTGCGTGCTGCCAGTGCAGCTTCCAGCTGGCTCACGGTATCATTGATGAGCTGTCCCATTGCTGGACGGTCTTCTGGGGAAACGTCACGCAGACCCTTGCGGATTGCAGTCAGTTCGCCTTTTTTGCCTAAATATTTGACTCGGACATCGCCCAGCTCCCGCATAGAGGAAACCGCGCCTAGATCAGTCTGAGCCTGCTCGAGGATGGATTCGAGCTGTGCTTTCATAAAAGAACACTCCTTGTCACGCGAATGCGTTGATTGATGCAGCGAATACTCGCTGTGATATATGATTTGGTGTAGGGAAACAAAAAAGCCCTCGTCCCATACTAGGACGAAGGCTGGATGCTCCGTGGTACCACCTAGCTTCACGGAAAAAACCGCGCGCTTATTGCTCCGTAACGTGGAGAAGGACGGAAACACTTACTAAAAAAGTTCGGTGTTTCTGCTCACAGGCGAACTTCTCCGTATCTTCTGACACAGCGGCTTTCAGCCGATGACCGCTGTTCTCTGGGAAAGAATGGGTACGGATACTTTCCTGTTCATCGCATTTTATACAGTATCATATTCGATATAGTATCAATATAGCATACCTTGTACGCGATTGCAAGTCCCTGCATGGGAAAAGTTGAGCGGAGCAGGCAAAGAATGTGAAAAATCAATTTTCCCAATTATGAAACAGTTGCAAGAGCAGTTTGGTCAACCATTCTTTACATCGGAAACCGCGTCAGCGGTTGAAATCGTGGTCATGAGTATAGCACCAACGCATATAGCACTAGGGCTTGTTTGAAAATAGAGAAATTGACGGATTTTTCGCAGGGAGCGAGCAGCCACAAGGCAAAAAACGCAGGAATCCTTGATGGATTTCGAGTATTTTTAACGCAGTGGATGCCGTTCCCTGTAGAAAAAGACAAATTTTCGATTTTTCAAACAGCCCCTAATATATTTTGAGCAAGCTTATATATAACACACAAAAATATCCGCTAAATGGATAGAGTGTTGGATTTAGTTTTCGTCAGTCTGTCTGTAAGTCTGGTAATGTGGCATGATTTGCCGTATAATAGGATAGAATCAATCCTATAATGGAGGTATCTCCAATGAAAATCATGGTAATCGATGGAAACAGTATCATAAACCGCGCTTTTTATGGCGTGCGGATGCTGACCAATCACGAAGGTTTGCCAACCAATGCAATCTATGGTTTCTTGTCTACGCTGTTCCGCTTGCAGGACGAGCAGACACCAGACCGTGTGATCGTTTGTTTTGATGTAAAGGCAAAAACATTTCGTCATGAAAAATTTGACACATATAAAGCAACACGAAAAGGAATGCCAGACGAACTTGCAGCGCAGATGCCAGTATTAAAAGAAGTGCTGGACGCAATGGGCATTATCCGCTGTGAACTGGCAGGATTTGAGGCAGATGATCTCATTGGAACCATCAGCCGCGAGGCAGAAGAACAGGGCGATACCTGTCTGGTCGTCACAGGAGACCGTGACAGTTTGCAGCTGGTCAGCGACAAGACGACCGTGCGATTGGTTTCCTCCAAGGGCGGGCAGAACACCAGCCGTGATATCACGCCAGAGGTATTCAAAGAAGAATATGGCTTTGCGCCCATTCACTTGATTGACCTTAAAGCACTGATGGGTGACAGCTCGGATAATATTTCCGGTGTTCCCGGGGTGGGTGAAAAGACCGCCCTAAACTTATTGCACAGCTTCGGCACATTGGAAGGCGTATACGCCAATCTGGATGCACCCGAGATCAAAAAGGGACTGCATAACAAGCTGGTTGACGGCGAACAAGCGGCAAGAGATAGCTATTGGCTCGCGACCATCTGCCGTGATGTACCGCTGCCAATTGACATGAAGGCACTGCCAGAAGCATTTATTGATGAAGAAAAACTGTATAGTCTTTTGACTCGTCTGGAATTTAAGACTTTCCTGACGCGTCTTGGTATCAGCCAAACCGGACTGCCGGAGATGGTGGAACAGTTGCCGCGCGAGGAAGTCACAGACCTGCCAAAAGCAATGGAACTGCTTGCAGGGCTGGAGCAGGCGGAGTATGTGCCTCTGTTTGCGGCACCAAAACTCTCCGCGTTTGCATTAATTCATGCGGATACTGTATGGCTTTTGTGTGCGGACACCTTTGCAGTAGAAGATTTTGACAAGATCATTGCAGGTTTGTTCAGCACAGACATTCGCCTTGTAATGCATGATGCAAAGCCAGCCTATATCGAATTGCTTGCGGAAGAGTATGCAGCGCAGGGTGTCTGGTTTGATACCAGTATTGCAGCATACCTCTTAAACCCGACCGAATCGACATATGATTTGGAGCGTGTGGCACTCTCGTATCTCAATCAGGAATTACCAAAGGCAGATTTGGCATCTGATGATGCATTCTCACCGCTGGGCGGCAAGCAGGATGCACTGGAAATGATGGCGGTCTGCGTGCAGGCAGTCCAAAAAATCTATGAAGAAGCGGCAGAACAGCTCAAACTGCAAAAAATGGATACGTTGTTTTTTGATATGGAAATGCCGCTCATGACTGTGCTTGCAGAAATGCAGGATGTTGGCTGTAAGGCAGACGCTGACCAGCTGCGCTTGTTTGGAGAACAACTAGATACACGCATTCAGACACTGACCGATGAAATCTATGAAGCGGCTGGACATGCCTTTAATATTCAGTCGTCCAAACAGCTGGGGGAAGTGCTCTTTGATGAACTAGGGCTGCCTGTGCAGAAAAAGACCAAGAGCGGTTATTCCACCAATGCCGAGGTGCTCGAAAAACTTGCTGGCTACCACTCAATCGTACAAGCTGTGCTGGAATACAGACAGCTGACCAAACTCAAAAGCACCTATGTAGAGGGTTTACTCAAAGTCATTGCGCCAGATGGCAGAATCCATTCCCATTTTCAGCAGACAGTCACTGCCACAGGACGTCTTTCCTCAGTAGATCCAAACCTGCAAAATATTCCGGTGCGCACCGAGCTTGGACGCGAACTGCGCCGCATGTTTGTTGCAGAGCCGGGTAAGGTGCTGGTCGATGCAGATTATTCGCAGATTGAACTGCGTGTGCTCGCGCATATTGCAGAAGATGAGACGATGATAGAGGCATTCCGTTCGGGACAGGATATCCATGCAACGACTGCGGCAAAGGTATATGGCGTACCAGTGCGTGAAGTTACATCGCAAATGCGCTCCAGCTGTAAGGCAGTTAACTTTGGCATTGTATATGGCATTTCTGACTTTTCCTTATCACAGGATATTGGCGTAACACGAAAAGAAGCAGGCGCGTTCATTCAAAGCTATTTGGATACGTACCCCGGTGTGCATCATTATATGGAATCTATCAAGCAATCCGCACGCGAAAAGGGCTATGTAGAAACGATGTTTGGCCGCCGCCGCGCCATTCCGGAACTCAGTTCCAAAAATTTCAATCTCCGGTCATTTGGAGAACGTGCGGCAATGAATACACCGATTCAGGGAACAGCGGCAGATATCATTAAAATCGCAATGCTGCGCGTCAGTGAACGCCTGAAAAAAGAGGACAGTGCGGCGCGTCTCATTCTCCAAGTACACGATGAACTGATTTTGGAAGTACCGGAGGCAGAAGCTGAGCAAGTTTCCATTCTGCTGCGCGATGAGATGGAAAAAGCGGTTGATTTACGCGTTCCGCTTGTGGCAGAAGCAAAAATGGGGCATAGCTGGTATGAAACCAAGTAAGTAAAGAAGGAATTACAATGGAACAGATCGTTTTTGTTTGTACGGGCAACACTTGCCGCAGTCCGATGGCAGAGGGCTTATTCTGTGTGCTGGATGGACAGGCGCGGACAGGGCTTTGTGCGCAGTCTGCCGGACTCTTTGCCTACGATGGAATGCCAGCATCAGAAAACGCAGTGCTGGCGGCAAAGGAATATGGCGCAGACCTGACAGTGCATCAGGCAAGACAGCTCAGCCAAGAGATTGTGCGACAGGCAAAGTATTTGGTATGCATGACAGCGGCGCACTATGACCGCTTGGTGGAAGCGTTCCCATGGGCAGAGGATAAGGTGTTTACGCTTGCAGGTGAGGATGTTGCAGACCCGTTTGGCGGTACGCTGGAAACCTATCAGGCGTGTGCGGCGCAGCTCAAAACATACGTACAGGCATTGATCGAAAATCTGGAGAAGCAGAAATGAGTTATCAAATCGTACCCATGCAGGAGGAACATCTTGCAGGTTTGGCAGAGATCGAGCGGGCGTGTTTTCATGCGCCATGGAGCGAAAATGCCCTTAGAGAAGAACTTGGCAAGGGGATTTTCCTGGTAGCAGTCGATGCACAAGGTGTGCCTGTTGGATATGTTGGCTGTCAAACGGTTTTGGACGAAGGATATATCACAAATGTTGCAGTATTGCCAGCTCACCGCAGATACGGTGTGGCAAGGCAGCTCTTGCAGCAGCTGGCACAGTGTGCAGTGGAGCAGGCACTCAGCTTTGTAACGCTGGAAGTGCGCGCATCCAACGCGCCAGCGATTGCGCTTTACACCAAGGCAGGGTATGTGCCAGTGGGACAACGCAAAAACTTTTATCGTGCGCCGACAGAGGATGCCGTTCTCATGACATGGCAGATCGCATCGGCGGACACACAGGAGACATGATATGAAAATTTTGGCGATAGAGTCATCATGTGATGAAACAGCGGCGGCAGTCGTGGAAAATGGGCGAAAGATCTGCTCGAACATCATTGATTCGCAGGTAGAGACACATGCGCTGTATGGTGGTGTGGTACCGGAAATTGCATCACGCGGACATATGGAAGCCGTGGTGCGCGTGACGGAGCAGGCGCTCCGTGAAGCGGGCATTTCCAAAGAGAAAGTGGATGCAGTTGCGGCAACCTGTGCGCCGGGTCTGATCGGTGCAGTACTGGTGGGTGCAAACTTTGGCAAGTCGCTTGCGTTTGCACTCGGAAAACCGTTTATTCCGGTGCATCACATTCGCGGGCACATTGCGGCAGCGTACTTAGCGTATCCAGATCTCAAACCACCGTTTTTGACGCTTGTGGCGTCGGGTGGACATTCGATGATCGTATTGGTACGCGATTATACGGAATTTGAAATTTTAGGTGGAACACGTGACGATGCCGCAGGTGAGGCATTTGATAAAGTCGCACGTGTTTTGGATGCAGGCTATCCGGGTGGACCCAAGATTGATAAGATGGCACAGGATGGCGACCCGCATGGATATAAACTGCCAGTCAGCTATGTTAAGGATGCGCCGATGGACTTTTCATTCTCAGGTCTTAAAACAGCGGTCATCAATCTGGCACACAATGCTGAGCAAAAGGGCGAAGCGATCCATGAGGCAAATCTTGCAGCATCGTTCTGTCAGGCGGTTGTAGATACATTGGTGCCAAGATTGGCACACGCAATCGAACAGACAGGGGTAAAGCATATCGTTTGCGCTGGCGGTGTGGCAGCAAATTCTTGGCTGCGGCGTGCCTTGACAGAGATGGCGAAGCAGAAAAAGGTATCGCTGTATCTGCCGCCGTTGTCCCTGTGCGGAGACAATGCGGCGATGATCGGTGCACAGGCGTACTATGAATATCAGGTGGGGCACTTGGGCACGACGGCACAAAACGCCTTTGCGACGGCTGAAATCAGCGAGGATGTCTATGCGAAAATTCGGTGAGCATGAAAAAAGTGCTGGAAAATTGTGCGTAGATGGAGTACAATAAAGAAGGCTTTAAAGTTTGTTAAAGTGGTAACATATTCAAAAATTGGGCACTGCGGCACACCATGCCGGAGTGGAGAAGGCTGTGGAAGCTGAGATTTTGCTGTATTTTTGAAAAAATACAGGGCGCGGTCGTAGAAATAACTGCGTCAGGGACGTAAACAAGGAGCGATTTAATTATGGGCATGACGATTGCAGAAAAAATTCTGAAAGCACATCTGGTGGATGGCGAAATGGTGCAAGGACAAGAAATTGGACTACGCATCGACCAGACATTGACACAGGATGCAACAGGTACAATGGCTTACTTGCAATTTGAGGCAATGGGTGTAGACCGTGTCAAAACCGAGCGTTCGGTTGCATATATTGACCACAACACCTTGCAGTCAGGATTTGAAAACGCTGATGACCATAAATATATTGGTACAGTTGCTAAAAAGCACGGGATCTATTATTCCAAGGCAGGCAACGGGATCTGCCATCAAGTACATTTGGAGCGCTTTGGTGCACCGGGTAAAACCCTGATTGGTTCGGATTCTCATACCCCGACAGGCGGCGGCATTGGTATGCTGGCGTTTGGTGCAGGTGGTTTGGATGTTGCCGTTGCAATGGGCGGCGGTGCATATTATATCCCAACGCCAAAGATGGTACGTGTCACATTGAATGGCAGTCTGAAACCTTGGGTTGCAGCAAAGGATATTATTTTGGATGTGCTGCGCCAGATGACCGTCAAGGGCGGCGTTGGAAAGATTATCGAGTATGCAGGTGAGGGTGTCAAGACCTTGTCTGTGCCAGAGCGTGCAACCATTACAAACATGGGGGCAGAGCTGGGCGCAACGACCTCGATTTTCCCGTCAGACGAAGTGACAAAGGCATTCCTCGAAGCACAGGGACGCGGCGAGGTCTATCAGCCGCTTGCATCTGATCCGGATGCGACCTATGACGAAGAGTATGTTGTGGATCTGGATGTGCTGGCACCACTTGCAGCAATGCCGCATATGCCAGACAATGTAAAGCCAGTATCTGAGATTGGAGAAATCAAGGTCAACCAGTGCTGTATTGGTTCGTGCACCAATTCTTCGTACTACGATATGATGAAGGTTGCAGCAATCTTAAAGGGTAAGCACATCCATCCAGATGTTTCGCTGACCATCAGCCCAGGCTCGATGCAGGTATTTCACATGCTCGCAAAGAATGGGGCACTGGCTGATATCATTGCAGCAGGTGCACGTATCTTGGAATGTGCATGTGGTCCGTGCATTGGTATGGGGCAGTCGCCGGAGTCCGCTGGCGTATCCCTGCGTACCTTTAACCGCAATTTTGAAGGACGTTCGGGCACACAGGATGCACAGATTTATCTGGTTTCCCCAGAGGTTGCGGCGGCTTCTGCGCTGACAGGCGTGCTGACTGATCCGCGCACTTTGGGTGACGCACCACAGATTGAGATGCCAGAGCATTTTGATATTGATGACAACATGATCGTGCCGCCAGCAGAAGATCCCTCTACCGTGGAGGTGCGCCGTGGACCAAACATCAAGCCATTTCCACTTGGTCATGCGCTGGAAAACAGCTATGCAGGAAAGATCGTACTCAAGACTGGGGACAATATCACGACCGATCATATTCTCCCAGCGGGTGCAAAGCTGCTGCCATACCGTTCCAATATTCCGCATTATTCCAACTACTGCTTTATCAATGTTGATCCGAAGTTCCCTGTACGCTGTGAAGCGGAGGGCGGCGGTATTATTATTGGCGGCGCAAATTATGGACAGGGTTCGTCGCGTGAACATGCAGCACTCGTTCCGCTGTACTTAGGGGTACGCGCAGTACTCTGTAAGTCTTTTGCACGTATTCACAAAGCGAATCTTGTAAACTCTGGTATCATTCCGCTGACATTTGCAAATGCGGCAGATTATGATGCAGTTAGCCTCGGTGATGTGATTTCATTGCCACATGTGCGTGAGGAGATCGCCGCAGGAAAGCAAGTGACCGTTGTATGCGGCAGCAAAACATTTTTTGCAGAGTGTGATGTTTCGGCGCGTCAGCGCGGTGCACTGCTTGCAGGCGGTACACTCAACTATGCCAAGCAGAAGTAAGGAGGAAATACGGTATGTTATCGGAAAAGACCATTGCACAGTTTGAAAAAATCGTAGAAAGCCAGCTCACACGCATTCAGGAAATGAAGGAGCAGGCAGACTTTGTGGACTATAATAAGCTCGATAAAATTATAATTGGTGTGTGCGGCGGTGATGGCATCGGGCCTATGATCACTGGCATGGGTCAGCATGTTTTGGAAACACTGCTGGCAGACAAGGTAAAAGCGGGTAAGGTGGAATTTCGCGTGATCGATGGGCTGACCATTGAGCGCCGTGCAGAGCTTGGCTGTGCCATTCCACCGGATGTAATGGAAGAACTTAAGCAGTGCCATGTGATCCTCAAGGGACCGACCACGACCCCACGTAAGGGCGATCCGTGGCCCAACGTAGAGTCCGCAAATGTGGCAATGCGCAAGGCACTGGATCTGTTTGCAAATGTGCGTCCGGTCAAAGTACCGGAGCTTGGCATCGACTGGACATTCTACCGCGAGAATACCGAGGGTGGTTATGCAGTCGGCTCACAGGGCGTGCAGATCGGAGAAGATCTCTTTTTGGATTTCACAGTTGCAACGTCACAGGGCTGTGAGCGCATTGCACGCTTGGCATTTGACTATGCAAAGAAGACTGGAAAAAATCGCGTTTCCTGTGTCACCAAGGCAAATATCATCAAGACAACCGACGGCAAGTTCCTAGATACCTGCCAAAAGGTCGCAGAAGAGTATCCAGAAGTTGTGTTTGATGACTGGTATATTGATATCATGACGGCAAAGCTGATCGACGAAAAGCGCCGCCGTGACTTTAAGGTCTTTGTTCTGCCCAATCTGTATGGCGATATCATTACAGACGAGGCAGCGGAGATCCAAGGCGGTGTTGGTACGGCTGGTTCTGCCAACATCGGCAAGCGATATGCAATGTTTGAAGCGATTCACGGATCTGCACCGCGTATGGTGCAGGAAGGACGTGCACAATATGCAGATCCATCTTCTGTGTTGCGTGCATCTGTGATGCTGCTGGAGCATATCGGTGAGATCGAACTGGCAAACAAACTCGATTGCGCACTGGATATCTGCATGTTTGAAAATAAAAAATATGTAATCACAGGTCGTGACACAGGTGCAACAGCACAGCAGTTTACAGACTATGTGCTGGAAACAATTGCCTCACTTTAAGCGTTACGAAACAGGAGGTCGTCCCTAGATGGAGAAGAATCAGAATGTATCCCGCGCAGTCATTCAGCGCTTACCACGGTATTACCGACACCTGTCTGAACTGAAAGCAAAGGGAGAGCAGCGGATTTCCTCGCGAAAGCTGGCAGAAATGCTGGGTTTAACTGCTTCTCAGATTCGGCAGGACTTCAATTGCTTTGGCGGATTTGGACAACAGGGATATGGGTATAGCATCGATAAGCTGCGTGAAGGACTGGAGGAGATTCTGGGACTCAAACAGCAACGCACAGCCGTTTTGGTTGGCGCGGGTAACTTGGGACGTGCACTGCTGAAGAATTTTAATTTTGAAAGCAATGGATTCCGTCTGTTGTGCGCGTTTGATAGTGACCGCATGGCGATCGGACAGGGCATGAATGGTGTTACGGTGCGTGATGTATCTGAGTTATATGCGTATGTGGATCAAAACAAGCCAGATATTGCGGTGCTGACCGTACCGGCTGACTGTGCACCGCAAATTGCACGAGAGCTGGTGACACATGGTATTCGCGGATTATGGAATTTTACAGGTCAGGATCTGCATCTGGAAAATTTAGGTGTTCCAGTTGAAAATGTGCATTTCTCAGATAATCTCATGACGCTGTGCTATCAGGTCAATCAAGCAGAGCAAGACGAAATGTAAATAAGAGGCTGTCAAAGAACTTTGACAGCCTGAAAAACGCCTTTCTGAAAGGAAAGGCGTTTTTCTTATCAGTCATCCCCACGCAGTAGTTTATCTGCATAGCCGTGCAGCTGCTCTTCTGTGTGGATGTTTTCGCTGCGGTGACCGATCATACCGCGGATATAAGTGGGCAGACTGGTATAGTAATCAAAAATTGCAGGGTTTGTGGTCAGCATCTCGCCAAGGTTTTCGTATTTTTTCATGGATTCCTCACCTCATAAGCAGTATGCCGAAAAAATGCTGCATTATACCTGCGCAGAGGTGCAAACATGCGGTATGTCTGCCTTGCAATTTCTGGTATATTTATGATACAATATAAGACAACAAACCACAGCTGTGCAGCAAAGCGACAGTGTGAAGAAACTTTAAAGTGCAGAGATGGAGCGATACCATGGATTATAATTTGCTGGCGGAGAAGCTGTTCCCGCATATCACCAAGCAGCCGGAAGAGATTCAGTATCCGGCGCGTGAGCTGCCGGAGGGCGCGAAGGTCACCCGTATGGGTCCAAGCCCGACAGGATTCATGCATCTGGGAAATCTGTATGGTGCATTGGTTGATGAACGCCTTGCCCATCAGTCCGGCGGCGTGTTTTATCTGCGTATAGAGGATACAGATAAAAAAAGAGAGGTTGAGGGTGGCGTACAGACCATCATTGACGCGTTTTCTTCCTTTGGTCTGCCGTTTGATGAGGGCGCAACTTTGGAAGGCGACTCGGGCGCATATGGACCATATAGACAGTCCCAGCGAGCGGAAATTTACCAGACTTTTGTAAAGTCTCTGGTGCAGCGCGGCATGGCGTATCCATGTTTTGCAACCGAGCAAGATCTTGCTGCAATGCGCGAAAAGCAGGAAGCGGCAAAGGAAAACTTTGGATACTATGGCAAGTATGCGGTATGGCGTGATCGCCCGATGGAGGACATCGAGGCAGAGCTTGCAAAGGGCACACCGTATGTCATTCGTTTCCGTTCCGAAGGAAATATTGAAAATAAGGTCAAGCATGATGACCTTGTAAAGGGAAAGATGGAAGTAACCGAAAACGATCAGGACGTTGTTATTTTGAAGTCCGACGGCATTCCAACATACCATTTTGCACATGTGGTAGATGATCACCTTATGGGAACTACCGTGGTCGTGCGCGGCGAAGAATGGCTGGCAACGCTGCCTGTCCACTTGCAGCTGTTCCGTGCAATGGGCTGGAAGGCACCAAAGTATGCACACACTGCACAGCTTATGAAGATCGACGAGGAAACTGGAAGCAAGCGCAAGCTGTCCAAGCGCAAAGACCCGGAGCTCGCGCTCACATTTTACAAGCAGCAGGGCTATCCGGCACCTTCTGTACTGGAATACCTGATGACACTGCTCAACTCTAACTTTGAGGAGTGGCGCCGTGCAAATCCGGACAAGCCAATGAATGATTTTCCATTCTCCACAAAGAAAATGAGCGGTTCGGGCGCGCTGTTCGATATCGATAAGCTCAAGGACGTTTCTAAGAATGTGATTTCCCGCATGACAGCAGAGGAAGTTTATGACGCAGTTACGGCTTGGAGCAGCGAAAATGATCCGGAGTTCCATGAACTGTTTGTTGGCAATCCAGAGCAGACCCGTGCATTCTTGGCAATTGGACGCGGCGGCAAGAAACCGCGTAAGGATCTTGCGCTTTGGTCGGATGTAAAGCCGTATATGGACTTCCTGTTTGATGAACTGTTCCAACCAGATTATACCATGCCAGAGCATGTGACAAAGGAAGACGCAAAGGCGATCTTGTCTGAGTTCGAGTTTAACGCAGCAGATACTCCGGATGATTTCTTTGCAAAGATGAAGGCACTTGCAGAAAAACATGGCTTTGCAGCAGAAACCAAGGCATATAAGCAGAACCCAGAACAGTACAAGGGTCATGTCGGTGATGTGTCTATGGTGATCCGTATTGCAGTTGCAGGTCGCCAGAATGCGCCTGATATGCAGAGTGTAATGCAGATCATGGGTGCAGAGCGGGTCAAGGCACGTCTGAACCGCTGTATTGCAGCACTGTAAGGGCTCTGAGGACGAAGAATATCTGGAAGTACACACGGGTATTCCTCAAGATAAACGCAATAACCAGAATTTTTGTTGTAGCATAGAAAAATATAACCAAGGGGGTTCTTTTGAAGCTATGGAAGAAGTGAAAAACTTTTTAACTGATATTATTGATGCAGACATTGCGGCAGGACTGAGTGAGCAGATCCACACCCGTTTTCCACCCGAGCCAAACGGCTATCTGCATATTGGTTCTGCAAAGGCAATTTATATCAACTGGTCGATCGCACAGAAGTATGGTGGAAAGTTCAATCTGCGTTTTGATGACACAAACCCTGTACGCGAAGATGACGAGTATGTACAGTCCATTCAGGAAGATATCCAGTGGCTGACTGGCGAAATGCCGAACGGCGGCATCTTCTATGGTTCAGACTACTTTGAAACCTGCTATGATTGTGCAGTTGCACTCATCAAGGAAGGCAAGGCATATGTTTGTGACCTGACACAGGATGAGATTCGCGATTACCGTGGCACCCTGACGCAGCCGGGCAAGAACAGCCCATATCGTGATCGTTCGGTTGAGGAAAATCTCCAGCTGTTCGAGGATATGCGTGCAGGCAAGTTTGCAGACGGTTCTAAGACCCTGCGTGCAAAGATTGATATGGCATCCCCGAACATGAACATGCGTGATCCAGCGATCTATCGTATCGTGCGTGCCCACCATCATCGTCAGGGCGATACTTGGTGCATTTATCCGCTGTATGACTTTGCACATCCGATTCAGGACGCACTGGAAGGCATTACACACTCCATGTGCTCCATCGAGTTTGAGAACCACCGTCCCCTGTATGAGTGGGTTGTAGACAACTGCCCGCTTCCGCACCATCCGAAGCAGCGTGAGTTTGCACGTCTGAACGTAACCAATACGGTTATGTCCAAGCGTTACCTGCGTCAGCTCGTATTTGAGCACCATGTAGAGGGCTGGGATGATCCGCGTATGCCAACACTTTGCGGTCTGCGCCGCCGTGGTTATACCCCATCCTCCATTCTGGAGTTTGTACGCCGCGCTGGTATTGCAAAGGCAAATTCTTTGGTGGATATCCGTCTGTTGGAGCACTGCATTCGTGAAGAGCTCAATGAAACTGCACTGCGTCGCATGGCAGTTACAGAGCCGATCAAGATGGTGATTACCAACTATCCAGAGGATAAGACCCAGGTATTCCCACTACCGAACAATCCAAAGAATGAGGCAGAGGGCACACGCGATGTTCCGTTTACCCGCGAGCTTTATATTGAAAAGAGCGACTTTGCACTGGTTCCACCTCCGAAGTTCCAGCGCCTCAAGCCAGACGGAGAGGTTCGTCTGATGGGTGCATATATCGTAAAGTGCAATGAGGTCATTACAGACGAAAATGGCGAGGTCGTTGAGCTGCATTGTACCGCAGATCTGGAGACCGGAAATGGTATGCCAGCAGATGGTCGCAAGGTCAAGGGTACGATCCACTGGGTTTCTGCAAAGCATGGCATTGATGCTTCCTGCTATCTGTATGACAACCTGTTTACCTTGGAGAATACTGGCGATGTACCAGAAGGCAAGGATTATCTGGACTTCCTGAATCCAGACTCTCTCAAGCAGCTGACGGGCTGTAAGTTGGAGCCGTCTGTTGCAGACGTTCCGGCTGGCACACGCATGCAGTTTGTTCGTATGGGCTACTTTATTAAGGACAAGGAAGATGGTCGATACAACCGCATCGTAACCTTGAAGGATAGTTTTGCAAAGACACTGCAAAGTAAGTAAATAAAATAAACCAAAGAGCTTGCTTTCTGCAAGCTCTTTGTTCAGCGTGTCAAAAAAGTCACTGCGCCCTTTTTTGATTGATGTCGAAAATTGCAATAACAAATTGAACACTTCATTAGGGGCTGTCTGAAAAATATAGATTCTTGCGCAAATTGCAAGTGCAAGTTGGACACCCGCACGGTAAAAAATAGTTAGCTTGCA
>JAHHRJ010000018.1 GCA_020025885.1 Butyricicoccus sp. | reverse complement strand
GAGATCATGTAAGACCTCGCACGGTGCAGGCTGCGGTCAGCGAACTGAGAATCCCCTGTCTTTAGACATGGGGAGTGTCAAGGTCTTTTTGACTGTAAGCATATTTTTTCATAGGTTGGATTTAGAAGGTGTAATTGGGGAAAAATGCCTGCATATCAGGTGGCAGGGGCGCGGTAAAGAATAAGGCTTCCCCTGTGATTGGTTGGCACAAAGTTAAGGTGTGTGCATGGAGCGCGTGGCGGTCGATGCGGGAGAAATCATGACAATAGACAAAGTCTCCGGGGAGCGGATAGCCTATATGGGAAAAATGCACACGAATTTGGTGGGTGCGTCCGGTTTCCAGCCAGACACGCGCGAGGGAATATCCATTCTGTGTACAAAGTCGCTCGTAATGGGTCACAGCGCGGTCGCCATCGGGATGTACCATGCGGCGAATGGCAGAGCCTTCCGCGCGCGCAATGGGGGCATCAATGGTGCCGCTTGCAGGCAGCTCGCCCTTGCAAACGGCAAGATAGGTATGCCGCATGAGCTTTTGGCTTGCCTGTTGGGTGAGTAGTCCGGCAGAGAGTGCATTTTTTGCAAGCACGATAAGTCCGGAGGTGTTTTTGTCCAGCCGTCCGATCGCACGAAAGACGAAGGGTTGTTCGCGCTTTGCGTATAAGGCGGCGAGACCATTTGCGATGGTATTTTCGCGATTGTGTGGGGAGGGGTGCACCGCAATGCCAGCCGGTTTATTGAGCACAAACAAATCTTCATCCTCGTAAACGATTTCAAGCGGAATATCTGCTTGTGGGATGGTGTCGCTGCGGTCTGTCTCAGGCAGACAGAGCCGAAGTACGCCATGTTCAGGCAAACAGTCAATGGTACGGACGGGCACGCCGTCAATACACAGTCCGTTTTCCGTATTTTTTAAGTCAACAAGCACACGGTGCGAAACCCCTTGGCGGCGTAAAAAGCGCTCAACGGTTGTCCCCACATTTTCAGTTGTCCATTCATAAGTTACAATTCTGTTCATGCTTCTTATATTACAAGATTTTGGATTGTATCGCAAGGGAAAACGAGATATAATAAAGGATAGAAATTTATCATCAAAGGAGAATTTGCCGTGCATGAAATAGAAAACGGGATGCTTGGTGCATCCATGCGCAGTAAAATTGAGCAATTGCTGGCGATTCCTATGGTCACTGGATTTGAGCGGGCGCAGTCCGAGCGGGTTCGGGATCTGTTTGCGCCGCTCTGTGATGAAATTGAAGTCGATCGTTTCGGCAATGTGATCGGTCTGGTGCGTTCAGGTAAGCCGGATGCAAAGACGGTATTGCTCGATGCCCACTTAGACCAGATCGGCTTTGTTGTAACAGAGGTGTTAAAGGGTGGCTTCCTGCGCTTCCGTTCCGTTGGCGGTGTAGATCCGCGTATGCTGCTGGGTGCAGAAGTTACCATCGGTGCGCCGGATGGCCCGCTTTACGGTATTGTAAGCTGCTTGCCGCCGCATTTGCTGAGCGCAGGCGAGTCGGATAAGGCTCTGCCAGTTTATAAGATGTGTATTGATACGGGTCTGCTCGATGCAGCACCAGTGATCCCGATTGGTACGCCAATCTGGTTTCCGGCAGACAAAGCGCATATGCCAGTGATTGCAAAGGATGCCTTTACAGGCCCGAATCTGGATGACCGCGCAGGTGCGGCTGCAATTGCACATGCACTGGAAAAGCTGCGCAAGGTAGACCTTGACGTGGATGTAGCCGTTCTGCTGTCCGTACAGGAAGAAGTCACTTCTCTGGGTGCGGCCGTTGGCACATTCAAGATTCGTCCGGATTATGCAATCGCAGTCGATGTTGGACATGCAAAGACCCCAGACGCACCGGGTGAGTTTGAATATGGCGGTGGTCCAATGATCGGCATGGGTCCAAACATGAACCGTGCACTGTCTCGTGCGCTCATTCGCACTGCAAAGGCAGAGGGCATGGACTACCAGCTGGAAATTATGGAAGGTCAGACTGGAACGAATGCATGGGATATGCAGATTGTGGCACGCGGTACCGCACAGGCAATTCTGGGCATTCCACTGCGCTATATGCATACACCAATCGAGACCATTAAGCTGTCCGATGCAGAGGCTGTTGGCGATTTGATCTATCATTTCTTGAGAAAGTTTGACGGGGAGGTGCGTCTGTAATGCATCAGGAAGAATATCGTGAGCTGCTGGAACTGACGCGCACACTCTGTGCAAAGTTTGGTCCGGCAGGCTATGAGGATGAAGTAAGAGAGTTTATCCTTCAGGCAGCAATGCCATATGCAGACTGCATTGAGACCGACCCTATGGGAAACCTGATGGTATTCCGTAAGGGCAAAAAGCCGCTTGAGCGTCCTGTGATGGTATGCGCACACATGGATGAGGTTGGCGTGATCGCGAAGAAGTTTACCGAAGATGGCATGGTAAAGTTTGGCTTTATCGGCGGCGTTGACCCGCGTGTCGTGATCGGTAAGCGCATTCAGTTCCGCACCGACGAGGGCGAGATCATCGAGGGTGTCATCGGCATCAAGGCAGTACACCTGACAACACCAGTCGAGCGCACACAGACACCGAAAATTAAGGATCTCTATATTGATATCGGCTGCACAAGCAAGAAGCAGGCAGAAGAAAAACTGTCTCTCGGTGACTATGGCACATTTGCACCAGAGATTGTATCATTTGGCGACGGTCTGGTCAAGGCAAAGGCACTCGATGACCGTCTGGGCTGTGCTGTTATGCTGATGCTCATGCGCGAGCAGCCAGCAGTAGACACATGGTTTAGCTTCCACGTACAGGAAGAAGCTGGTCTGCGCGGTGCGGCAACTGCGGCGTTTGCGATTCGTCCGGGCTTCTGTCTGGTCGTTGAGGGAACCACAGCGGCTGACCTTGCACAAGCGCCAGAGCACAAGCAGGTATGTGCTGTGCGCAAGGGTGCCGTACTTCCGTTTATGGACGGTCGTACCATCTATGATGCAGGTCTGTTTGAAATGCTGCGTGATGCCTGTGAAGCACGTGATATCCCGTGGCAGACCAAGCACATGATCGCGGGCGGAACCGATGCAGGTCAGATTCACAAGTCGATTGATGGTGTACGCTCGGTTGGCGTTGCTGCACCGCTGCGTTATATCCATTCCCCTGCGTCCGTAGCGGCAGAGAGTGATATCATCGCGGTATATCGTACCGCACAGGCATTTTTAGAGGAAATCGGAGGAGACGCAAATGTCTAAGGTTTTTGAATATTACAGCAAAGTAGGCGGCGCTTTTGGTCCGTCTGGTCGTGAAGATCGTGTACGCGAAGTCATTGGCGCACTGGCTGCCGATTACTGCGACAACATCCAGACAGATACCCTCGGCAACCTGATCTGCCACAAGAAGGGTGTGGGCGAAAACCGCAAGAAGATTATGTTTGCAGCACATATGGACTCCATCGGTCTGGTTGCAACCTGCATTGATGAAAAGGGCTTTGTGCGTTTTTCTCAGGTTGGCGGTTTGCCGTGGCGTGACCTCATCAATATTCAGGTGCAGTTTGCAAACGGCACACGCGGTGTAATCTCCTATGAAGAAAAGACCGACTGGAAGGATATGAACATCTCCCATCTGTTTGTTGATACAGGTGCGAAGGATCGCGAGCATGTCAAGGTACGCGTAGGTGATTTTGCAGTATACGCAGCAGCTCCGTTTGAGCAGGATGGCGTAATCTGTGGTCCGTATATGGACAACCGCATTGGCTGTGTTTCCCTGCTTTTGGCAATGGAGCAGCTGCCAGAGACCGTACAGGATGATCTGTATTTTGTATTCACGGTACAGGAAGAGGTGGGTCTGCGCGGTGCAGGTCCAGCAGCGTTTGCAATCGAGCCTGATATTGGAATTGCAGTTGATGTAACCGATACTGGCGATTTGCCAGAGCATCAGTACCCGATGGATTGCCATATGGGACAGGGTCCGGCAATCAAGATTATGGACTCTGCTGTCATTTGCAGCCCAGAGATCGTGCGTGCACTCGATGAGACTGCTGCAAAGCATGAGATCCCTGCACAGCATGAGATTTTGCAGTTCGGCGGCACAGATACTGCAATGCTGCAAAAGACAGCAATGGGTGCACTGGCTGGTGCAATTTCCGTTCCAACACGCTTTATCCATTCTCCCAGCGAGATGTGCAGCGTATCAGACATTGAGCAGACTGCAAAGCTGATCGCAGCTTATGCTTCTGAGGCACACTAAAAAAGCATAAAAGAAACGCTTGGAAGAAAAATTTTCCAGCATTTCAGCATTTTAGAAAAGAACAGAGCGGATCATTTCGGTGATCCGCTCTGGAGACTGTCGAAGAACTTCGACAGTCTTTCCAGGGGAACCCAGTCCCCCTAGATACAGAGCCAGTTCCGGTAGAAACTGGCTCTGATACCCTCGGTTTCGCGCACGTTTGCGCGGGTCGTGGGCAAAATCCAAGGCGCATGTCCTTGGATTTTGAAAATTTTAAGTCGCTTCGCTCCGAGGCAAAACAGTGAAAAGACTTTTTCGACAAACTGAGAGCGGATCATTTCGGTGATCCGCTCTGTTTTTGTTTTTATAAGCGTATGGAATTATTTGTTTTCCTTTGGAAGTGTCAGGTTGAGCAGGATCGCAACCAGTGTGGAAAGCACGACTGGAGAGGAACCAAATACGGTCGTTACCCATGCAGGGAAGCCGCCGAGCGAACCCTGTACCTGTGTGATGCCAGTACCGATTGCAACGGCAAGACCAACAACAGCACTCGAACGCATGGAGAAACCATCTGAGGTAATCATACGGATACCCGTCATGGTAATGGTTGCAAATACGGAGATTGTTGCACCGCCGATAACACTCTGTGGAATGGTGGTCAGGATAGAGGAGAACTTGGGCACAAAGCCTGCAACTGCGAGTATAATCGCCGCGAAAGTAAATACAGCGCGGTTGATGACACGGTTGATGGTCACGATGCCCACATTCTGGCTGTAAGATGCAGTCGGCAGACCGCCAAACAATGCACCAACGATACTCATAACACCTTGTCCCATAATACCACCGGACAGCTCCTTATCTGTCGGCATACGGTCCATACCGCCCATGGTGGTAGAGCTTAAGTCGCCGATGGTCTGCACTGCATTGACCAGATATACGATCGCGAGCGAAATACAGGCACTGATTTCAAACTTTAGACCAAAGTGCATGGGCTGCGGCAGATTGAACCAGCCAGCTGAGCCGACCGCCGAGAAGTCTACCATGCCAAGCGCAAAGGCAACGATGTAACCAACAATCATGCCGAAAAGAATTGCGCCGAGCTTGAGAACGCCTTTGCAGAAGTGGCTTAGAACGGTTACAACAACGAGTGTGATAACGGCAACGAGCCAGTTTTTCGGAGAGCCAAAGCTTTCGGAACCAACACCGCCAGCCATGTATTTGATTGCAGTTGGATAAAGAGACAAACCGATGGTAAAAATAACGGTACCCGTTACGAGCGGCGGGAAGAGTACACGAATTTGCTTGACGAAGATACCAAACAAGATCGCGATGACACCGCCGATGATTTCCGCACCCAGAATGGTTGGGAGATCGAATTGTCCGCCGATCGCGAGCAGCGTAGGCACATATGCAAAGCTGATACCCATGATGACTGGAAGACGAGAACCAATGCGTCCAAAAATCGGGAAAAGCTGCAAGAGTGTTGCAAGTGCTGTCACCAAAAGGGAGACTTGAATCAGCAAAGTTCGGTCTGCACCCTCGATATTACAGGTGTTTGCGACTAAGATGGAAGGGGTTACAATGCCAACGATCGCGGCAACAACGTGTTGGAGACCGAGTGGAATCAGCTGGTTTGTCGCAGGAATGCCTTCGTATTGAAAAACAGATGCTGCGTCGGATGGGGGATTTTTGTTCATAATGACCACCTCTTCTTTTTTTTATTCTGAGCAAAAAAATTTTTTTCGCAATAGAATCTGATACTTTAAATATACAAGAAAGCACAAGAAGTTGCAAGAAAAAGTGTAAATGCAATAAAAAATTTATATCCCGAAAATTTGTATACTATGTCAATGGACGAAAAACAAAATTCGCGATTGACCTAAAAATAGGGCTGAAATCATAGCGTATAGCAGAAATTTATCATTCTGAAAAAAGCGACGCGCTTTTCTTGTGAAAGAGGCAGGGGTGTGGTAAAATGATAAACAGGAGCGGACTGAGATGCCGCTATGAGGAGGACAAAAAGATGATATGGCCCTTTGGGAATTCTGAAGAAAGAAAACAAAAAAAACGTGCAAAACAGGCAAAAATACTGTTTGAAGATGCAATAGATGCGATCCAAGAGCAGGAATATGAAAAAGCATTGGATTTCCTCGAGCACGCGAAAGAGCTTGGACACGGCGAGGCAGAAGCCAAAATCGCAGAGATTCATGCAATGTTTGAACCCGTAGAGGAAGCAGCAGAAGAATCAGCTGCATCGCAGCCTACGCTGACTATTCCAGAAGAAGAGGCAACTGCACTCTATGAAAAAGGTATGGCAGCACGGGAAAGCGGCGATTACAGCACCGCTTTGGAGGCACTTGGCGAGGCGGCTAAGGGTGGATTTCCAGCGGCGATTTTTGAGTTCGGTCAAATGTTTTTTGCGGGCAAGGGCGTAGAGCGCTCCTTGCAGCGCAGCTTTGACTGTGCACTCGCTGCCGCAAGACTCGGGTATCCGCGTGCAATGCTGTTCATTGCGACCCTTTATATCAAGGGGCTTGGTTTTGAGGTGAATGGTGAAAAGGCGGCAGAATGGCTGCAAAAGGCGGCTGATCTGGGTGATGCTTCTGCGCAGTTTAACCTTGCACTGATGTACAGCAAGGGTGATCTGATCGAGCGCGATTTTGACAAGGCATTGCCGCTTGCAAAGGCAGCAGCCGAGCAGGGACATGATAAGGCACAGCAGCTCATTGATAACCTCAAAGAGAGCGAACGCGATGAGTGGATGCGCCAAGGCGTAGAGTACTACAAAAAGGGCGACTTCCAGAACGCAGCGTTTTTGTTCCGTCAGTCAGCTGGCGCTGGCTCTGCGGCAGCGGCATTTAATCTCGGTCTGTGTTATGAAAACGGCGAGGGTGTGCGGCAGGATTACAAGAAGGCGCTGCGCTGGTACACCAAGGGCGCAGAGCTGGGGCATGCACGTGCACAGTGTTCGGCTGGCGTTCTGTGCGAAAATGGCGGCGAAGGCGAGTTTGAGCCGCGCCCAGAAGAAGCATTTGGCTGGTATTTGAAGGCAGCCGAGCAGGGCAATCCACGTGCACAGCTGTTTTTGGCATCCGCATACCGCCGCGGATTTGGCTGCGGGCAAGATCCGGTTGCAGCGGTACAGTGGTACACAAGAGCCGCAGAACAGGGCTATGCACAGGCACAGTATGAGCTGGGTCTGTGGTATTTGGAGCGTGCACGCGACCTCAATGCAGAGATGCAGTCTGAAATGCTGACCCGTGCCCGCCTGTGGCTGGAAAAGGCAGCGGAGCAGGGTGTGGAAAAGGCGCGCAAAATGCTGTCAGATCTTATCCGTATGCAGGGCAATGGAAAAGAGAACTTTGTGGAAGCTGTGGAAGCATACAAGGCAGGCGATCACCAGAAGGCACGTGAACTGTATGAACAGTGCGCAGAGGAAGGCATTGCAGAGGCAACTGCGGCACTGGGACAGTATTACGAAAAGGGTGAAGGCGATGTAGCCATTGACCAGCAGAAGGCATTTGAATGGTATACCAAGGCAGCCGAGCAGGGAAGCACCCGTGCACTTCTGTTTCTCGGTATGGCAAATGAAACCGGCACTTGTACAGAACAGGATCTTCCGAAGGCGATCTCTTACTACCAGAAGGCAGCAGAAGCAGGCAATGCACGCGCAATGATCCTGCTGGGTGTTGCCTATGAAGAAGGTAAGAGCGTTGAAAAGAATATGGAAACCGCAATGGACTGGTATCGCAAGGCATATGAGCAGGGCGAAGATCAGGGCGCACTATATCTCGGCATGGCATACCGTGATGCAGAGGGCGAGCTCAACGATCTGGAAAAGGCAGAAGAACTGCTGAAGCCGCTGGCAGATCATGGAAATGCCAATGCATTGCGTGAAATGGCACTCCTCTATTGGAAACGCACACAGGGACTGCGCGATCCGAAGCAGGTCGTTGTTTTGCTGGAAAATGCTTGCGACTGGGCGAAGAAAGCACGGGAAGCTGGCGATCGTCGTGCAGAGCCTCTGCTCAAGACGCTGGAAACCCGCCGCGATACCGTGCGCGGTGCGACTCCGGAAGGTCTGCTTTACAGTGGTATGCGTTTGCTCGATGGCGACGGCATTGAGCAGGATGAAAAGGCTGGACTGCATATGCTGGAAATTGCAGCGGATGGTGGAAATGGTGCGGCGGCTGGTGTGCTGGGGCTTTGCTATGCCAAGGGAGATCATGTGGAACAGGACAATGAGCAGGCACGTCGTTGGTTTGAACGCGGCGCGGCAGGCGGCAATCCGGAATCCATGATGAATCTGGCGTATATGTATACAAGCGGCATTGGTGGTCAGATCAATCCGGAAAAGGCAGCCGAGCTTTATGAGAAGGCAGGAGAGCTTGGATTTGCTCCGGCTGGTTTCCATCTGGCACAGATGTATCACGAAGGACAGGGCGTGGAAAAGGATGCGAGCAAGGAATTTGCTTGGGCGCTCCGCTCGGCTGAGGCTGGACATATGCCGGCGCAGTATCATGTAGGTGCACTTTATTGGAATGGTGAAGGCGTTGGCCGGAACATGGTAGAAGCCAAGAACTGGATGACCAAGGCGGCTGAAGGCGGTTCGCAGCAAGCGAAGACCATGCTGGAAAAACTGGCAAAGCTGGAAGAAGAAATGAAACAGCGCCAGCAAGAAGCTGCACAGCAGAAGGATGATTCATCGGAATCGGAATAGAGGTTATCTGAAAAGTCGAAATTCTGGTCTTTTTCTACAATGAGCGGCATTTGCTGTGTTAAAAATACGCGGAATCCATTAAGGATTCCTGCGTTTTTTGCCTTGCATCTACGCACTCACTGCGAAAAATTCGTCAATTTCTTTGTTTTCAGATACATCCTAACAAAAGAACAGCGTGTCAAAAAATTACCAAAAGTGCCGTAAAGCCCCTGCCTTTAGGCATGGGGATATAAGGCACACATAGATTCCCCGTTCACTGTGCTCTTTTTATTATGGAGCGACGCAGCCCTGACTTGCGCAACGTGCACCTTAGTGGAAAGCGACCCGGTGAGTCACTTTCCACTAAGGCTGTGACCAGCTTGCTGGTCAAGTCACTCAAAGCGGAGCGGATTGGCTCTGTATCTTAGGGGGGACTGGGGTTCCCATGGAAAGACTGTCAAAGTTCTTTGACAGCCTCAAGAATCCGCCTGTTTTGGCGGGTTCTTTTGTTTTTTGCAGGCACTTTGAAGCAGCGTTATGCAAAAAGAAAAAGAACGGTTGCTTTTCGTTTAGGTGAATGATAAAATGAAAAAAGAGTATGTATTGGAATCTGTGGATTTCTCTGATGAAAGTGTAAAGTATATGTTTTAAATAGGATGCTTTGATGGAGAAAATGTATGAGCAGGCAGAAAGGATAACAAAGATGGAAAAGCCAATTACAGTTGATACAATATTGCGCCTGAAATATGGTGGGGAAAAAGTGTTTGGTCCGGGGCTTGCTCAATTGTTAGAAGGGATCGTGTCCTATGGCTCTTTGCGCCACAGTGCCACAGAGATGGGAATGAGCTATAATAAAGCGTGGAATATCGTAAAAAATAGCGAAGTACAATTCGGACGACAGATCATCGAACGAAAAATTGGCGGTGTGCATGGTGGGGGTGCGGTACTCACGGAATTTGGACAAGAGCTATTGACGCAGTATCGCGCGTTTGAACAGGCAGCGCAGACAGCACTGGGTGAACTGGTGCAGCAATACTTTAAAGGGATGTGAAACAATGGAAGCCATTCCATTTTGCCGTGGTGGAGGATGTACGGCAAAGCTGGGACCCGCAGCGTTGGAACGTGTGTTATCCAAACTGCCGCGCCCGACCGATCCTGCGCTGCTCATTGGTGCAGAGTCCAGTGATGATGCGGCGGTATATCAATTGACTGAGGATTTGGCAATCGTACAAACCTTGGATTTTTTCCCACCTATGGTGGACGACCCCTATATTTTTGGGCAGATCGCCGCTGCAAATGCACTCAGCGATATTTATGCGATGGGCGGAGCGGTGCGCACGGCACTCAATATCGTCTGCTTTCCAGAACAGATGGATTTGAACATCTTGGGGCAAATTTTGCAGGGGGGCAATGAAAAAGTGATGGAGGCAGGCGGCTCGCTTGCTGGTGGGCACTCAATCGCAGACAGTGAAGTGAAATATGGACTGTCCGTGACCGGTGTGGTGCATCCCAAGCAAATTCGTGCAAACCATACAGGTAAAGTGGGTGACGCGCTCGTGCTCACAAAGCCACTTGGGGTGGGTCTCGTCTGCACAGCGGCGCGGATGGATGCAGCATCAGAAGATATACTCGCACTTGCGGTACGCTCGATGACAACGCTCAATAAGTATGCGGCAGAGACAGCAGACAAGTATCCGGTTCATGCGTGCACGGATGTGACAGGATTTGGACTCGCTGGGCATTTGCATGAAATGCTGCGCCCAGATATCTCTGCACGAATTTATGCGCACCGTCTGCCTGTGATCCCTGAGGCGCATACTTATGCAGACGAATTTTATTTGACTGCGGCAGCACAGCGCAATCGGAATTTTACAGATGGACGACTCCGGATGCAGGGGCTGTCTTTTGCGGAGGAAGAACTATTATTTGACCCACAAACCTCAGGTGGATTGCTGTTTGCAATGGATGCAGATGCGGCAGATGCGTTTGTGGATGAAATTTCTGCCTTTGGTCTGCCGTGTGGCAGAATTGGCGAACTCATCCCGCGCATGGATACAGAAATCATTGCAGAGGCTTAGATACAGATTGAAAAAATGAGGAGGAAACTATGGCAACGATTGTAGATGCACGCGGCAAGCTGTGCCCACAGCCTGTAATCGAGACCAAGAAGGCGATTCAGGAACGGGGCACGCCTGTAATCGCGATCGTAGATAACGAGATTGCACGGCAGAACATAGAAAAAATGGCGCAGAAGATGGGACTATATGCGGAATCGAGCGAGATTGAAGGCGGTTTTCGCATTTTGATTCAGCCTATCAGCACAGATGTATTGTCTGCTGTAATGGCAGAGGTTGGTGAAGCGTTGGGGCAGGCTTTACAGGAGCTTGAGCCAGTGCCTTTTCCACCGCAAAACAGCACACAGCCCACCGTGGTTGTCATTTCTTCCAATTGCATGGGTGTGGGGGATGATACTTTGGGTGCTGCGCTGATGAAAGGCTTTGTGTATGCGCTGACACAGCTCGACCGTGCGCCAGATACCGTCCTCTTATATAATGGCGGTGCAAAACTGGCAGTCAATGGTGCAGATACTGTGGAAGACCTCAAAGTTTTAGAAGAAAATGGTACAGAAATTCTGGTTTGCGGAACTTGCCTCAACCATTATGGTCTTACGGAGCTGCTCACGGTTGGTTCTGCGACCAATATGTATGCGATTGCGGAAATTTTGATGAATGCAGGGAAGGTGATTCGTCCATGACACCATGGATTATAGTGCGCGGTGCAGGCGATCTGGCAACAGGTACGATTGTGCGGCTGGTCAATTGCGGGTTTCGGGTACTTGTGACAGAATGCGAAAGACCGTCTGCGATTCGCCGTCAGGTGGCATTGTCTGAGGCGGTCTATGATGAAACGGCGACCGTTGAGGGCGTAACATGTCGCCGCATTGCAGATGCAGCAGAGGCAGAGCGCGTTTGGCAGAGTGGAGAGGTGCCGCTGATGGTGGATACGGAAGCCGACTGCATCCAGACTGTAAAACCAGCTGTTCTGGTGGATGCGATTTTGGCAAAGCGTAATGTGGGGACGCGTAAGGATATGGCACCGATTACGATTGCATTGGGTCCCGGATTTACCGCTGGGCACGATGTGGACGCGGTCATTGAAACCATGCGTGGACACAATTTGGGACGCGTTTTATACAGCGGCGCAGCACTGACCAACACAGGCATTCCAGGACTGATTGCTGGATATGACGTGGATCGTGTGATCCATGCGCCGGCGGCTGGAAGACTGGAATCTGTTTGTGATGAGGATGGGCAGAAAATTGGCATCGGAAGCATTGTGCGGCAGGGGGATATCATTGCACTTGTAGGAGAGATGCCAGTAATCGCAACACTGGACGGTGTATTGCGCGGGTTGATTCGTACCAATTTCCCTGTGACCAAGGGACTGAAAATCGCAGATATCGACCCAAGAATCGAACAAAAAGAAAACTGTAATACCATTTCAGACAAGGCACGCAACATTGCTGGCGGTGTGGTAGAAGCCATGCTGTGCCTTGCAAAACAAAGGGGGATCACTTTGTCGTGATTTATTTTGATGCGGCGGCAACTTCTTTTTTAAAGCCAAATGAAGTGCGTGAGGCAATGAGTCAGGCGTTTGATACGATGAGCTCAGTGGGACGGGGCGCATATCGACCCGCATTGGAGGCAGGGCGCACGGTACTGCATTGCAGAGAGCAGATTGCGGCGCTGTTTGGACTGCATGATCCGAGCCGCGTTTGTTTCATGCACAATGCAACAGAGGCGCTCAATACAGCCATTTTTGGATTGATTGATCCAGGGGATCATGTCATCACAACCGCATTGGAGCACAATTCTGTCTTGCGTCCGCTTTATTATATGGAGGAGTCAGGGGCACAGCTTACGGTTTTGCCAGCGGATGAAAAGGGACAAATCCGCTTTGCGGATTTTGAAGCGGCGCTTAGACCGAATACTCGCGCAGTGGTGTGCACCCATGCATCAAATGTTACAGGTAATGGATTGGATTTACAGCGGATCGGCACGTTCTGCCGCAAGCATGATTTATTATTTATTGTGGACGCCGCACAATCCGCAGGAACGTTGGAAATCAATATGGAAAAGCAGAGAATCTCTGTGCTGTGTTTTACAGGACACAAGGGGTTATTTGGACCGCAAGGCACAGGCGGTCTTTGCGTGGCATCTGGTGTTTCCATTCGTCCACTCAAAGTAGGTGGAAGCGGCATCCAAAGTTTTGACCGCTATCATCCATTCCAGTATCCGGAAGCCTTGGAAGCGGGAACACTCAATGTTTTGGGGCTTGCAGGCTTATCTGCGGGACTTGACTTCATTAACAAAGTTGGAGTTTCTACAATTCATGCACAAGAGGATATGCTGGCGCGGCGGTTCTATGCAGGAATTTCGCAGTGTCCAAATGTGGTGATATATGGTGACTGGGAAGCACCCATCCGCACAGCAACCGTTGCGATGAATTTAGAGGGTGAAGATGCCGGTGCAGTCGCGGATGTACTTGCAGAAGATTATGGGATTTGTACCCGAGCGGGTGCGCACTGTGCGCCGCGGATGCATGATGCGCTGGGCACGGATAGTTTGGTACGCTTTTCCTTCTCGTATTTTAATACGACAGAGGAAGTGGATACAGCAATTCGAGCGGTGTGTGAGCTGGCAGGAGTATAGGAATATGCTGAGAAGAAAAAAACCACGTGTTGTGATTACGTTTCATACGACAACTGCTGCTATGCAGACAGAAGGGCTTTTTCGCAAACTGGAACAGCCGGGGCGTTTGATTCCTGTGCCGCGCGAGATTACAGCAGGCTGTGGGCTTGCGTGGAGTGCGCCGCCAGATCACAAAAAGACACTAGTGGAGCTTCTAGCACAGGAAAAGATCGCGATCGAGGACGTTTATGAGCTTGTTATCTGAAGGAAGATGGAACTTGACCGCGGTGGTTATGGCGGCAGGGCTTTCCAAACGAATGGGGGCAGACAAACTGCAATTGCCGCTGAACGGAAAACCGCTGTTTACTTATGTTTTGGAACTTGTGGCACAGATGCCATTTGCGGCGCGAATCATTGTGACCAATCAGCCAGAGATTGCGGCATATGCAAAGGCGCATGGGCTTGCGGTCGTGCCTTCGCCGGATGCCGCGCTTGGGATGGGACATTCCGTTGCCGCTGGTGCACAGGCTGTGGACAAAGATACGGCAGGCATTCTTTTTATCAATGCAGATCAACCATTTGTTGCACAGAATGTCGTAGAAGAATTGTGTAAGGTCTTTGCACAGCAGGATAAAATTATTGTGCCCTGTGTCAAAGGGCGTCCGAGTAGTCCATGTATTTTTCCGATGCGTTTTTGTGCGGAACTTTGTGCGTTGACAGGAGACAAAGGAGGGCGGCAGGTGTATGAGAAACATCCGAACCAAACTTTTTTTGCAGAACAGGATCGCATAGAGAGTTTTACGGACTTAGATTGTCCAGAAGATTATTTGCCTTATCAGAAATCGGATTGCTTTGGAAAGCAAGGAGAAACGGTCTCACGGCGGTGAGGACGGCCACCTACGGTTTTCTCCCCCTTATCAATTCCTGTTTTCCCTTGGACTGGCAACTGCCGCCGGAACGAGCAAACCAGTCTGCGGACTGGGTTCGCTGTTGCAACGCGGCGGGATTTTCATGCGAACCACGGGTGCCCTCCGGTGACATGATTGGATCGACTGGAAACGCAGATATATCGTGGGTGTTTATGGAAAATGAGAGCGGATGGAGCTGAAGAGATACGCGTTGTAAAAAAACTGCCTCGTTGGATTTGGATTCCATTGAGGCAGTTTTTTACATCGTTTATAAATTGGCTAAGAAGTTGGGCAGTCCGTTTTTTTGCAGGCTGACTACTTCACAGCGTAACCCTTGTGCGGTCAAGGTCTGTACAAGCGTATCGCAAGGCTGGGTGCAGGTGTCTGCTTGATTGAGCAGGATTGTGAGACGGTCGGTGGGCATATTGCTTGCACGAACGGCATCCAAGACACAGGCAGCGATGATCTCAAAATCAATGGGGCGGTCTGGGGTGTCTGCCCATTCAGGGCGCAATGCATAGCGATGGACGTATTCAGACAGCGGTTTTCCAAGTGCGGACAGTCCCGCAACGATCACGCAATGCGCGGTATTTGGCAGGATGACAGGCTCGGTTTCTGAATGCAGCTTGAGCGGCATTCGGCGTGCGCCATCCGCTTCGTAGATGATATAGTCGGCATAGTGCTCTGCGAGTGTCAGAAGTTCCCTTGACAGACTGCTGAGTTTTTGATCTTCATGCATGGTTCCAGCGCAGGTGATTCCAGGAAAAGAGAGTGCGGCGCAGAGTTCATCTGGCTCTGGAGAGAGATATAACCGGTCAGATTGGGGTGGATGAACGGGGCGGATATGTGTGGTCGTGGTGAGCAAAACACGATGCGCACGCTTATTTTCGGAGAGCAGACCAAGCAAAGTGGTCTTTCCTCCTGCTCCGATGATAGCAATTTTTGTTGCAGTGGATAACATACAGTTCCTCCAAAATCTAGTACATTTTTTGTAAAATCGTTGACAAAATTGTAGAATTGTTTGTATACTGAAAATAATAAGCAGGGGAGGGAAAAGTGTGGAAAACGAACAGAAAACGCCGCAGAAGCATACAATCTCCGCGGCAAAACGACGCATGACAAAAGAAAGAAAAAGAAAAATTGTACGGCGCCGCAGATGCGCACTTGTGCTTGGAGTAATTGGACTTGTCATACTTTTGGAATGTGGGATCTCTATGGCGTACAATGCAAGTAAGGGTGACATTGTCAGTGCACATAATCTGCATGACTTTGGGTGGAAGACGCATCTATCCCATAAAGAATTATACCACCTCAATCATCTTATGAAACAATATGATATCACATCTGCGCCCAGTGTGACCATGTTTTTTGCAACGGCTGCAAGTGAGACAGACGGTGGACGTCTGGTTTTAGAAAAAGGTGGAGATGCATACTATGCAGCACATGGATACAACAAAAACGAGTGCGGTGCAGGTTACTTACAGATCACCCATCGCTCCAAGCAGCTCGAATTTTTGAAAGCAATGGGAGACTCCTTTGAAGGCGAAAATACAGCGGCATATATTGCCGAGCGGTATCCATGGGAGTCTGCCTGCTGGATGTGGAGCAAGGGCAAGACTTCCCCTGCACCGAATCCAAACGAATATGCAAAGACACGCGGCAACACACCAGAAGTGTTTCTTGCAACACAATATGGCATCAATGGCTGGACGATCTCAAATGATGCACTTGGGAAAATCGTACAGGGCGCATCCTATACACTGAGCGAAGACGGAAAGACCATTACAGTAGATGGGGAGACTGCATCGGCTCCTAAAAATTGGAGCAATAGGCTGGAATGGTACTACAAGGCAGAAAAAATATGGGGATGAAAAAAATCCGTCTTTTCGGTAGGAAAAGGCGGATTTCTGTTTATGTTTCTGGCAGGAGCCAACCATCGTATTCATCCCAACCCAAAAGCACGTCATCCAGCGAGACGTACCAAGTCGCGTCTTCCAGAATACGGCGGATATCAGTTAGACAGCATGTCCAATATGTATAGGATTCGGTGTCGTTCTCAGGCAGGCTGATGGTGCCAGAACAAATTACCTCAGGTGTGCTAGGGTCATAGCGATGCATGGTGAATGCATCGGCCGCATCGCGGTATTCAAAATCAGACTGGTACCGTGCAATCACGATATCAATTGCCGCAGCCTCGTCCTCGGACAAGGGCTCGGCGCGAAAGGCACGGTAGGACAGTACTATGGACATGGGTTTTGATGACTCCTTTCAGTTGGTCAGAATTATGAAATGATTTAAATTGCGTCTGCCTGCTATCATAGGGAATGCTGTGTATATCATTTCTTATTATACAGAGGTTACCGCAAAATGTCAAAGAGTTTTCCCTGTGATTTTTAAGCATGAAATATTCAGCGATACAAACGCTGCAAAACATAAAAGTGGGGATAGAAAAACACATCAGGGAGATATGACCCTGATGTGTTTTTTACGGTAACACAGCATTACAATAAAATCACAACAAAAATCCATAATATAAATAAGTGCAGGGGATAGAACCAGTAAATGCTTTTTCATATTTTCTTCAAAAGTATTCGCGCTTCGGGTGTTTTTCTCTGCCATCGGAACTATATAACCTTCTTTTTCTAAAATTTCGGGATTCCATGGGAGATAGTATAGCAAATTTTATAAAGATGTCAAGGCTCGAAATGAGGGAGGCAAACAGCATGGTGTGGGAGCGGTATCACCATGTGATTTTGCGCGCTATTGCGTACAGTTATATAAACACTTGTGAATTGATTTATAATATATATTATATAAAACAGACCGCGTTTTTGCGGTCTGTTGGTATTGTGGAATAAGATTTATGGTTATGAATTTGAACTTATTGCAGTGATAACAGGCATACGCATAGACTCATAAATCTTGAGTGTGGGAGCGAGCCAGACGGAACCTGTGCCGCGGTATACATTGACAAGACCCTCGCCACTGACTGCGGAGCCGATCAGCGTCTTAGCACTTCGTTCTACGGTAAAATCAAGGTTTGCGGAGCGGAGAACTGCAAAATTGCCGTCCACTTTGAGTACATCGTTGTTCAGTTCGATGATATCAATTTCGCTCATTGGCACGGAAGATTCCAGAATAATAATACCCGGTCCACAGAGTTCGGTCTGGAACAGGCTTTCGCCGCCGAGTGCCGCAGACGAGATGGTGCGCTGGGCAACGGCACGGACGCTAACGCTGCCCTGTGCGCAGTAGAACATGCCGTCATCTATGATGATGCGTTCGCCGGGGGCAAGCTCCAAAATAAGGAAATGGCGGAAGGAAGGCTCAAGGACAAGCAGACCCGTGCCAGTATATTCCGGCTGTGCCATCTGTTCGCCAGTCACAGCACCGCGAAACATACGTCCAATCGCATTGCCAACCGTAACGCCACTGACCATTTCGATGTTGCCCTGAAAATAGCTCATTGCGCCGCGCTCGATGGTCACTTTCTCGTTATTGAGATACAGAGCGATCTGGCGTGCGCGAATGTGCTGTTTCTCCATAAAATATACGTCCTCTGCCATATGGGGACTGGTCAAACCGCATAGTTTTTCGTATTCCAGCACTTCAACGCGCAGACCGCCGCTTTCAAATTCTTCTAAAACACGAATGTTTTCACGAGTTCCAATTGCCTTTCGCATAAGTAAACGCTCCTTTTTATAACATTATTTGGATAGAAATCCGCGTGCAAACTGTCCGATTACCTCGTAAGAAACTGCGAGGTTGATGTTCTGTGCATCCCGAAATCCGGCGGTGACAATGCCAATGAGGTTACCATAACGGTCGAGCAATGCACCGCCAGAGCTGCCCGGTGAAGTTGGGGCAGTGAACTGGATCATTTTTTTGTGCTCGATTTGCCGGAATCCTGAGATGATGCCATCGGAAACAGAGTTGAACAGTCCGAGCGGACTGCCGATTGCAAACACGGACTGACCACGTACAAGATGAGGACCTTGGTACAGCGGGATGGGCTGCCCATTACATCCGGAAAGCCGGAGCAAGGCAAGATCAAAATCTGGATGATATTTCAAAAGCTGATCAGTTTCAAAAACGGCATCATTATTTTCTAAATGTACCGCGTATCGATTGCCGCGCTCGACAACATGAAAATTTGTTATGATAATACCGCCGGATGCGATCAAAACGCCAGAGCCGGATGACTGCGGCTCGCCATAGTCGTCCAGTACGTCGATCATAACGACGGAGGAAGAAAAGCCTGCAAGCGTTTCATAATCCAAGGGCACTCGCTCAGTGTTTGCGCGTTTTGCAGGCGGCGCAGCAGGGGGACGCTGCACGCAAACGGGCGGCTTAGAAGCGACGGTTGGTGTGGGTTGTGGTGCTGGGGATACAGTCCGGCGTGGGTGCTGCGGCAGTTTCAAAACCGGACGCGCAGCGGAAGCTGCGGGCGCGGCTGGCGTTGGCTTTGGAGCGGACTGTGCAGGCACAGTCTGTGGCGTGGGGTGAAGCACACGCAGAAACGCTTCTGCGGAGGCTGTGGGATCTGCCATGCCCTGACGCGTAACCGCTTCTGGAAACATTGGCTGTGTACTAGTGGGGCGCAGGACAGCAACATCACAGCCCAGATAAGGAAGGGTAGATAACAAAAGACGAGCGGTTGTATCTGGTTCTCCAATCCAGATGCACTTAGGTGACCCGACTGTTTGCGCAGAGAATAGCTGCGGTACAAGGGAATCTAGGGCAGAGAGCAGCCTTGCAATGTTGTTCTGCTGGATGGAGGGAGAGGACTGTGGCAGGCTTTTTGCCGTATGATGCAAGGCGGCACAGAGCTGCTCTGGAGAAAGCTCCTTGGGAAGACCGGAAAGCGGCGCTTGCTGGCAGCCCTCAAGCAGGGCTTGCGCAGCAGCAGAATACGTTACAGCTTTATCTGGTGTTGGAAGCATATGCGCGCCCGGATAGAGAATCAGGTTGTGCTGCACTGCGGTGGAAAGTGTCTTTTTCAGGGCGTCCAAAGGCTCTGGAAGTCCCAACCACTCTAAAAAGTAAATATCTTTCTGATTGTTATGGATTCGTCCGTGAATGTTCAAAAATGCCCCAAGCTGAGAAAGCTGCATAGGGTTGAGGCGAATAGAAAACGATGTCATAAACCTGCCCTCGGTGTTGATATTTGTGATTATTGTAGCATAGATCATAACACTGTGGTAGAGGTGATTGGCGAAAAAAGACGGAAATTCTGAAAACTTAGATTTGCAAAGGAAACAAGAGCTGTGATATGATAAACACAAAGTGTTTATTTCCTCTGATACAAAATCAAAAGTGAGGCAATTATTTTGAGGCCTATATTTAAGATGTCTGTGCAAAAGACATGAGAAAGAAGGACAATTCGATATGTCACAATCAATTTCCCCTTATGCAGTCGGGGCGTTGCTCTATACGCCGGCAAATCATGCGCATGTGGCAGAAAGTGTAATTACAGGACGTTTTGACACGCCATATTCACTTGCACTTTGCTTGGAAGATAGTATCAGCGATCAGGCTGTGCCAGCGGCGGAACGCAATGTGCTGCAAATTCTGGAGCAGATCGCACAGGCAAAAACAGAGTTCTATTGCCCTTTGATTTTTATTCGTGTGCGAGAGCCCAGACAGATTGGGCGTCTTTATGCACAGATGGGACAAGGACGCACGGTGCTCACCGGATTTATTGCGCCCAAGTGCACACCAGAGAACATTCCAGCATATTTGGCAGAGGTCAAAAAGATTCGGGCACAGAGCGAAGTGCCTGTGTATCTGATGCCAATTTTGGAAAGCCATGACCTTGTAGAACCGGATATCAGACAGGCTGCCCTGCGGCAGATCAAACAGCTTTTGGATGCAGAAAAGGATTGCATTTTAAATATACGCGTGGGCGGCAATGATTTTTGCAGTATTTTTGGTCTGCGCCGTCATGTGACCGAAACCATCCATGACATTCGCTGTGTAGACCACATTTTGAGCGATATCCTTGCGTACTTCTCGCGCGATTATGTGGTATCCGGTCCCGTTTGGGAATACTTTAATGACCCAGATGGTGCATGGCGCGAAGGCATGCTGCGAGAAACGCGCATGGGGCTTTTGGGCGGCTTTGTTGGAAAGACCGTCATTCATCCGAATCAAATTTCAGTCGTCAATGCAGTGCTTCAGGTTTCTGCGGAAGATTATGCAGATGCACACGCAATTTTAAAGATGGCGCAAAATACCGATTTTCTGGTATCAAAGAGCGCACAGGGCGGACGCATGAATGAATACAAGACACATACCAAGTGGGCACACAAAATTTGCACACTGGCAGAAATCTATGGGGTGCGGAAATGAAGTTTACAAGAGAACAGCTCGTCCGCACAGCGGTGCGCGAGAACAACAAGAAACGACCGTATTTGCTGGTAAACCCGTCACAGGGAAAACATGTGCCGGTCAGTCCAAAGGTGGCACTGTCTGTGTTTACCGCACTTGCAGAACAGGTACAGGAGCAGATTGGAACACAAGAACCTGTGCTCGTGATTGCGTTCGCAGAGACGGCAACCGCGATTGGCGCGACAGTTGCAGCGAAGCTCAAAAACCCAACTATTCTGATGCAGACCACACGAGAGGTCACAGGCAATCCGCAGGACTGGTCAACCAATGGTCAACCAATGGTTGACACAGGAAAGGAAAGCGAAGTGAAGGAAAGGATAGATAAGGTTAGTTTAGGCGAGGCGAAAAACGAAGCACGAAACTCGTTCGCGCCGAAAAACGAAATAGAAAAATATTTATGCTTTTCGGAGACCCATAGCCATGCAGCTGAGCAGTATATCACAAGAGATGGCTTGGGACAGGCACTCAAATGGGCAAAGCATGTGGTGTTTGTGGAAGATGAGGTTACAACAGGCAATACCATTTTGCATTTGATGGACGTGCTCAAAGAAGCATATTCCGTGGAGAATGTCACATTTGGTGTGGCGTCAATCCTGAGTGGCATGACAGAACAGTCCAAGGCGCGTTATGCAGAACATGGCATCTGGACACGCTATCTCTTGCACACAGACAATGAAGCGTTAGAACGCACATTGGGGCAATATTGCTGTCAGGGAGAGAAACACCCTGCTGAGACGGCATACACACAGGAACCAGAAGTTGTACAAGCGTTGGGCATGGCAAATGTACGCTCGCGTGCATGGCGTGCCGATGCGTATGACGAGGCATGTGATGCGCTCGCTGAGGTGGTTTGCAATGCTGTTCCACATGATACGAAAAATGTGCTGGTGTTGGGTACAGAAGAATGCATGTATCCGGGACTGCGGGCAGGGCAGGTGTTAGAGGAGCAGGGGCGCACGGTACGATTCCATGCAACAACGCGAAGCCCCATCCAGCCGAGTACAGAGCCAGAGTATCCGCTCCATAGCCGCTGCACACTGCAAAGCCTGTATGATGCCGGACGCACCACGTATCTCTATAATTTGCAGGCATATGACCATGTTTGCATTGTGACCGATGCACCAGAACCACAAAAGCAGGGGCTTTCCACTTTGCTTGCGGCGCTGGAACAGGCAGGAAATACGAAGATCACCGTGTTTCATTGGAAGTAATTGGAGGTCAGTATGAACAGCAGTTATCGGCAGGAGGATGTGACCCTGCTTTTGAAGGATATCACAGGACTCGTAGAGCCGCTTTCCACCAAAGAACGAGAGGTGCAGATTCAGGCAGGCAGATCGTATTGCGAAATGCTGCCCAAGGAATATGTGCCCAGCGAAAAGTATTTGAAGGCCTATGAGCGAGCACTGGAAAACGAGACCGACCGCACGGCGGCGGCGGTGCGCGCATGTGCTGAGCGTATTTATCAAGCCAAAGGGGACAAGGTCGTTTTGGTGTCGCTCGCGCGTGCTGGCATACCCATCGGCATTCTGCTCAAGTGGTATCTGAAAGGAAAATATAGCATTGATGTGCCCCATTATGGAATCTCGATCATTCGTGGGCGCGGCATCGACCACAATGCAATGCGCTATATGCTGGAACGACATGCGGCGGAGGATTTGCAGTTTGTAGATGGTTGGATCGGTAAGGGTGCGATCTTGACCGAACTGCAAGGGGAGCTTGCAGCCTATCCCGACGTGAGTGCAGAGCTTGCGGTATTGTCTGACCCTGCGGGCTTGACCGAGCTGTGCGGCACGCATGAGGATTTTCTGATTCCAAGTTCTTGCCTCAACTGTACGGTATCTGGACTGGTGAGCCGAACCTTTTTGCGCACGGATATCATTGGAGAAAAGGATTTTCATGGCGCGGCGTATTACGGAGAACTGAGCGCAGACGATCGTTCCTATGAATTTCTGGATACCATAGCGGCACGCTTTCAAGAAGCACCAGAGCTGCCTTCTGTGACACTCTCGCACAGTGGTCTGGAAGAAACGCAGAGGATCGCAGAACACTTTGAAATTTCGGACATCAATTTGGTGAAACCCGGCATTGGAGAGGCAACACGTGTTTTACTGCGCCGCCTGCCCTGGAAAGTGCTGGTGCGTGAGGATGCGCAGGACGACCCAGCCCTCAGTCATCTCTACCAGCTGGCAAAGGAAAAAGATGTGCCAGTTGAGCCGTATCCGCTGCAAAATTACAAGGCCTGTGGCGTGATTTGGCAGCTGCGCGATGTATAATAAAAGTATTGTCAAATATTTACAAATTCTAAACATTTGAAATTCGCATATGTATTGAAAAAGAATGGTAAAAATGATAAAGTGATAGTATCATTTGACACGGTATTTCACGAAAGTCAAAGCATTAAAGTAGGGGCAGGGTGTTGAGATGTGATGCAAACAAAATTGCAGCTGACACAATTTGATGATTTTTGGAAACCGCTCAGTGGGCGTCAGCCTTCTGGAGGGTATTTTTGCCGGATTGCTGGATATAGTCCAGCACTGATGCAGTTTCTGGAACAGGCAATGCAAAAGCGAGCACAAATGCCTTTGCGCATTACAGGAAAACTGCAAAATCCAGACGGAAATCAGCTGGATTATCTGCATCGTATGTTAGGCGATGCGTTTGCATGTGATCCGGCATTTTTTGCTGCCCAACTCCAAAAGTGGCTGCCGCGTCTGGATGATACACAGCGCACACAAATTGCGCAGGCGATATTTGATGTGCTGGAAGCTCAAAAGAAGCAGGGCAAGAATGACAATATGCTGCGCAATGCTTACACAAAGTTTTTGTGCTGGATGTATTATCGATTTGAACAACTGCTGCATCTGCTCGGAAAAGACCCGATGCCGCGGATTTTATACGATGGGGAACTGAGTAACCACGAATTTCAGTTGTTTTGTATTTTGGCACAGGCAGGCTGTGATATCTTACTCATTGAGCCGATGGGCGATGACAAATACCACAAGCTAGACCCCAAGGATGAACAGTCTACGCTGTGTGCTTGGGCGGGAAACCAGCCGTTTCCATCGGACTTTTCTCTGGAACAGATGGTGAAGACCTATCGTCCGCCAGCACCGCCGCAGCGACCCGCTGCACAGCCGCCCAGACAGCCGCAGCCCATGCGTGCGCCAGCACCGCAAGCAGCGGCACAGAGTGCACCGCAAAGACCGCCGGTACATACACAGCCAGCACGAGGGCAGCCACAGCAGGCACAGCGACAGAGAACCAAAACAGCGGCAGAGCTATTCCCGAATGCGCCGATCGTTGCACCGAATACATGGCTTTCGGGCAATCTGCCAGCGGACTCCCTCACAGAGCCAAGCGCACGCGGCGAAAATGCAGCATACACGTATACCATGTTTGTGCAGATTTTTGGTGTGGAGGATAAGTCCTCGTATTCCAGAGATTTATTCCTCTGGCGCAAGAAGCTGGAAGACACAGGACGGCATGTGACGGTTTTGGAAGAACTGCCCATCCCGACCCCAGAGGAAACCGCGCGCGTTGCGCGAACCAATGCACAGACACCAGCACAGGTCATCGCGACACTGCTTCCCATGCTCCAGCCAACCGCAAACCAAAAGCTGGATGCAGCAGCAGGGCATGCGCTTGTGGAGCTGCTGGGTGAAATGGAACAGGAAAATGAGCCTGCCATGCGCATGAAAAACAAGGGCGTTTATCTGGTCTGCTGGTTCAATCGATATTTTCGTAAGCTGTTTGAAGGATACAGTGCAGGAAAGCTGCCTGTACTCATTTATTTTGGCGTTTGTCATAACGCATTTGAAGCCTTGTTCCTGCGTTTTCTGGCGCGGATGCCTATTGATCTGTTACAGATTTATCCTGAACAGGCGGCGCAGTGCTGTTTGAAAGACAAGCTATTATTCGAGCGGGTGTATCCGAACTCTTTACAGATGGAGCATTTTCCGGACTCTGCGGACGCGGTTTCCTATCGCACGGCGGCATACCATGCCGAGCAGGAACTGACCGAAACGCTGTATCAGGATTCTGGATTGTATCGTGCACATCAGTATCAGAAAGCCTCGGCGGTCTCACTCCAAACAATGTGCGAGGAGATCTATATTTTATGGGACAAGGAAGCCGTGTATCGACCGGGCTTTGAGGTCATTGATGACACCGTACTTGTACCTGTCTTGACGGCTAAGGTCAGCGGTGTGAAAAGCCGTGATACGGGCATATATTGGGGTCAAGTCAAGCGCATGATGGGAGAAGATACCATCTGCATCACAAGACTGCCCTATATGCAGCCAGTCGATGAGACGAGGCTCAATCCCATTTCCTTTCTCAAAAATCGCAAACTTCAGCGTGAGGCACTCAAAAATAGTCCGGCATATCCCTATGGTCTCTTGCGACCGGAAGTACAGGACTTTTTGCTGGATAAAGTGCAGCTTTTGCTGGATTCGGGACTAATTCGCGGTACATTCTCGCAGGGCATGGAATACAAAATTCTGTCCGTTGCCATGCAGCTGCCCAAAGATATTGTGCGTATCCTGCAAAAGGCAGATTTTACACAGGCAATTCCCAAGGTCGCAGTCATAGCGACTGGAGAAGCCTCTTGCAGCTTGGAAGACAGCATTCTGCTCGCACTTTTGCACTATGTATGCTTTGATGTGGTGCTGTTCGTGCCAACAGGATATCAAATCATAGAAAAATACTATACCGAACCGCTTTTTACCGAGCATCAGGCGGGAGAATATCTGTATGATTTGCAGCCGCCTTATTTGTCTGCGGCATCTACGGGTGGTGAGGGTATTTTTAGCCGATTCTTTAGGAGGAGTCACACATGAGTATCAATTTCGGTTCTCACGAACCAGCAACAGGCGCAGACGCAGCTGCACCGCAAGAAACAAGCATGGACGTTGTACCATACAACATTCAGGATGACAGAGCGCAGATGACCAAGGAACTGGTAGGCACAAAAGAGGTCGATGATCTTGCAAGCCAGATCGAAGTATATAATCTGGAAACAATCGTTGGATTTGGCGGCGAGGTTGCAGGAGAGATCGCAAAGTGCTCGGACGCTGTGCTGGGTGGCATGGACATGAGACAGATCAATGACTCTGGTGCAATGCTCACAGCACTGAGCAAAATTATGGATAAGTTCGATATTGATGAGATTCGAGATGATCCGGGATTCTTTGGACGTATCTTCTCTAATATGCACAGGCAGCTGGATAAGGTCTTGGACAAGTATCGGACGATGGGCGACGAGGTGGACAAGATTTTCGTACAGCTCAAGCAGTATGAGTCTGAGATTAAGGAGTCCAACCGCAAGCTTGAGCAGATGTTCCAGAGCAATTTGAACTACTATCACGAGCTTGTGAAGTATATTCTTGCAGGTGAGCAGGGATGTCAGGAAATCTCAGCATATATTGAGCAGCGGCGTACTGATTTGGAGCAGACCGGCGACCAGTCCATTCAGTTTGAACTGCAAACACTGGAACAGGCACAAATGATGCTCGAACAGCGTACCCATGATCTGCGCATTGCGGAAAATGTTGCAATGCAGTCGATCCCAATGCTCAGAACCATGCAGTTTACAAATATGAATCTGGTGCGCAAAATCAATTCTGCGTTTATCATCACGCTTCCTGTCTTTAAGCAGGCACTCGCACAGGCAATTCTCTTAAAGCGTCAGCGTATCCAAGCAGAGGCGATGAGCGCACTGGACGAAAAAACCAACGAGATGCTTCTGCGCAATGCACAGAATACAGCCGATCAGTCCCGCATGACTGCACAGCTGGCTTCTGGCAGCTCGGTCAAGATCGAGACACTCGAGCAGACATGGAAAACCATTGTGCAGGGCATTGACGATACCCGCAAGATTCAGGATGATGCACGCCGCCAGAGAGAACAGGATACCGAGCGTCTGCGTGCCATTCAGGGTGAATTTGAGCAAATGATGCGTGGCAGCGGAAGAAACGAAATCCCTGTCACGCATGAGACATAAAAGGAGGGGCTAATTATGCCAATCAGCTTACAAAAAGGACAAAAGGTAGATTTAACAAAGGGCAACCCAAGTCTGCGCCATGTGCTTGTTGGTTTGGGCTGGGATGTAAACCGATATGATGGCGGTTTCGATTTTGATCTGGATGCAAGTGCGTTCCTGCTTACGGGAAATGGACAGACACCTGATACTGATGCATTTGTATTTTACGGCAATTTGAAGCATCCATCTGGTGCGGTTGAGCATATGGGCGATAACCTCACGGGTGAGGGCGAGGGCGATGATGAGCAGATCGCAGTAGACCTCTCTGCGATTCCGCAGAATATTGAAAAGATTGCCTTCACCGTTACCATCTATGAGTCGGACAAGCGCCGCCAGAATTTTGGTCAGGTTGCAAATGCATATATCCATATTATGGACAGCGACACCAATCAGGAACTGATTCGCTACGACCTCGGCGAAGATTTCTCCATCGAGACAGCGATCGTAGTTGGAGAAATTTACCGCTACAATGGTGAATGGAAGTTCAATGCCATTGGTTCTGGCTTCCAAGGTGGTTTGGCGGCGCTGTGCGCAAACTACGGAATTGAGACTTGCTAAGTTCGTAAACCCATATTTGACTTGATAAGGAGAACAAGACGATGCCAGTATGTTTACAAAAAGGACAAAAAGTTAGCTTGACAAAGGGAAATCCGGGACTGAACAAGGTCGTAGTTGGTGTGGGCTGGGACATCAACCAGTATGACACTGGTGCAAGCTTTGACCTCGATTCCTCCGCATTCCTGCTCAAAGCAGACGGCAAGGTTAGCGGCGCACAGGATTTTGTGTTCTATGGCAATCTCAAACACCCGTCTGGCTGTGTGGAGCATATGGGTGACAACCTGACTGGTGCAGGCGAGGGCGATGATGAGCAGATGCGCATTGATCTGTCCAAGGTTCCGACAGACATTGAAAAGATTGCGTTTACCGTTACCATTTATGATGCAGAGGTACGAAACCAGAATTTTGGTCAGGTAAACAATGCATTTGTTCGTATTTACAATGAGGAGACCGGCGAAGAGATGATGCGCTACGACCTCGGCGAAGATTTCTCAATCGAAACCGCAGCAGTTTTTGGTGAGCTGTACCGCAACAATGGCGAATGGAAGTTTAATGCAATTGGTTCGGGCTTCTATGGCGGACTTGCCGCACTGTGCGCAAATTATGGCATTGAAACCGAATAAATCCAATTGAGAGGAGGAAAAATATATGGCAGTTAGCTTACAGAAAGGTCAGAAAGTCAGCCTGACAAAGGAAACCCCTGGACTCAGCCGCATTATCGTTGGATTGGGCTGGGATGAGGCAAAGCCGGCAAAGAAAGGTTTCTTTGGTTTGGGCACAAAAACACAGTCCATCGACTGTGATGCCTCTGCACTGGTTTGCGTAGATGGCAAGATCCAGAGCAACAAGGATGTTGTCTTTTACAATAACCTGACACACCCTTCTGGTGCAGTACAGCACATGGGTGACAACCTGACCGGTGCGGGCGAGGGCGATGATGAGCAGATCGTAATTGATCTCGACCGTCTGCCAGAAAACTATGACCGCGTGATTATGGCAGTTACCATTTATCAGGCGCGTGAGCGTAACCAGCATTTTGGCATGATCCAGAATAGCTTTATCCGTCTGGTCGATGCGCGCAACAATCAGGAGATTTGCCGCTATAACCTCACAGAGCAGTACGATCAGGCAACTGCTGTCGTATTTGGTGAAGTATATCGCCACAATGGAGAATGGAAGTTTAATGCGATGGGTCAGCCCACGCAGGACGGTGGAATCGCAGACTTGGTTGAGCGTTTCCGTTAAGGCATTTATGGGGAGAGCATACGCACTCCCCATTTTGCAAAGTATTTTAGAGAAGAGGAACAATCCTTATGCACAAAAAATTTAAGGGGCTTTCACAGACCGAGGTTGAGGACAGTCGAAAGAAGTATGGTGCGAACAGCATTCCGGAAGCCGAGCCAGAAACATTCTGGCAACAGTTTATGGAGGGCTTTCAAGACCCGATGATCCGCATTCTGTGTGTCATCGCAGTCATTATGCTCGGCATGTTCGCCTTGGGTCAGAGTGACTGGTATGAACCGGTTGGTACGATCGTTGCAGTTTTGCTTGTAAACTTTGTTTCCGCAAAGACAGGCGTTGCCAATGATAAGGCGTATCGAGAGCTGAAAGACTCGCAGAAGAAAGATACGGTTAAGGTCATTCGCGACGGTGTGGTCAAAGTCATTGAAGCAGATGGTCTGGTTGTAGGCGATGTCATCCTATTACAGTCGGGTGATAAGATTCTGGCAGATGGTATTCTGGCAGACGGCGCACTCTCTGTGGATAATAGCGCGCTCAATGGTGAGGCAGAAGAATGTCCCAAGAGAGCCGCACCGGAGGGCTTCACTGTGCCGGAAAATATTACAGGCGATACCTTTGTGGATGCACATAGCCTGTTCCGCGGTGCAACCGTTCTGGATGGCGAAGGTTACATGATCGTTCAGAAGGTTGGCCTTGCGACCATGATGGGCAAGATGGCAAAGGATATGGAGGACAAGGAGCCGGATTCACCGCTCAAGGTAAAGCTTAATAAGCTGGCAGGTCAGATCTCTGTATTCGGCTATATTGGTGCGATTGTCATTGCACTGGCGTACTTTATCCACTTCATTTTGCTGTCTGGCGGCTTTAGCGCGTATATGCAGAACGATCCGCTGTCCATTTTGGGCAATGTCATGACGGCGGTTGCAATCGCAATCACAATCATTGTATGCGCCGTACCAGAAGGTCTGCCGCTTGTCATTGCACTCGTTCTGATGCAGAACACAGGCAAGCTGCTGAAGGTCAATGTACTTGTGCGTAAGTCGATTGGCATTGAGACTGCGGGTTCGCTCAATATCCTGTTCAGCGATAAGACAGGCACGATCACAAAGGGTCAGCTCGAGGTTGTTGAGTTCTTTGATGGCTGTGGAAAGACCACAGATGTTGCAGCAGCACCAAAGATGGCAGAAGCACTGCATCTGAGCATTGGTAAGAACACAGGTGCGCTGTTTGATGATCAGCACAATGTTGTGGGCGGCAATATGACCGATCAGGCACTTCTTAAATTCTTGGGAGAGCAGACATTCCGTGCACTGGCAGAGCGCACCGACTGCGAAGTTGGCGCACAGCAGGACTTCAACAGTGCCAATAAGTTCAGTCAGGCATATCTGCCGAGGCAGCGCCGCACATTCTATAAGGGTGCACCAGAGCGCTTGCTGGAAAAGGCAAGCCTGTGTCTGGATGCACAGGGCAATGAGGTGCCGATTAATGGTGTGGCACTCAATGCAAAGATTGATGAGCTGGCAAACCGCGCCATGCGCGTGCTGGCATTCGGTTACAGCAAAAAGGAAATGGTGCGCGACCAGATCCATGAAGACCTTGTGCTGATCGGTCTCGTAGGTATCCGCGATGATGTACGTCCAGAGGCGCGTGAGGCGATCGAGGAGGTACAGAAGGCTGGCATTCAGGTTGTCATGATTACAGGCGACCGCAAGGAAACTGCTATGGCAATTGCGCGTGAGGCAAACCTGTATCACGGCGGCGATGAGCTGGTGCTCACCTCGGCAGAACTTGCAAAAATGAGCGATGATGAGGTCAAGAAGATTATTCCGCGCATCCGTGTTATTTCTCGTGCACTGCCGACCGATAAGAGCCGTATGGTGCGCCTGTGTCAGGAAATGAACCTTGTTGTTGGTATGACAGGCGACGGTGTAAACGACTCGCCAGCACTCAAACGTGCGGATGTTGGTTTTGCAATGGGCTCTGGTACAGAGGTTGCAAAGGAAGCTGGTAAGCTCGTTATCTTGGATGACAACTTTAACTCCATCAAGAATGCAATCTGGTATGGACGTACCCTCTATATCAACATCCTGAAATTCTGCAAGATGCAGCTCGTCATTAACCTTGCGGCTGTATTTGTGTCTGCAATTTCTCCGTTCCTTGGCATTGAAAGTCCGCTTAAGGTCACACACCTTCTGTGGATCAACCTCTGCATGGACTCGCTGGCATCCATCATGTTTGCAGGCGAACCGGCACTCAAGAAGTATATGCGTATGAAGCCACGCCGCAGAGATGAAAGCATCATCAGCAAGCCGATGGCAATTCAGATCGTTATTATGAGCTTGTGGCTGACTGCAATCAGCATTGCTTGGTTTATGGTTCCGTTCTTCCGTGCACAGTTCGTAACCGATGCACAGTGGTACACTGGTTTCTTCTGCATGTTTGTATTCAGCTTCATGGTCAATGCATTCAATGTGCGTAGTGACGGAATGAATGTGTTTGAGCATCTGAGCGAGAACAAGCGATTTGTGCATATCTGGTTGGCAATTATGGCAGTACAGATCGTGCTGGTATCCATCGGCGGTGTCATTGGCGAAGTATTCAGCTGTCAGCGTTTTGGTCTTTCGGGCTGGCTGACTGTTTGTATAATGGCACTGACCATGTATCCGGTCGATCTCATTCGTAAGGCACTGACTCCGAAAATCGAGGAGTAATCAAATGCCCGCGTCCGTATTCGGGACGTGGGCATTTTCTTTTGAAATTACAATCATAGAGAAAGGCGTAGTATGGATATTTTTGCATCAGACCTTGATAATACGTTGATTTATTCTTATAAGCGGCAGATTGGTACGGATAAAATATTGGCAGAGCGGTATGAGGGGCGAGAGGTTTCTTACATGACCGCGTATGCGCATGACGCACTGGATCAGATTTTTCGGCATATGCTGTTTGTACCCGTTACCACCCGCTCGGTGGAGCAGTATCAGCGGATCTGGTTTTCCGAGGTATGGACGCCAAAGCTGGCACTGACCACCAATGGCGGCGTTTTGCTCGTGGATGGGCAGTCAGACCCTCAGTGGTATGCAGAGTCCAAACAGATTGCGGAACGGGCAGAAGCTGCGATGCAGCAGGCAGAAGCGATTCTGGAAGATGACCCCAACCGTACACTGGATGTACGCCGCGTAGATGGACTCTTTGTGTATAGCAAGAGCACGAATGTACCAGAGACAATGCAGCACCTGCGTCAGGGGATTGACCTTTCTGAGGTAGAACTGTTTGACAACGGTGTGAAAATCTATGTCTTGCCGCGTGCACTCAATAAGGGGGAGGCGGTACGCCGCCTGCGTGCAAGATTTTCTGAGCAGACCCGCGTTTTTGCGGCAGGAGACAGCTTATTTGATTTGTCGTTATTGGCGGCGGCAGACACTGTGTTTTATCCACAAGACCTTGCATACACGGCGGTACAGGGACAGCAGGTGGTACAGGTGACACCAGAGCAGGGCGTTTTTTCTGATATCATTTTCCGGACGCTCATAAGTCACCTTGCGCAAAAGGAGTCAAACAATTTCGGTTGCAGTTTATGATGTAAATAGAATGATATAAGCGTTTTGGGTGTGCTTCTCTCAAAACGCTTATTTTTATCTGCTATTGGTCGATCAATCCAATAAAGGCAATGCCATGATTGGCAAGATAATCTATGAACTCATGCGTGGGGCGAGCGCCGGAGCCTATAACAATGGTGCGGTGATCGGAGAGAATGGGGAAATCACACTCTGGTCATCCAGTTGGGAAGAACCGAAAATCACATTGGATAATATATACGCAAAAGAAAACGACCGTTTCTCACATCAAGATGGGAAACGGTCGTTTGTGTTGATCGAAAAGCATATTTCGGCAAGCGCAGTCATTTTCTGTATGCATATAAAATCTTATTGCCCTCGGTCTGTTTCTCGATCAGCTTTTGGGTGCACATATAGGGCAGAAGCGAGTCCAAAAACTGCTTTGGGTCAGTCACCCCAATGCGCTTTGACGAAAAGGGCTGGCATGCGGACAAATCCTTGACCACGGTTTCCAGCTCTTTTCGTGTCATAGATCCATGCTGCTTGAGCTGCTTACGGACACGGGTGACACCTTTGGCAAGCAGCATGGAGGTTAAATCGCGGCTTTGATTTTGAGAGCGCCACAAGCCCCAAGCATAGATGACAGCCGTGGCAACGGCAAACAGAAACACATAAGGGATATACTGCAAAATACTCATGCTTTGGGTGCTCCTTTCCATGCAATCAGATGATGATTACGCATGATCTCCAAAAACTGAATGAGGCGGGTCATACCGTTCTCGGGATGCTCAAAGTGGGATTGGAAGGCTTCAGAAACTTCAAACACATTCTTTTCGCCGTCGATTTGAAGCCAGATAAAGCTGCCATATGCATCGAGCTTGACTTCACTGACACGCGGACGGTGGAAGAAACGCTGGGCGATACGGTGATAAAAGCCTGTCCACTCCACAAGTACAGTGACAATGCCTGCGTCATCCGTGCGAAATGCAAAGTCAGGGTTGCGCACAGGGATAAAGTCAAGATAATTCTCAGATTCCTTTTTTTTGCGCATCGTGCGGCTCCTTTCATAAAATGTAGAGAAAAAGATGCAGCCAGCCCAATGGTGGGCGGGCTGCATCAAACGAATGCTGTATCTCAGAGTAAATTATTCGTTGTCGTTCTTCTTTTCGCGCTTGAGGCAAACCCATGCGAGAGAGCCGAGCAGTGCGACAAAGACAACGAGTGCACCGACCTGACCGATGGAGAAAGAGTTGGATACATTGATCGCTTCATCCCAGTGGAAAATTGCGAAGACTGCCAAAATGACACCCATCAAACCTTCACCAGCAATCAGACCAGAGGTGTACAAGATACCACGATCAATCGAATCCTTTTTCTCTGCCTCGGAAACCTTGCGGCGCTCCATGATAAAGCGAACGATACCACCGCACATGATACCAGCGTTGAGGCTGAATGGCAGGTACATGCCAACTGCAAAAGGCATAACCGGAATCTGAACGATTTCAATTACGATGGCAATGCAAACACCAGTGAGGATCAGCGCCCACGGCAGCTGTGCATTCATAATGCCTTCAACGAGCATCTTCATCATGGTACCCTGTGGTGCAGGAATCTTATCTGTGCCGTATCCCCATGCACGGTCAAGCAGATACAGAACACCACCAATCGCAGAAGCGGATACAACGACACCAATCATTTCACCGATCTGCTGCTTCTTCGGGGTCGCACCCAGAATAAAGCCAGTCTTGAGATCCTGCGAGCAGTCGCCGGCAATCGCTGCGATGATACAGATGATACCGCCGATGGAAATTGCACCAACCATGCCCTGCATACCAACAACACCAGTGCTCTTGAGTGCCAGTGTTGCAATGATCAGGGTTGCGATCGCCATACCGGAAACTGGGTTGTTGGAAGAACCAACAAGACCAACCATACGGGAAGAAACAGTTGCAAAGAAGAAACCAAATACAACAACGATAATCGCGCCCAATAGAGTCACAGGGAACGCTGGAATGAGCCAGATCGCAACTGCAATCACAGCAACCATAACAAGCAGAATAGGCATAGGCAGATCCTGCTCAGTACGCAGCAGCTTTTTGTTTGCGTGTTCCTTATTCATGCTCTTCATTGCCTGACTGAAGGTGCGACCAATGAGCGGCAGATTTTTGATGAGGCTGATGATACCGCCGGCCGCAACTGCGCCGGCACCGATATACTTGATGTAAGTGCTCCATAACTCTTTCGGCAACAGAGAAGAAATCGGGTCTGTGCCCGGGAAAATAATTGCGTCGCCGCCAAACAGGGCGATCATTGGCATGAGTACAAACCAGCTCAGGGTAGAACCTGCGAGCATGTAGCTGGAAATCTTCGGGCCACAGATGTAGCCAACACCAGCCAGCGCAGGCAGTACCTGTACACCGATGGAAGAACCTGCATAGCCCTTGATGTCATAACCAACTTCGCTGGGGAATACATACATACCATCTGCAATGAATTTGTAAGCCGCAGAAATACCAAGGCCTGCAAATACAGTGCCAGCCTTTGCGCCGCCTTCTTTACCAGCAAGCAGAACTTCTGCACATGCCTTGCCCTCTGGGAAAGGCAGGGTGCCGTGCTCCTCAACGATCAGGGCTTGACGCAGCGGAACCATGAAGGAAACGCCGAGCAAACCGCCGACCAGTGCAATGAGGAAGATGGTGAGAATGTTAGGCGGATCAATGAGACCTTCCTTTGCCCACAGAAACAGGGCAGGGAGGGTAAAGATCGCACCAGCAGCGACAGATTCACCAGCAGAACCGATGGTCTGTACGAGGTTGTTTTCCAGAATGGAGTCCTTACGCAGGATCATGCGGATGATGCCCATGGAGATAACAGCGGCTGGGATAGACGCAGAAACTGTCATACCAACACGCAGACCAAGGTATGCGTTGGCAGCACCAAACACGATCGCAAGAAGGATACCAATCAAGATCGATGTCACCGTAAATTCCGGAACCACGCGATCCGCCGGAATATACGGCTTAAAGTCATTCTTGTTGTTTGGCATGGATAGCTTTCCTTTCTAAATTCCTCTTTTTTGTGCCTCTGAGCGCACAGCAGATATTGTAAAACATCTTGCGATAAAGATAAAATACATTATATCACTTTATCAGCTAAAAGGGAAGTTGTTTTCTGCGAAAACGCGGGAGTTTATACTGAACAGCTTAAAATTATGCAATTTGTCCTGCAAATCTATGGAGAATTTACTTAGCTAGTCGTGCGAGTACATCAACAAGCAAAGTGTAGAAGCGCGCACAAGAGTCAAGCGGCATATATTCGTCTGGTGTGTGGCATCCACATATGGTTGGACCAACTGCGATTGCGTCCAGTCCCGGCATTGCATCGGAGAACAGACCGCATTCCAAACCAGCATGAATCGCCTCGATTTTGAGCTCTGCGCCAAACAGTGTCTTGTAGCTTTGGATAAAGAGATCACGGATTGGGGACACTTCTGCAAAGCTCCAGCCCGGATATTCGCCAGTGATCTCGCAAGCAAAACCAAAGGTCTCAGCAAGCAGGAATAAGCGCTCCTTCGTGTCTTCCTGCAAAGAAGCAACAGAAGAACGGGGCGCAAAGACCAGAGATGCGCTGGTATCATCCAGCTGTGCAATGCCGAGGTTCAGGGAAGTCACTACAAAGCCATCCTGCTTGAGGTTGCGCTGGCGTACACCGTTTGGTGCAAGGCAGATCGCGCTTACAAACGCCTTTGCATCTTCCTCTGAAACAACAGATGCAGAGCCGTCCTCTACGATAACAGTGCATGCAAAGTCGGGCTCAAATGGGCGGATCTCTGCACAGAAGTCGTCTGCAAGTGCCTGTGCAAGGGTCTGTGCCTTTGGGGTTTCATCCGCAGATACCACCAAAACCGCAGCTGTTTCACGCGGGATTGCATTGTCCTTAGAGCCGCCGCCAAGGGAAACGAGCTGTGCGTGGGTTTCGTGCAGCAGGCGATTGACCAAACGCGCAAGCAGAATGATACCGTTCTGACGCTCTTTATCAATATCCATACCAGAGTGACCGCCGAGCAGACCGGAAATATTGAGCTTGAGCAGCTTGCCAGAAGCCTCGTGGCGGGTAATTTTACGGGTCATCGCAAAACGCATACCGCCAGCGCAGCTTACGGTTGCAACGCCTTCGTCCTCAGAGTCCAAGTTAATCATGGTGCGTGCAGAGAGCAGAGACTTGTCCAGAGCAGTTGCGCCACCAAGTCCAACTTCCTCCTGAGAAGTAAAGACACATTCGAGTGGTGGATGCGCCAGCTTGTCATCGTCCAGAATTGTGAGCATCAGCGCAACAGCGATACCATTATCGCCGCCGAGCGTGGTGCCGTTGGCGCGCAGGACGCCGTTTTCTACGATGAGGTCAAGACCATCCTTCTCAAAGTCATGCGCAACGCCAGCCAGCTTTTCGCAAACCATGTCAGTATGTCCCTGCATCATAACAGCAGGCTGGTTCTCAGCGCCCTTGCTGCCCGGCTTCTTGATAATGACATTGTGGAGTTCGTCCTGATGATACCAAAGACCACGTGCCTTTGCGAATTCTACCAGAAAATCGCTGAGTGCTTTTTCATGGTAGGAAGCACGCGGAATTGCACTGATTTCTTCAAAAAAGTGAAATAGGGAAGCAGGCTCAAATCCAGTAATTTTGTAAGTCATAGTATTACAGTCCTTTGCGATATAATATCATGATGAAGTGATTTGAAAAGAAATCACTTGATTTTATGGGTTTCTTTGAAACACGATGGTATAATTTTAGCACTTTTTCAAGCTAAAATCAATCTTATATTAGCGAAAAAAGGCGCAACTTTTTCATCTTTTTAAGCTGAATGAGAATGTAAGGGATTTGAATGTATGGTGAAAACACAGGGAAGAAATATGACAAGTAAAAAAGAGCCACAAAGGGGCTCCTTTTGTGAGGGGTTATTCAATATCGTAGGGCCAAGATGCAATGCCGCCAAAGTCATAGACTTTGGTATATCCAAGCTCGGTCAGAATGGTGCAGGCGGTCGCAGAACGCATACCGCTCAGGCAGTAAACCAAAATGGTTGCATCGGGATCAGGCAGCTCGGAAGAAGCGAGACGGCGAACCGATCCAACGGGCAGGTTTTGCGCGCCGGGAATGTGACCGGAGGAAAACTCCATCACTTCGCGTACATCTAAAATCGTAACGGGCATTTCGTCCATCATTTTCTTTGCTTCTTCTGGAGAAATTGTTTGAAATGTTTCTTGCATCATATGAAAAGTCCTTTCAAAGGGAAATATAAAGTTCTAAGATTGTGCCATAGATCTTTGCGCCTATGGCTTTGTCTTTATTATACACTGGAAAGTATACCAGTTCAATCTTAATTATTTCCGATTATTTCCCTTAGGGGCTGTTTGAAAAATCGAAAATTTGTCTTTTTCTACAGGGAACGGCATCCACTGCGTTAAAAATACTCGAAATCCATCAAGGATTCCTGCGTTTTTTGCCTTGTGGCTGCTCGCTCCCTGCGAAAAATCCGTCAATTTCTCTATTTTCAAACAAGCCCTAGAAAAGCACATGTTATTGGAAGAAAAATAGAATCAGCCCATAAACAACGCTTGCCGAAATGCCATACACAAGAACCGGTCCAGCGATGGCAAATAACTTGGTGCCCAGCCCCATGATATAGCCCTCGCTTTTAAACTCCATAGCAGGGGAGACAATGGCATTGGCAAAGCCTGTGATCGGAACCAGTGTGCCTGCACCAGCATGTTTTGCGATTTTGTCATAGAGCTTGAGTCCTGTGAGCAGTGCACCCAGAAAAACCATGGTAATTGCGGTTGCGGCGGCAGTATTATTTTTATCCATGCCCTGTGAAGCAAAGAAATTGGAAACGGCTTGTCCAATCGTGCAGATCAGACCACCGATCACAAAAGCCCAAACCATATCACACAGCAGGCGAGATGGGGGAGATTTTTGTTCCAGCATTTTGGCGTATTCGCTTTTGGTCAGCTTCATGCAAGTACTTCCTCTCTTGGTTTTTAGATAGTATGCGTATCACGAGCGCATTTTATTCTGACCCTATAAAAATATCTAAAATTGACTATTTTAAAAGGGTCAGTTCGCTGGTACACTGGATTTACCATAAAGGGGAAGCAACTAAGGGAGGTCATGATGATGACAGAAAAACGCAGTAAAATTACAACATACGATATCGTAGCGATCGCGCTCATGGCAGCATTTGTGTTTGTTGCTACATATTTTTTCAAAATTGATCTGCCAGCACTTGGCGGCAAGGTGAGCATTAAACTGGGCAATGGCATCTGTGTTTTGGCAGCTCTGCTGCTCGGCGGTTGGCGCGGTGCGCTGGCGGCGGCAATCGGCTGTACCATGTTTGACTTGATAGACCCTATTTATGCACCAGATGCTTGGATTACATTCATTCGTTACTTTATTATGGCAGGTCTGTGCGGTGTGATTGCACACTGGAAGGGTGCGAAAGGCAAGGTATTTAGCCGCAATGTAGTCGCTGCAATCGTTGGCGCATACAGCTACTCTTTCATGTACATTGTAAGCAAGGTCGTTGGACAGCTCATTCTGGGTGCACCATCTCTGCACAATGCAATCATTGCATGCACGACCAATATCACAGCCTCCCTCATCAATGCAACCGCGGGTGTTGTTGTGGCGTTGGTGCTGGCACCCATCCTGCATCGTGCACTGGAGCAGACCACATTCGGACAGTATGTTTACAATCATTTTTAAATGATTGCTTGAGGCTGTCAAAGAACTTTGACAGCCTTTCCAGGGGAACCCAGTCCCCCTAG
>JAHHRJ010000017.1 GCA_020025885.1 Butyricicoccus sp. | reverse complement strand
TATCTAGGGGGACTGGGTTCCCCTGGAAAGGCTGTCAAAGTTCTTTGACAGCCTCGAAGCGTGCAGCACCCTCGCCGCCGCGAGATCGTTCTCCGATGCTTCTAAGCATCAATCAAAACCGCTTCGGGTTTTTTAATCCCCCATCAATCTAATATCAAATATTGAAATTTTCCCAACGAAAAAAGCCCCTAAAAAGGGGGTTTTATTATTTTCCAGCCTTCTTAGAATCTTTTTTCTTTTCTTCTTGCTCACGGCGAATCTCCATTTGCACCGGATGCTGCAAAGACGCAACCACAGCCACACCCACTGCATTATCTCCAGACAGTGTCGGCTCTGCAAACCGTGCATCAAACAGCTTTGCCATATGGTTTTGCAGGAAACGATTGCTCATCACACCGCCTGCACACAGCACTGGTAAAGAACGCTCTTTGCACGCCTGCAACGTTGCAAGCTCAAGTGCACTTGCAATCGTGTGAATGGTAAATCCTGCGATTTTCTCCGGCGGTGTCTCTTTTGCATAAAGATTCTTGACCTTGTTTTCAATGCCAGACAGCGAGAACGTGCTGTTTTCCACCTTGGAACGGAAGAACGTTGCATAGTCCGACTGATCCGCGAGCTTTTCCAGATGCTCTCCACCAGGGAACGGCAGACCCAGTAAAGCCGCCGTGCGATCAATGAGCTGTCCTGCTGCCAGATCGCTTGTACCACCAATACGGGTCGCATATGGCAGTCCCCCATTGTTTTCTCCGGTGCACACATGCAAAAGCTCCGTTGTGCCGCCAGAGACATGCCACGCATAAAATTCTTGGGTCGTTAACCAGTCAAGCACCCCTGCTGAGAGTGCCGCCGCCGCGATATGCCCGATCTGATGGGAACATGCATAGAGCGGCACACCGAGAATATGTGCAATGCTTGCCGCCACGTTTTGCCCAACGAGGAAACAAGGCATATACGATCCCTCAATCGCACGCGGCGCAGTCGATACACAGACCGCCTCGATATCCTGCGCAATCCCAGCCGGCAGTCCGGCGATCATATCACTCAAATATAGGTTGTGCTGAAACACAGCATCCGACTGCCGCAGTCCAATCGTACCCTCCGGCACTTCCAGCAAGCGTCCGCTGTTCTTCCACTCTCTGGTTTCTGGACAGTAAAGCCCTGCTGAAGTGCGATAATTGGAGGTATCAATTCCCAAAAACCAACGACTCATGCCTGTTCCATTCCGCGGGCAACTGCACCCAAGATGCCGTTAATAAACGCCGCAGTTTCCTCCGAATCATAAATTTTTGCCAGCTCCACTGCTTCATTGATCGCAACGCCAACCGGAACATCCTCCACATATTGCATTTCATAAAGTGCAACGCGCAAAATCGCAATGGTCATGCGAGACAGACGGGACAGGCTCCAGCCCTTTGCATATGCAGCAATCTGCTCGTCGAGTGCTTCGAGATTCTCCGCCACGCCCTTTACAATCGTTACAATGTACTTTGTCTGCGCTTCGTCGAGTGCACCAGCATAGAGCGCAATTTCTCCGCCGATCGAGCGCATAATTTCTTCATCCAAACGCTCAGTCATCACGTTTTCAGCTTCCAATGCGCCAAACCCCAGTTCAAAAACCAAATGCAGTGCAATTTCTCTTGCTTTTTTTCGGCTTACGCCTGCTTTCTTTGTGCTCACAGCGAACCTCCGTCTATCTTCCACGAAAAATTTTTTTATTTGTTACTTGTTTATTGTACCCGATTCCCTCTATAATTGCAAGCATATGACAAAATCAGAAACAAATCTATTGCAAACACAAACCGACCCGCTTTGGGTCGGTTTCGTTGTGTTTCGGGTGTATCTGAAAACAAAGAAATGAACGAATCTTTCGCAGTGAGTGCGTAGATGCAAGGCAAAAAATGCAGGAATCGTTGATGGATTCCACATATTTTTAACGCAGCACATGCCGCTCATCGTAGAAAAAGACCAGAATTTCGACTTTTCAGACAGCCCCTAATTAAAAATCTCCTGCGCATGGTCTGAGAACATCTGCTGTACCCGCTCGCGCAGTGCCGGATATCCTGCCAGCACGGGGTCTTGCGCCAAAAGCTGTGCCGCCTCGTCCTTCGCCTGCTGCATGAGCGATAGATCCGCCGCAAGGTCAGCCACCCGCAAGACGGGCAGTCCATGCTGCCGCTTGCCGAAAAAGTCACCCGGTCCGCGCTGTGCAAGATCGGCGCGTGCGATCTCAAAGCCGTCATTCGTGCCGCACAGCACTTTGAGCCGTTCCTTTGTCTGTGCGCCCTTGTCCGCGCCAAAGCAAATGCAGTATGATTGCCGCGTACCACGTCCCACGCGTCCGCGCAGCTGATGGAGCTGGGAAAGTCCAAAGCGGTCAGCGTCCTCAATGACCATCAGACATGCATTGGGCACATTGACGCCGACCTCGATCACCGTCGTTGCGACCAGCACATCGATTTCGCCCTGCGCAAACCGGCGCATGACCTCATCTTTGTCCGCGGCTTTCATTTTGCCATGCAGAATCCCAATCTTTCGATGAGGCAGGCATTTTTGCAGCGTCGCGCCATGTTCTTCTGCGCTTTTAAGTGCCAATTCGCCTTCTTCAACGAGGGGACACACAACATACACCTGCCCCCCTGCTGCGAGCTGTTTTTCGATAAACGCTTCGATTCTGCGGCGCATATGCTCCCCGACTGCAAAGGTTTCCACCGGTGTGCGTCCCGGGGGCAGTTCATCCACAACAGATACATCCAGATCGCCATATAAAATAAGTGCCAACGTGCGCGGAATGGGCGTTGCAGACATGACAAGCACATGTGGGGTCAGTCCCTTTTCGTGAAGCATGGCACGCTGGGCAACGCCGAACCGGTGCTGTTCGTCCACCACGACCGCGCCGAGGTTTTGAAATACCACGTCTTTTTGAATGAGTGCATGTGTTCCGATCACAACCTGCACTTCCCCTGCCGCAATTTTTGCCTTGCACGCTGCCTTTTGCTTTGCAGTCATCGAGCCAAGAAGCAGCGCACATGGAATGCCTACGCTTGCAAAAACGCCTTCGAGAGATTTCATATGCTGTACTGCCAGAATTTCCGTTGGTGCCATGATCGCGGACTGACAGCCATTCTGTGCCGCAAGATAGCAGAGCACCGCCGCGAGTACGGTTTTACCCGATCCTACATCACCCTGCACCAGACGGTTCATCGGTCTTCCCGTCTGTACATCGTGCCAGATTTCTCGTGCCGCGCGCGCCTGTGCACCTGTCGGCTGAAAGGGCAGGAGCTTCCAAAAATCCTCCGGCGCACCTTTAGGGAAATACAGCCCCTCCACCGCTGTGCGGCGATCTTTGAGCCGTGCCAGTCCACAGCATAGCAGAAACAGCTCCTCAAAGATCAGCCGGCGTCTTGCCTGTATGACTGCGCGTGCATCAGGGGGCTGGTGAATCAGGTGCACTGCTTGCGCGTGGGACACAAGCTGATACCGCGCGGCGATCGCTTCCGGCAGCCATTCTTCCCCGTGCGGCACTTTGAGTGCTTCTGCCATAACACGCCCGAAATCTTTCTGGGTCAGTCCGGCAGTCAGAGCGTAAACGGGATACATCCGGCGGGGCGGTTGTGCACCTTTGGGCACAAACTCACTTGCAGGATTCATCATGGTGCGCTGTGCGCCGCTCCCCTGCGCCTTGCCATAAAACACATAGGTACTGCCCACATGCAAAACCGCCGTACCATATCGATTGTTATAATAGGTCAACCAAAGCGCACCCGATGCATCGAACACTTTGAGCCGCGTGATCTCCAAGCCTTTTCGCACCCGTCGCGTGACTGGTTCTGTGCCGATCACCACACAGATCGCCGCTCGCTGTCCCTCTGTAAGCTGTGCTATGGGAACAATGCGTGTGCGGTCTTCATAGTCGCGTGGGTAGTATTCCTGTGCATCGCGCAAGGTATGGATACCCAATTTATAAAACAACGCCTGTTTTTTGGGTCCAATGCCTTTTACCGCGCTGATACTGTCCTTCTCCGTCATACGCCTGAGAAGTCACGGTGCAGTGCAACAACCACACCTAAAATATGTGCACCCGCTCCATCAATCGGCTCATAGTCCGGATTTTCCGGCATCAGCCAGACATGTCCGTCCTCAATTTCAAAGGTCTTGCAAGTCGCTTCATCTTCCAGAAGTGCAACAACGATCTGTCCGCGCTTTGCGAGACTCTGCTGGCGCACGATAATATAGTCGCCGTCCAGAATACCTGCACCGATCATGGAATCGCCCTTGATGCGCAGGGCAAAAAAGTCGCCATAGCCGACTGCCTGCTCATATGGGATGTAGCCCTCCACGGATTCTACCGCCAAAATGGGCGCACCTGCTGTGACCTGTCCCAAGATGGGTACCTGCGGAACAGCCGCCGCCATGCCTTTGACGACCAGTGCGCGAGTCTTGCGATCATCTTTTTCGAGGTATCCGGATTCCCTGAGTTTCATCAGATGGGCATGGACAGAGGAGGACGAGCGCAAACCAACATGTCTGCCAATCTCACGCACAGAGGGTGGATAACCCTGCTGTGCAGTGGCTTCCGCAATATACTCCAGAATGCGTTTTTGTTTTTCGTTTAAGTTCTGATTCATAGGGCACCTTCCCTTGTTCAAGGCAGTTGTGTCTTTGTTTGGTTTGTGATCCCAAACGAATGGATGTTCTGTTCTCTTTGATTTATTATAGCGGAATCCTCATAGAAAATCAAACATTTGTTTTGCTTTATGAACCAAATGGAGGCATTTTTTGATGTATGGTTTGGGATGCAAGTGTGCATTCTATGAATGCACAAAAGAAAGAGGCTTCCTTAACATGAAAGTGTTTTTCAGTTCGCCTTGAAAGGGCGGGCAAAATCCAAGGCGCATGTCCTTGGATTTTGAAAATTTAAGGTCGCTTTGCTCCAAAATAAAAAGGGTGCCGTGACTTTTTTGACACGCTGAACCAATGGTTTTCTTGTCTCCCTTGTTAAGGCTCCCCCGCACAATGTCATCTGCGGCGCTTTGCGAACTGGTTTGACTGTTCAAACACGGCGGACACTGCATGCGGATAACCTGTGCTCGAACGTTCCAGTGCTGTAACGACTGGCGGCGCAAACGCCCCTGCGAGCGTTGATGGAGGGGCTTGTGCCTGATGTGAGCGGGGGCTGCACACTTCCGCGGTGCGGCGTGCATACATTCCCACCCTGTCGGCGGTTTGGTTCTCTATCTGATGGAAAGGGAGGGACAGGATTCATAAGGGCTGGGCAACCGCAAGATTCTCGCCCTTATGTCTCCGCCGCGAGACCGCGGCACGTTCCTCCTGCCTTCCAAGGCAAACCTTTTAAGCACAAATAAAAACCGATTCGGATTTTCCAAATTCGATGAAACAAACGAAAACCGATTTGATTCCCCCGCCTTTATAACAGCAAATGAAAAACCCCTTGTTTATTTATGGAAAGTGTTATAAAATATATACTAGGTACATGTATAAGACGATCGAAAGAATTGTCTGAAATCTAGAACGGTTTGATTTCCGGGAGGTACTTATGAGAATCAACAACGAACTTGGATATATCGAGATTGCACCCGATGTTATGGCTGGCATTGCAGGCTATGCAGCATCCTCGTGCTTTGGCGTAAAGGGCATGACCGTGCGCTCTGTCGCAGACGGCGTCGCACATCTCCTGCGCCGTGAGAATATGAGCCGCGGTGTCAAGATCACCGAAGCACCCGACGGCGGGATCAACATTGATTTGCATATCGCGGTGGATCATGGCATCAATATCGCCTCTGTTTGCCGTTCTATCATCAGTGAAGTCCGCTATCATGTGGAACAGCTGACCGGAATTGATGTCAAGAACGTGGATATCTACGTTGAGAGCATCAAGGCAGACTGATAAAGAAACGAAGGAGTAACATATAAGATGAATGACCAGAAGATCACTGGACTGCTCTTTCAGCAGATGGTTATGGAGGGTGCTCTTGCCATTGCTGAGAAAAAGGAACAGGCAAATGAGCTGAACGTATTCCCTGTTCCAGACGGCGATACAGGCACGAATATGTCCATGACCATGCAGGCAGCACGCGAAGAAATGCAGCGTCTGACCGATCCCACCCTTGCTAAGGCAGCGGACGCGACCGCAGCCGCACTGCTGCGCGGCGCACGTGGCAACTCAGGCGTCATCCTGTCCCTGCTGTTCCGCGGTATGGCAAAGAAGCTGCGCGAAAAGGAAGATGCGGATGGCTGTGATTTTGCGATCGCCCTGCGTGAAGGCGTCGAGACTGCATATAAGGCAGTTATGAAGCCGGCTGAGGGCACGATTTTGACCGTCACCCGTGTTTCTGCACAACACGCAGTCGAGCTGTGCCAGAGCGATCCGGCAATGTCCGTACATGACGTGTTCGCCGCAGTTTTGGAGCGCGGACAGACCGCACTTGAGGAGACCACCAAGCAAAATCCGGTTCTGGAAAAGGCTGGCGTTGTAGACGCAGGTGGTTTCGGCTTCCTCGCCATTTTCGAGGGCATGTTCGATGCATTCCGCGGCATCCACAAGGAGCGTAAGATTGAGGAGACAACTTCCTCCAATGCAGCCGCAGACTTTGGCGCAATCAATGACGAGGACATCACCTTTACTTACTGCACCGAGTTTATCGCCGCACGCAAGGATAAGGCACGTAACGTCGGTCGTATGCGTTCCCTGCTGAGCGAAATCGGTGATTCCCTTGTTGTCGTAGAGGACGATGATATCGTTAAGGTGCACGTACACACCGATCAGCCGAACAAGGCACTCGAAGAGGGGCTGAAGTTTGGACCACTGCTCACCATAAAGATCGAAAACATGCGTGAGCAGCACACTGCAAAGGTCATCGAGGGCACTGTCGCACCAAAGGAGCGCGAGATCCGTGAGCCAGAAAAGAAATATGGCTTTGTTGCGGTTGCCGCTGGCGATGGTCTGCATGCTGTATTCTCTGACCTTGGCTGTGACGAGATCGTGCAAGGCGGTCAGACCATGAACCCATCCACCGAGGATATCCTCCGTGCGGTTGACCGTACCCCAGCAGAGATCGTGTATGTGTTCCCGAATAACAAGAACATCATCATGGCAGCCGAGCAGGCGGCGGCACTGTGCGAGAACAAAAAGGTAATCGTCATGCCGACCAAGAATATCCCACAGGGCATTTCTGCAATGCTGGTATTCGACAGCGACGCAGAAGAAACAGACAACACCGAGGCGATGCAGGGCGCACTGGAAGGTGTACGTGCAGGTCAGGTAACTTATGCCGCACGCAATTCCGACTTTGACGGCAAGAAGATCAAAGAAGGCGAATACCTTGCACTGTGCGAGGGTAAGCTGACTGCAAACAGCAAGCGTCAGCACGACGTACTCAAAAAGCTGGTGCGTGAACTGGTCAGCGATAGCAGCACCTTTGCCACCATCATTTATGGCGAGGGCGTTTCCGAGGAGGAAGCTGCAAAGCTGGAAGACCTCTTCCGCCGCGAAAACCGCAACCTTGAGATCACTGTGATCAACGGCGGTCAGCCCGTTTATTACTACATCCTCTCAGTTGAGTAATTTGATAAAAAACGCAGGCTCCCCACGTTCGGGGAGCCTTTTCCAAGGAGTAAAAGCATGTCAATCTTCGATATTTTTGCAAAACTCGAACAGGAACGCGCAGACAAAGACACGTCTGCTGGTGCGATCGAGTGGCTGGTTGTAGGTCTGGGCAATCCAGGCAGCCAGTACGAAAACACGCGCCACAACGCAGGCTTTTGTGCGCTCGATGCCTACGCAGCCAAAACCGGACAGCGCATTGACCGCATGAAGTTCAAAGCACTGGTCGGCGAGGGCACACTGGGCGGCAAGCGCGTGCTGTTTATGAAGCCCCAAACCTTTATGAACCTTTCCGGTGAAGCCGTGCGCGATGCGGCTGCATTTTATAAAATCCCACCAGAGCGCATTGTCGTACTCTTTGACGATATTTCCCTGCCGGTTGGTCGCCTGCGTGTACGTCCCAAGGGTTCAGCTGGCGGTCAGAATGGCGTCAAAAATATTATTTATCAACTGAACTCCGATACTTTCCCTCGTGTCAAGATCGGTATTGGGGCAAAGCCGCATCCGGACTATGATCTCGCGGATTGGGTGCTGTCTAAATTTACCGCGGATGAACTGCCCACCCTGCAAGATGCCGCCGCACGTGCTATGGAAGCCACTGCGGAGATCATCCAAAACGGGACTGCTTCCGCGGCGCAGAAATTTAACGGACAGTAATCCCCCTCTTTTTTTTGGCACTCCCCATGTCTAAAGACAGGGGATTCTCAGTTCGCTGACCGCAGCCTGCACCGTGCGAGGTCTTACATAGTCTCCCCGAGCGTTGGGTTCGGGCGTGTCCCACCCTACCGTATTTTCTGGCTGCGCCAACAGGCGCAGCCCTTCATTTAGAATATTCTTTGCAGCGTTGCAGTCCCTATCATGGACTGTGCCGCACTTTGGACAGAGACCCGCGCAAACGTGCACAAAACCGAGGGTATCAGAGCCGGCTTCTGCCGGAACTGGCTCTGTATCTAGGGGGACTGGGTTCCTCTGGAAAGGCTGTCAAAGTTCTTTGACGGCCTCAAAAAGACCCCTTTCGGGGTCTTTTATTTTAGATCGGCTTAATGCTTAACGCAGTCAGAACAACCAGATACGCCATAAGTAAAAGAATGGGCAGCGAAGACACAAATGCCCAGATCGTGCCCTTCTCCGTCCGATGTGCCCGTATATATCCGCCGATTGACTGCCACCACTGGGTGACATAGAGCAAAAACGCCACAAGTCCAAAAGAGATAATCGCCTGATTAACCGTCGCCGCAGTGACTTCATCCGACGCTTGCAGCCACGTCATCCCCTCTGCTGTGAGGTTATTGAGCGCATGCACGAGCATGGAAGCTGGCAAGGAATATTCCAGCGCCACATATCCGAACAGGATACCACATAAAAGCGCGGAAGGCAGCTGGATAATATTTCCATGCATGAGTCCAAAGAGCAGCGATGCCACGATCATTGCGAACATCTTGCCGTATTGCTCCAGATAGCGCATCACAAAGCCGCGATAGACGAGTTCCTCACAGATCGGTGCAACGAGCACGGTGTAAACCACCATGGACATGGTGCCTGCGTTGCTGACTACACTTGCATATGCATCCACAAACGACCAGCCCCATGCATTCGCAGCCGCTTCCAGCGGGAGCGTCAAGAGCGTTGCAATGTTTTGCAGTCCCATAACCAAAAACAGGCAGACCACCACGACTGTTGGTGTCGTTTTTTTGCGCACACGGGTAAAGTAGCCAGTGAGCTGTCCAACTTTTGGAGTCAAGCCCAGCAGACAGCAAGGCAACACACTCGCCAGAGCACCAAGCGCGAGCGTCCAGCCATTGGAGCGCAAAAGGCGCAAAAGGGATACATAATCCAGTTCAGGCTGCCACACGCCAAGATACATGCGGTAAACCTGCTCTGCCCCCCATACAACGCCCAGCATAACGAGCTGTGATACGATCAAAACCCAGCCCAATCTGGAAAACACTTCTCTTTTTGATTCTCCTCTAGCCTGTCCCATCTCGCATCCTTCATTCCTCATCCATCAATAAATCCACCGCCGATAACGATCTCGCCGTCATAAAAGACTGCAAACTGTCCAGCCGCTGGTGCACGCACGGCTTGTGCAAAGGTCACCGTTGCTGTGCCGTCGCCATGTACGGTCACATGTGCCGCCGTACTGTTTTTGGAGTAGCGCACACGTGCCTGACAGTCAAAGCCACCGTTCTGCACATACTCCGGCGCACAGAGGTTGAGTCCGTGCACGGTGATCTGCTCGCGGAACACATCGTTTAGCGACAGCACCACTTCGTTGGTGTCCTGCCGCAGTTCATGCACGAACAGTCTGCCAGATGCCGCAACCCCTAAACCCTTGCGCTGCCCAACGGTGTAATGATGCAACCCCTTGTGGCGCCCTAGAACATTGCCTTGCTCGTCCACAAAGTTTCCCTCTGGCAGTACCGCGCCGCGCTGTTCCAGCCAGTCGCAGTAATCGCCGTCTGTAATAAAGCAAACGTCCATGCTGTCTTTTTTGTCTGCCACTGGGATCTCATTTTCTCGTGCCAGTGCACGGACTTCCGCCTTATCGACAGCCGCACCGAGCGGGAACACACAGCGTTCGAGCACTTCGCGCGGCAGATTTGCGAGCATGTACGACTGATCCTTCGGGGAACGCGCCTGCATCAGGAGCGCACGTCCTTCCGCATCTCTGCCAATGCGTGCATAATGTCCGGTCGCAATGTGCTCTGCGCCGATCTCATCGGCATACTGGCACAAAGCGGTGAATTTTACCTTTCGGTTGCATACCACACAAGGGTTCGGGGTGCATGCGGTCTGGTATGCGCGTTCAAAATAGCTGCGCACCTCCCGCTCGAACAAGTCCTCACGCTCCGCTGCATAGAGCGAAATGCCGAGGGCGTCCGCAACTCGTTGGGCTTCTGGCAAGCCACCAAGTCCTACATCCATATAAAGTCCGTGTACTTCATAGCCCATTTCGCGCAGCAGCTTTGCAGAAACCGCAGAGTCTACACCACCCGAAAGTCCTAAAACGATTTTCTTCATTCAAGTCTCCATTCTGTTGGCGCCCAGAACATATTGTCAGGGCGCGGTGTGAAATTCGCCAACAACCCACTGCGCACGATGACTTGATCGCGCTCAAATGCAAGGGGTAAGATTGGCATTTGTGCTAAGAAATATTCTTGGAACGCCGCCTCCGCCTGCGGCAGGGATTCCGTAGACGCGGTGCGTACCGACATGACGCGACTGTCCAGAGTGGCGTCCGCAATCCTGCCATAGTTGAGTGAACCGCCTGTCATGAGGAGTGCACGCAGATCAAAGTCTGGCGTCATCAGCACATCCCCATAATAGAGGTCAAACATGCCGCTTTGTAGTGCCCAAAGGTACTGATCAAACGGCAGCGCATTGACGCGCAGTTCGATGCCAAGCTGTCCAAACGCTGTGACGAGCTGATGCGCCGCATTGTTTTTAAAACTGTTTTCGTTTGGCATGAGCAGCGTCAGTGAAATTGGCTGTCCATTCCTGTCCTCTACGCGTCCATCGTGGTTTGTGTCCTGAATGCCCATTTGGCGCAGGAAATGGTTTGCCTGCTCCAAAGCACCACTCAGCCCAGAAATACTCTCCGGCTGTGGGTTTACGGGCAAGATTGCAGGATCTGCAAAGGTTTGCAGAGAGGATTTGCACAGCATATCACGGTCAAGCGACAGACTGAGTGCCTTGCGGAAGTTTTCATTTGCGAGCAGTGGATGAGACATGCGCACGCCCAGATAGTGCAGTTCGGTCGTCGGGGTCTGGTATACGTCTACCGCGCCCTTGATGGTCACCGGATTGTCACTGATGCGCTCGGCGCGTGTCATGGAAATATCACCCACAGCAAAGCTGCTCGTTACCGCATCTGGGCGCACCGTGCCGACCAGTCCAATTTGCTCGACCAAGCGTACTGTGCCGCCATGCCAATGCTCATTTGGGATCAAAACAGTTTTTCCGTTGCGAAGTGCCGGATTGAACGCACCTGAGCCCACGGCAAAGAGATCATCTCCTGTTCCCTTTTTGAAAATCGGGATATCGAGGAGGTTAATAAACTTGCTGTTTGCCGCGGTCAGTGTAATGTGCAGGGTGCGCGCATCCACGACACGGATGGAGGACATATGCGACGCGCGATCATGGTAGGGCGACGTAGGCGTGTTTCTTGCCAACCGATAGCTGTTTGCCACATCATTTGCCGTCACCGGAGAGCCGTCCGAAAACTTGATCCCCTCTTTGAGCACCAAGGTGCAGCGCGTACCCTTGAGCTCATAGCTTTCTGCAAGCAGGGGTTCGGGCTGCATTTTTTCATTTAAGGAGAACAAGCCCTCATAGATCGCCTCGCAGACAATACGGTTAATGACGCTCGTTGTCGTGATCGGGTTCATTTTCTCCGCGGTATAATAAGGCAGTGCGAGATCGCCTGCCGCCCGAGGACGGCTGGCAGTGATCGCAGGTCCATCACTCGGCTTGTCCAATCGCTCGGTCAGGGTACAGCCAGTGAGCACGGAGAGCATCAGCCCGCAAGCCGCCGCTCTCTTGAGAAAGAGATGTTTCACAGGCAGATCACCCCCGCCTGTACGCCGCGCTTGCCGTTTGTTGCGCGGTGCGACCAAAATACATCGTGCAGACAGCGGGTGCACAGTCCGCTATTTATAATGTTCTCTGGCAGCAGTCCCGCGCGGCGCAGCGTATCCGCTTCGATCTCCTGCAAATCCACGTGAAACTTGTGCCCCTTCTTTATAATGTATGGTTCGATCGCCGCGCCCATCTGTTTGCGCATCGCGTCTGGCACATCGGCATCTGTTTCGAAACAGCTCTGGCAGATGGATGGACCGATCACTGCAATGATATCTTGTGGACGCGCACCCTTGTTTTCCATTTGCCGCACGGTGTTTGCCGCAATCTCCTTTGCCATGCCGCGCCAACCTGCATGACACACGCCGCAGACTTGTGCTTTGGGGTCATAAAACAGTGTCACCACACAGTCGGCATAAAATCCTGCAATGGGTGTATGGGGCAGCGCGGTGACGAGCGCATCGGCGTTCCAGTCCATCGGCTGATAGAGTCCGGTGCCCACGTCCGGCTCATCCACAACCACAACCTTATCTGCATGCACCTGCTGGGTGAGCGTCAGCCGCTCGTGCGGTACATCCAAGGCTTCGGCAAGGCGTTTATAGTTTTCGCGCACATTTTTGGGGTCGTCCCCGCGGTTAAATCCAAGATTGAGGCTTTCGCAGTCTCCCGTGCTGACGCCGCCCGCCTTTGTGGTAAAGGCATGACGCACAGGCAGTCTGTCACAGGTATAATAGATCAAATCGCCGTATTGCCTGCGGCGCATGGAAGTGTGCATTGGTTTTCCTCCTGAAACTTCAAGCCAGCGCTCCCTCTCTGGCGGGTATGAAAATCCCCTTTACATTTCAGAGCGGCTTGAAGTATGAAAAGCGTTGTGTTTTCTGTAAGTTATTTAACTTAATCATTATACTACACCCACCCCCCCATTCACAAGAGGATAAACATGCTTTCCCCTTTGCTTTGTCACTGTGTATGAAATACCGTGCAGATGCACGCCTTTTCCTTGACAAGAAAGACAAAAAGTTATACAATATTTAAGTAATACCTTTTGTAATGATGATCGGTTGCCCAGACCGTGATACTTATATGGGTTATTATCACTTTGCAGATTTTCAAAACAATTTTTTCTTGGAGGTGTTTCTCAACAATCTATGAATATGCCAATGATTCTCGTCGGTGTTGTCACATTGATTCTTGGTTTATTCGGAGGCTACCTGTACCGCAAACAAGTTGCGGAAAAGGAAATCGGCAGTGCCGAGCAGGAAGCCACTCGCATTGTAAATGATGCAATCAAATCTGCTGAAACAAAAAAACGTGAGGCGATCTTGGAAGCGAAAGACGAGATTCATAAGAATCGAAGTGAAGCGGAACGAGAAATCAAAGAGCGCCGCAACGAAACACAAAAGCTCGAGCGCCGTCTTGCCCAAAAGGAAGAAACGCTCGACCGCAAAACAGATGCCCTAGACCAAAAGAACGAAGAGCTCAACCGCAAACTCCAGCATCTAGAAAAGACGCAGGAGTCTTGCGAGCAGCTGAAAAACGAGCAGATTGCCGTGCTTGAGCGAATTTCTGGTCTGACCCGCGAGGAAGCAAAGGATTATTTGGTTTCCTCCATCGAGCAGGAAGCACAACACGATGCCGCTGTTAAGCTGCGTGAAATCAACCAGCGTATGAAGGACGATGCAGAATCGACCGCACGCGAACTGATCTCCATTGCGATCCAGCGCTGTGCTGCCGATCACGTCGCAGAGGCAACTGTCTCTGTTGTCGCCTTGCCAAACGACGAAATGAAGGGTCGCATCATCGGTCGCGAAGGTCGCAATATCCGCACCTTGGAGACCCTGACTGGTGTAGACCTCATCATTGACGATACCCCAGAAGCCATTACCCTGTCCTCCTTCGATCCGGTTCGCCGCGAAGTGGCACGCATGGCACTGGAAAAACTCATCGCAGACGGACGCATCCACCCTACCCGCATTGAAGAAATGGTTGAGAAATCTCGTCGAGAGATCGACCAGATTATTAAGAGCGAGGGCGAACGCGCGACATTCGAGACTGGTATTCATGGTCTGCATCCTGAGCTGATTAAACTGCTCGGTCGTCTGCGCTACCGCACCAGCTATGGACAAAATGTGCTGATGCACTCCATCGAGGTTGCACACGTCGCTGGCATTCTCGCTTCTGAGCTGGGACTTGATCCAGTTCCTGCCCGCCGTGCAGGTTTGCTGCATGATATTGGTAAGGCAGTTGACCATGAGGTCGAAGGTTCCCATGTCAGCATTGGCGTGGATCTGGCAAAGAAATACAAGGAAAATCCACAGATCATCCATGCGATCGCCGCACATCACGGCGATGTAGAGCCACAGACCATCATTGCGTGTTTGGTACAGGCAGCCGATGCCATTTCCGCTGCACGTCCGGGTGCACGCCGTGAGAATCTCGAAAACTATATCAAGCGTCTGGAGAAGCTGGAAGAAATTGCAAACACCACACCGGGTGTATCCGGTTCGTATGCAATCCAGGCTGGACGCGAGATCCGCATCATCGTCAAGCCAGACGAGGTTTCGGATGACAAGATGGTGCTGCTCGCGCGTGATATCGCCAAGCATATTGAGGACGAGCTTGATTATCCAGGACAAATCAAAATCAATATGATTCGCGAAACGCGCACAGTTGATTACGCAAAATAAAGAATCATAAAAACGAATTTGACAACACCGCGAAAGAGGAAAGCAGTTTGCTTTCCTCTTTTTTGTTCTCCTCTTTCTGCACTTTAGTCGGTCTCATCCTTTTATGAAATTTCCACCTGTATCCCGCCTTTCCGCTGTGCATCCTCATTACGGCTTTTAAACAAGCTATATGGACGCACTGTATCCGTCTGTACGACTTTTTATTATGCCCCTTTCTTGATCTTCCGCAAAATCGTTCTGCCTCTTTTCTTTTTTGTTTCATTCTATTTCTTACTTTGTTTCCTTTGTTTCAAAATACCATGCTATTTCTACAAGAAAAAGAATTTAGTTTTAAAACTTATTCCTAACTTCTGCGATCTGCTCTTTTGGAATATTCTTTTTTCTCATTTGTAAATAATTTGTAAAAACCTAGTTATATACTGGGTAGAATTCAGTGTTTACGGATTCTGCTTTTTGATCCTTCTGTGGTAAAATCGAACAATCAAATTTCGAAATGACATATTTGCTAAATATTTGTAAAAGAATCGCAAAAAAGCTGTCATAATAGGATACTATAGGTGTATACAATCGCAAAAAATTACACAAATAAACCCTATTTATATGATTTATTTTTGTCTTTATACACAGTTTCAAGGCATATGCATAATTTATTTAGCTTTCCAAAATAATGTGTTAATTCTTTATTAAAAGTATAATTTTAAGGTATTCCAGCACAAAATACATGGTTTCTCCTACACAAAAAATGTTATTTGTTATCCCCTTTTTTTGTACATTTTTTTCAAGAAATCGCTTGCAATTATCGAATGCAACATGTATAATAATCTGCATGGTAAGCAAGCATTTGCTTTCCATGAGCAACGATTGTTGTTCGTCATTCACAACCTTCTCAACGCGCCTTTAGAGAAGGATGCCAGCGCACGTGATACTATGTATTTCGTGCGCTGGTACTTTATACAGACTTCTTGAGCACGATCTAATCCATATTGATTTGAAAATGAACTTTGGGTCAGATTTGTATTTCTTTGTATATTTGTCCCATAAAACAAGATGTGGGATTTTGTTTCTCGTTGTTTTAGAGATTCCTTTTTAAAGTAGTCTCTTTTTTACTCTTTATGAAACGATCCATTTGACTGCTGAGATTATCTGGTGAAGTTGGAAAACCCAAGTGGTTTTGATTGATGCTTAAAAGCATCGGGGAACGATCATGCTGTTTATGACTTGTTGGGTCAAGTCATAAACAGCGAAGTCAACCATGAGAAAATAGCACAGAGAATGGCTGCACGCTTCCGCGGTGCGGCGTTCATACATTCCCACCCTTTGGGCATGGAAGCAGACGCAAGCCGACTTCATCACACCCGCTGTGCGGAGTGCATACATTCTCACCCTGTCGGCGGTATGCTTTTCTATCTCATGGAGAGGGAGGGACAGGATTCATAAGGGCTGGGGAACCGCAAGGTTCTAGCCCTTATGTCTCCGCCGCGAGACCGCGGCACGTTTCTCTTGCTTTCCAAAACAAATCTTTTAAGCACATATAAAAGCCCTGTGACGTTCCCAAAATAAGATACCCTTTCAAACGTAAAAAGCCCCTTTCGGGGCTTTTATTATTTTTGTAACCTCGCCAACTGCATTGCCTTTTCAAACGCCAGCTGATCCCGATACCACTTCGCCAGCTGTGCCGCATCCTTATCATTCCAAGCCGCGCTCATGATCGTCTCATGGCTTGGTGTCTGCCCTCCCTTGATCATTTCCATCAAGAGTTGCTGCGCCCGCTTTTGTGCATCCAATCGGTGCTCACTCGCCCACTGATTGTCCTTGACTTCCTCGCGTTCCACCTGATGATCTGCGCTCCACTTGTTAAACTTTCGGTTGTAATCGCGGTCAGACAGCTTACCTACTGCATCCATCTGCCCTTGTACCAATCCCAAGTTCGCATTCCACGCAGACAGCGCATCCTGTCCCAGTCCACGCATGGCAGAAAGCTGATTCAAAAGGCTGTTGCCCTCGTCGGAGTACATTTGGTAGGCGAGCTGATAAAGTTGCGGGATCTTGTCTGCCATCTTTGCGTTATAGTAGTCCTGCGCCTGACTTGCCGCACCCACTGCCGCCGTGGACGGCATGCCACCTGTCATTGCCGCGTAATTACCCATGGTGTCCTCGTTCGCACGCTGCCCCTCTCGCAGATAGGTCTTGCGGTACTGCTGAAACATGGGGTCTTTCTCCGCATCGTAGGAAAATGGATCGCGGCTTGTGAGTTTACCAAGTGTCTGATCAATGTGCCCCTGATATGGGTTAGTAAACGCCTGATACCCCAGCAGCTTGTCGAGTGCGGCATTCATACGATCTGCATAGGGGTCATCGTGGGTAAAGTAACGGTCATCTTTCATAAATCCCGCGCCGTCGCTCCCTGCCGTATAGCCGCCATTCTTGCGGCGAATGCTTTCGGCTTTTTGGTTCCAGTGCTTACGCTCGGCATCGGTCTTGGCATTCATGTAATTTTGCTTCGCCGTATAGATGGAAAGCCCTGCATCTGGATCACGTTTTGCCAGCTCCTTGTCATAGTCCGAAAAATAGATGCCGTCCCGTTCTGCCATTTGCAAAACATCTTTGTCTGTCTTAAATCCCATTTTGTTCTCCTCCTCTCAGTTTTTCGAGTTCTTTTTCCAGCGCATCCACACGCTGCATGAGTTTCTGCACCATCGCGGTATTGAGCGCGACAAGCTCAGCGTATCGCACGCGGTACAGCCCCTTTTCCTCCGTGCCATATACCGTTGCCTCCTCGTCACAGCCATACGCCGCAAAATCCATGCCGGTCTTGCCAGCGTCCAAAAGTGCCTGTTCCATTTCCTGTGCAATGAATCCGGTGTGCCGCCTGCCGCTGTCCCTGCGCCTGAGCAGATAGGTGCACGGCTTGAGCGCACGGTAAAAGGCTTCGTATTCCCCAAGATCGTAGCGGATATCCTCCTTGACGCGTCGATCTGACTCCACGTAAATCTCCTCTGATGCAAAGATATTGTGACGCGATACGCCAAGATACTTGCGATCGCCATACGCGAGCTTCGCGCCGCCATTGGTGCAGATGCACTGACCAGTGCTGCGCGAATTCATCACACCAACACCCTCATCCGAATAGCCGCGACAGAAACCAATGTAACCACCCGAATATCGTCCATCGAAAACTTCCATCTGGTCATGCAGATAAATATAATCCACGTCGATCTGTCCGGTTTGGATGCAGCCGCCATCAATAATCGTGCGTCCGCGTTCGAGGTCGCGGTTGGTCGGATAGCTTTCCAGCTCGCGGTTCAGATCACGAAACGTAACCATACCCGTAAAGTCAAAGCCGTCTACGGTCTGTTTGAGGCTTGAGTATTTGCCGTTCAGGTCACTCACCCGACTTTCGATCCCGTTTGCCGTAATGCGCAGAGACGAAATACTATTGGAATTGTTCGACACCTGCACCGACAAGCTGTTTGCCGTCTGCCGCAGGCTTGAAATCTCACCCTTGTTGTTTGCAACCTGCGTGCGGATTTCACTTGCTGTCTGCGTAATCTGAGAACTCAGCCCATTTTTCACATTATTCACTTCGGTCCGGATCTGAGAAGCCGTCTGCTCGATTTTGGAGCCAAGCCCCTGCTCGGTCTGTGTGATCTGCGAGCTTAGCTTGTCCGCGCGAATTACAAGGTTTGCAATATCACCCTTGTTGTTCTGAACCTGTACCCGAATCCCTTCGGCTGTCACTTCAAAATTCGTGATATTGCCCTCTGCATCGGTTAAACGCTTGATGATATCGGGCAGTTCAGGGATATTGTCTGCATCCAGATTCGCGAGCAGGTATTGCAGCTGATCGGAAAGCCCTGTCACATAGCCGTGTAAGTCCTTGGTGGTCTTGTTTAAGTCCTCCTGCCGATACTTCGGTACAGGGTCATTTATGTACTGTGCCATGTTTGGTCACTCCCTCCATATCGCTTGATTTCTATGCCCTTGATAATCGCCTGCCCCACGCCGGACAGCCGTACAGAAAACCGCTCACAGCGTCTTGGGAGAAACGGGACACGGAACACACCGCCCTGCGCATTTTGGATGCGTCCTGCGGGCATCCATGCCCCATTGTCATAGCGCATTTCACAGAGCAGTCGACTGCCTGCGGAAAGCTCCACCAATACATGCAGTCTGGAAACAATCTGCCGCTCAGCTGTGACGCGTTCGAAGTCCCCAAGAGTCAAACACCAAGGGACAGCCTTTTCTGTGTTGCCGCTGTGCGCCCATAACGCATCTTTGGTGATCCAGTAAAGCTCCCCTGCATTGCTTGCAAAGGCAATCGCGGCGGTGTCGTCCTCCTTAACCCAAAGGTTTTTGGTGGTATCAAATACCAGCATTTCATATGCACCGTCCTGCCGCTTTGCCGAGAAATAGTAGCGACTGCCCAGCCGACCGCCGACCGCCTCAGTGTAGGTGTCCGGAAGTTGTGGGGAAATACAGTCCGGAATGCCGCCTGCATACACCATCACGCCCGCATGGGACAGGTAGAAAATGTTTTCGTTCACGTTCACAATACTCTTGTCGCATCTGGGCTTTACGCCGTCAATGTGTGCCACCTGCACTTGCATTGCGTTTGGTTTTGTGCCATAGATTTTGTGGCAGATATGCTCTTTGAATGCAATGATATGAGAGGAAAAAGCCGCAATGCCTGTAAACGCGCCATCCGAGCCAACTTGTGCTTCCCAAGCGTCAGTAGAAAGCCCGTTGAACACATTCCAGTTTTTGGGGTCACCCAGCTTACAGCAGCAAACTGCGTTGTCATGCGTTCCCCATAGGCGGTTGTCTTTCTCGCATACAAAGTCCAAGTCAGGCACAACGCGCTCTAAGGTGATGTTGCTTTCCTGCCAGTTTTCCGGCTGTTGGCTGCCCAGTTCGCCGTGCTGAAATACATTGTCATAAACGGTGAGTTTCCTGCCCTCGACCGCCTGCACCACGACCGTGCGGTTGTTATGCTTTTGGGTGCAGCCCGAGATTGTCACGCCATCGCCCTTTTGAAATACCGCATCGGTATCCAGTGTCATGGTGCTGTTTGTGAATGTGACAGTTTTGGCGGTTTGCTTTGCCGTCAAGCTCTCCACCTTGTCGGTTTCCGCATTGTATAAAATCTTATCTGGGAAAATGCAAACACGATTTCCGATTACCGCCCATTTCTTCTCTCCTGCCTGTACCGCACACTTTTCCGCGCCATCAACCAACAGTTTATCGCCAGAAACAATAATTTCCTTGTTGTTTTTAAATGCAAGCAGTGTTGGTGTGGTCAAGTCTTTCACCTTGCCGCGTGTCTCGCGCACACTGAGACAGGGCAGATCATCAGCGGATAGGTTGTGCATTTCGCGTGCCGCGCCGTCTGGAATGCGTGTTCTGCGATCGAGTCCGGTAAACTGAAATATGGCACTGTGCTCGCCCTGCCGTGCATTGAGATATGGGAGTTTAAGCATAGCCTGTCACCTGACTTCCTGCTTGGGGGCGCGTGTCTCGCCGCACGCGCGCGGCGTATTCTCCATAGGTGCTGGTGAACATGCGCATGTCTGCGTTATAGGCGTCTAGCTCCATGTCCATGAGATCAATCTGCGCCAGAAGATACTGCTCGTAGACCTCATCATAGGGAGTCGTAGCGATGAGTTCAGTTTCGGGTGCAAGTTCCGCAAGCGGCTGTTTGAAATGAATTTCTGTTAAGATCATGTTTTCCAGCGTGAGTAGTCTGCGGAGCAAGAGAGACTGATCGTAAGCGGTAACACGGAGTGCGAAAACATGGTTTAACACATCCTGTGCGGTGATGGAGCATAAGACTTGCTCCTGCGGTGGGGTGTCTGGTATTTCTTTATACACGGTGTATCCCCTCCTTTCGGGGTTTCAATTTGAGGAAAACAGTTTATTTGTTTCTTATAATTGTTTCTTATAATATTTATTTGCTTTGGAAAGCGAGGGAAACGTGTCGCGGTCTCGCGGTGCGTCAGAAAGGCTTGTTCGGTGCGTCCAGAAAACTCCGAAGCGGTTTTCATTTGTGCTGAAAGATCAGCCTTGGAAGGCGAGGGAAACGTGTCGCAGTCTCACAACGGAGACATAAGGGCTAGGGCTTGTTTGAAAATAGAGAAATTGACGGATTTTTCGCAGGGAGCGAGCAGCCACAAGGCAAAAAACGCAGGAATCCTTGATGGATTTCGAGTATTTTTAACGCAGTGGATGCCGTTCCCTGTAGAAAAAGACAAATTTTCGATTTTTCAAACAGCCCCTAGAACCTTGCGGTTCTCCAGCCCTTATGAATCCTGTCCCTCCCTTTCCATCAGATTGCAATTTCAGCCGCCGAAAGGGTGAGAATGTATGCGCTCCGCCACAGGCGGGAGTGATGAAGTCGGCTTATGTCTGCTTCCATGCCCAAATGTATGAAGGCCGCACAGCGGAAGCGTGCAGCCATTCTCTGTGCTATTTTCTCATGATTGACTTCGCTGTTTATGGCTTGGTCGAACAAACCGACCACACCATTACCGGAAAACATCCCCTTTAGCCCTGTGAAACCGACTCCGAATATGCTTCCGCCTGTTCCAGCATCGCCTCTCGATTCTTGAGCACTTCTGCAACCTCCGGCGGCACCTCCACCGCCTTCCCTCTCGGCACATAATACCCCTTGCCATTGACGCCCACAAAAATCGTGCCCTTGTCTTTACCACTGCCCGGATCTACATAAACCGTAACCCAATCGCTCTGCACCTGTGTGTTTTCCTTCTTCATAACAATCACCCCTCCTTAATTTTTCACATGATCGTTGAATGTAGACGCAGTCTCAATGCGCACCATCGCCTTCTCATTGAGAATCTTCGCCACATGGGTTGCCTTCCAGCCAATCGTTGCTCGCTGATTGAGCGGATCATTGCCTGCACCCAGCGGCTTTACAATGGTCTCCAGACCACCGCCCTCAATCTCGGTCACACCATACGCACCATCACCGATAATCAAGGTGGAATATACATCAATGGACGAGCCAGTGCCTTCATTGATAAACTTTTTCGCCTCTGTCGTCTCCACAAAGCGCACATTCTCGATCTTGCCAATCTCACCAAGATAAATACCCTCTGGATCAGAGTAGGTCTTGACATTCACCCACTTCGGGTCACTCATAAGGTCATACGCCACATCTGGGTGGATAATGCCCACATAGGAGGTATCAAACGGATCAATGTTGTTGTTTTTGAGCGTGCGCACCGCATGGCGTACCGCATCAATGGTCATCTTGTGGTCAGCGGTGATCTCATTGCGCGCAGACACCTGACCCTCGGCATACTGCACCTGTGTGCCTGCCGCGATCGCATCACGTGTCAGGGTGTCCACGGTCAGACCCGCCTGCTTGCCGATCTTCTTGGTTGCCTGCACGATGATCGGGTCAATGGCGGTCATGTCCAGCATATCGGAAACCGCCACATAATCACCATACTGCCCGATCTCGGCGGTCAGTGTGGTAACAGACAACTTCTTGCCGTCCGGTGTCACGCCCTCAGTGAGCTTGTCGGTCTTCTTCGGCAGATCATCGAAACAGCGGAATTCGATCATCTTGCCGCGGTTCTTTGGAATAGGCTTCTTCATGCCAAACTGATTGTGCACAAGGTTTGCCTCAGCCGTTTCGAGCAGTGTGGTGTCATAGTAGGTTTTCATCTCCGCGGTCAGTTCTGCGGTGGTGTTGGTGTTCAGATTTGCCTCAGCAAACAGGGTCAAATTCATAGTCATCATAATTTCCAGCTTCCTTCCTGAAATGTAATTTTTTCTCCGCGTTCAGCGCGTCGTTCGAGTTCGCGACGCTCGGCGCGTGTCAGTCTTGTGATATCAATTTTGCTCGGTGCAACCGCAGCTTCCGCGCCGCTTCCCGCTTCTCTTGGGCGGTTTGCACCTGCACGGATATTGTGTAATGTATTGCTTTCTGCCGCCTTTGCCGCTTCCCGCGCCGCCATTTGGCGTACCTTGTCCACATGACATGCTTCATATGCCGCCCTAAGGGAAAGTCTGGTTGCCTGATTACGAGACGCAATGAGTGATGCAAAGAGTGGGTTGTGAATCTCCTGCATGAGCGTAAATTCAGGGTATTGCTCCCGAATTTGCGCTTCTTCTGCCTGCCATGCGGCAATCTGTTCATTTGCCGCCCGCTCGCGCATTTCATACCGCATTTGTTCCATCTGCTGTATGTGCTGCTCGGTGATCTGCGGCGGCTGACCTGCTTCATTCGCCTGCATCAGCGCACCGACCAACCCCACCGCATCCCCTTCGCGCACGCCATGCATCTGATATAAGGGGCGTAACGCTTCGTTTAACTGCTCCGGCGTCTCTGGCTGTTCCGCGCCAGACTCGATCTGTTCTGGCATTGCCACATTCTGTGTGCCCTCCATTTCTGCCGCACCTGCCGTGCCGCCGTCTGCACCGCCGCCGTCTGCATCAAACAGGCGTAAATTCATGGAATATTCCATTTTGTTCCTCCTTGTCCGGATTGACTAATGGTGACATATTCGGGATATCGCGCCGTCAGTCCGTAAAAGCCAACCGTAATCGTTTCAAAAATATATGCCGCTCGCAGGCTTGGGGCGCAGCTCACGGAAACATCTCCTGCCTGTACCTTGCAGTGAAAGCCCGCGCAGTGTGTGAGCGCATTGCACAGCGTCATACTGAGCGCACTCACCGCCGCGCAAACGATATCCGGCTCTCCCTGCTTGGCAAATCCGGCATGTCCCTTGCAGGAAAAGCAGAACCGCCCGCTTTCCTGCCAAAACCGCACCTTTACCATGCTTCCCCCTCCATGCCTGTTCCGATTGTCTCCATGGACACTTGCCCGCTCGCAGGCACACCTTCCATCGGCGGGGACAGGTTCTCCGGTGACTGCGGAAGCCCTGCCCCCTGCCGCTGTAAGAGCGCCGCCATTTTGTGCACGACTTCTTGCATCTGTCTGAGCTGATCATGCATGGTTGCATTCTGGCGCACGGCTTCTTCTGCCTGCCGCTTGCCCTCAAATTGCATCATACCAAGAAGTGCAAGTGCCTGTTCTGCATTCTGGGGCTGGAATACACCCAGCTGATAGAGTTCCTTTGCGGTTTCGTTCTGGGAAAACTGGCTGTATGGGTTAGACTTCTGCGCCTTCACGATCACATCAAAGATGGGGCGGCGCACGGCTGGATTGTAGTCTGGTTCATATACCTGTTCGGGGTACGCAGGTGGGAGCGGCTGATCCTGCAATCCAGCATTGGAATACTGCACAAACTGCATTTTGCCGTCCTGTCCGGTAATGCGGAATTCTCGCTCCGCGCTGTAAAACTGTCGTATCAGTTCAATGCAAAGCTCCATGATCTTGCGGTACGCGCGGTAACTGCCCTTGAGCATATCACGGGATAGCTTGTTTCCGGCTTCTTGGAGTGCCGTGATCGCTGCCGCCGCCGTAACACCTGCGCTTGTGCCGCCTTGGGCAAAGTCTCGGTTGCCGCTGGTCTCTTTGAGCTCGTTAATCTTTGTGTGCATGTGGTTTACAAGGTACGCGGGGAGCGTGTCCACTTGGATCTGCTTGATATCTCCATCTTCCAGACGTCCTGCCACATGCACGAAATCCTTGGACCAGTCGGCAAATTCTTCCTGATTGACCGCGCACGAATCGCGGATAAACCAGCGTGGACGCCCTGCAAGCATGGCATTTTTGAGCACGACCGCATCCAGCTTGTCAATGTATAACTGTGGGCTCTGCATGATATCAATGTAGCCGAACCCTGCCGGACTGTCCTCGATTGGGTACAACCGATCTATGACAAAGGGATACTTGCCGTGTGCATAGTAGCCGCTCTCCCGATACAGCGGATCATTTTCGCTTGCATAGAGTACGGTTTCACCCACAAACTTGCAGTAATGCACGACCTGTCTCCCCATGGCATCGCGCTGTTTGTAGTACCAATCGACCACCATAGATTTGTCTCTGGTGTCGATCTGATCGTCATGTACATACCGCGCCCCCTGCACAGGCGGTGCGGCGTCCTCCAGTTCAGGATACTTGCGCCGCAGCACCTCATTTTCCATCATCGAGGTATAGAATAGATTGCGGCTGTCCTGAATGCTGCACACCCCAGGCTCCCAAAAGAGATTGAGGACGGACGCGCGCCGGATGGAGATATCGCCGAGACCGTTTTCCGCTTCCGCGTCCCATGTCACACAGTACGCCGCCGTACCCGACTTGCACTTGTCCCACATGGCATCTGAGTAAACGCCCTCAAAGTCGTTGTGCTCGGCGATCACGGGCAAAATCTGGGAAAGCGTCTGTGCGTCCTGCGTATCTCCTGACTCGCGCGGCAATACCACGGGTTCGGGTGCGTTGTCCATCGCGTCGCCATGCTTGTTCGCAACGCTGTTAAAGAGCCATGCGGATGCAGGTTCCAAATCCCCTGCCGCCGTTCTGCCGACCACATCCCAGTGACGCAGCCGCCACCATTGATCGTTCTCCACAATGCGGCGATCAAGGTTTGTTTTGCCCTGCCGATACTTTTCGAGGAGCAGCTGTGCCTGCCGCACCTGCGTTTCGCCGATGACTGGTTCGGTGAACACTTCCTCCAAACTGTCCACGGTTTCCAGATTTTCTTCCTGCTGTGGGTTCATGGTCTCGTTTTCTTCCTGTTCCTGCCCTTCCAACTTGTGCACCGTCTCCGTGCCGTTTGGCTTTGTGTGCGGTGTCGTTTGGGTCTGCACGGTCTTTTCCTCCGTGCGCCGTACCTGTTTGCCTGTCTCCTGTCCCTCTGGCATACGTTCTGGATATGCCGTCTGTTTCAGGCTTTGCGCGGCGGCATCTGGCAGAAACGATTTTTTCTGATTTGCTTTCTCCTCCCGCTCGCGCTTGGTCTTTTTGTTCATGGGTCACCTCCTAAAAAACGTATACCTTGGTTTTGCTTGTGTTTCGCCGTCCAGCGGACTGTATGCCTTCGGCGGCTCTGCGCGTGTCTCCGGTGGGTTTACAGGATTTTCCATCGCCACATAGCGCAGCTCATCGTAAATATGATCCTCGCCCTCGGTGTTGATGTCCTCCACGTCCGTTTCATCGTAAACAAGGGCAGGCAGCGTGCGGATACAGTGCTTGCAGGTGGAAAAGATATACAGCCGCGCCCTGCCGCTTTCGTCAAAGGCGAGACGGTGGTGCAATTGCATCTTTCCCGCAATGCGCTGATGATCTCCGGAATCAAAGTAAATGCCCGCTCGTTCCATGATCTCTGCGACGCTCTCGCCCATCTCGGCTTTGGTGATCGCAGGATCTGCAATGCCATGAATGGTACGCCCTTTGAGATTGGGGTCGTCCTGTTCAATGCGGTGGATCTCGCTTGCAATGCGTGCAGGCTCCCACTTGACACCGACATTCGGCTCGCCTGTGCAGCCGTATAGCTCACGGATTCGATACATGCAGCCGTCATGGTCTACTGCGTACCAGCCCACGGAAAAGGGTCGTGCATAGCCGAAATCAAAGCCGCGATAAATTTTCCAGCTCACCGGAATTTTAAACGGCTCGATCACATGACTCCAAAGCCTGTCCTGATAGTGGGCAGGATCGTTGCGCCATTCGGTGAATACCTGACCGGAAAAACTGTCCCAATCGCCGTAGAGCAAGGCTTTCTTATCTGCTTCCGAGAGGGATGCCAAACGCGCCACATAGTCAGGGTCGTTTGTCATCAAGGCGGCATTGTCAAATACCGTGCTTGGTACAAAGATTCTACGTTTTTCGCGCTGTTCACTGTGCCCATCTGGGAAAACGACCTGTACCGTATCTGCGATAGGCGTCATCGGGGGCGCGGCAGTAATGAACCTGTCTTTGACCCATCCATGCCCCACGCCGCCGGGGTTTGCCGTTGCGCGCATATAGACGCGCGTACCGGAACCATTCGGGCGGTTACGAGACACGAGGTAACTGTACTGGTCATAGGTGAAGTGTGTCAGTTCATCAAAGCCGATGAAGTCGAAGGCGCGTCCCTGATACTTGTACTTATCCTGCTCCCGCTGCATTGCACCGAACGTGATACGCGCTCCGCTCGGAAATGTCCAGCAGTGCTTTGTCTCGTTGAACTTACAGCCGGGAAAGGCGGGCGGGTAGTATTTGCGGCTCTTGTCGATCAGTTCGGAAAGTTCGGGGTAGGTCTTGCGCAGAATCAGTGCCCGATAATGGGGAATGTGCACTTGCCGGAGTGCTTCGATGATGAGTGCTTCACTTTTGCCGCCGCCTGCCGCACCTCCATAAAGAGCTTCTTCCTCTGCTCGCTGCATAAACTGCGCCTGTCTCGGCTGCGGCTGCCAAACGATATCAGCCATCTTCTTTCACCTCCGGCATCAAAATTACGCCGTTGTCTGTCTCTTTTTCTTCCCCATTGTGCTTGTCATCAAATAAGCCCATGTGCTTTGCAAGGCTGTTCAGCGCGCCCATTTTGTTTGCCAGCCGATACTTTTTGGTGTATCCCACAAACACCCGCTCCTCTCCTGAGCCCTCGTACTCCTCCCGCACGTCAATGCTGGTGAGTGCCGCCGCCGTATCATCATCGAGTGCCTCAATGGGTTTGGGCGAACCGTCTGCACGGAACAGCTTGCGCGGATCGAAGAACGCGAGTCTTGCATATTCCTGCAATACCCTGTCCTGTGTGATCTCTGTGCGTTTCTGCTGTTTCTGTATGGCAGTATGAATGGCTTGTTGTACCACAGGCTTTTGGATGTTATTGTATCCCAGCTTACTCGCATTTTTAGGGTTGTATCCTGCACGGATTGCTGCTTGGGTTGCATTGCGGTCAATGAGATACTCGTCTACAAAACGTTGCTGCCTTGGGGTCAATTTTGTTTCTGCAATGCGTGACACCTCCTTTCTTTTGTTCTGTGGTTATCATATCGGAATGGGGGTGGTAAATTCCGCCAAGTTGTCTTTTTGATACGGCTTGCTATGGGAGATCCATCTGCTCTGCCATGAGCTCCATGAGCTGCGCGTTCCAGCGTTGGGCGGTGCGTTCCCCGATGGGAATCTGGAGTGCCGCGCCGCTGAGGGTGTAGCGGTTGCGGAAATATACGAGGTCAATCAGTTTGTGGCGACTGCGTCCGTCGGGCATACGTTCGATGTAGTCCAGTGTTTGCTGGACGATGTGGACGCGGCGGGATTCGTTGCGGCTCCAATCGGTTTGGGGCTTAGCGAGGATTTCAGGATAATTGTGCAGGATTTCACGCAGGTAGGCGAGTTTTCCTCTTTTTCGCAAAATATTTCCCCCTTTCTATTTCAAAAAATGGATTGTTTTTTTATGTTGCTTGTCGGGTCAAGTCGGAAATTCCCAAGGTTTTTCATTTTTGCAAACAAGATTTGCTTTGGAAAGCAAGCGGAAAGTGTCGCGCCGGCGACAGCGGCATAAGGGCTAGAACCTTGCGGTTCCCCAGCCCTTATGAATCCTGTCCCTCCCTTTCCATCAGATCGCAATTTCAGCCGCCGAAAGGGTGAGAATGTATGCGCTCCGCCACAGGCGGGTGTGATGAAGTCGGCTTGCGTCTGCTTTCATGCCCAAAGGGTGGGAATGTATGAACGCCGCACAGCGGGCGCGTGCAGCCTTTCAAGGCAAACTAAAAACCAATTGGGCGTTCCCAATAAAATTTAAATCAGAACATTTGTTCTTTTCAGGGTAACACTCTCCCTAAAAACTTCTCTCACCACTTTGAGAAGCCCTCCTCCTCTGCACCTGTTCCAGCCAGTCAATCTCCCACTGTGCCAGCGGCGCATCCTCCGCATTCTGCTTTGCAGCTTCCTGCACACCGCTGGCAGCCTTCTGCCTGCTCCCAGTCCGCACTGCCGCTAAAATATACGCCTCCGGATTTCTGGGAGACTTCTGCGCACTCTGCCGCACATACCCACAAATTTCCTCCGCACTCTTGTCTGCCTGTAACAAATTCTGCATACTGGCCAGAAAAGAACCATCCGGTTGTCTTCCAAACGAATCTTTAAAACATTCTCTCACCGAAACGAGATCGGGCAAATCCGGCGAACTGCTTGTGTCCTCGTTTTTCCTCTCGCCTAAACTAACCTGTCTTTTCCTTTCCTTCTCTCTCCTTTCCTTTCCTCGGTTCACCACTGGTTGACCAGACGGCAAAAGTGCCTGATACATGCTGGGCATATAGCGATCCTTCCGAATAAAGTTATTGGTCTTCCAGTCACACAGATACGCGACCAAATCATCGTTGAGAAGCTGCACAAACCCCTTGGAGACGAGCACACGCAGATCATCCTCTGCCGCACGGGTCATTTGAAGCACCGTAAACGCTTCCACAATGCCATCATCATCGGCATGCATCCCAAGATCATAGTATAAAAGCCGTGCCGTTGCCGGCATCCGCAAAAACCGTGCCGCACTGACGATCTTTCTGGAAAACATCCTTCTTTCAGCCAATTCTTTTCACCTCCCACGCCTGTTTGCTTTGCTTGCTCCATCATTCCCATTCAACCCGCAGAACCTTGTCTTTTTCTGATACCACCAGACGAATGACCTGTAATCCCAGCGTTTGCAGCTGTGTGACTGATTCGGCATTGTCCACCACGAGGGGGACAGACACGCCAAAGTGCATGGAAAGCGTTCGAATGATATCCAGTCCTACATTGACCTGCATGGCGTGGTTGAGATCGGCATAGGGCACGCCGTTCACGACCACCTCACAGCAATCTGCAATGCCGCCGTTTAACTGCTCATGGAACAAGCGGAACTGCGCAAGCTGAAACCTGCTGTTGACCGCGCGAGTCAAAAACTGCACCTTATACCGCGCGAACGCCTCACATAGCGCAATGTTATCATCCAACTCTTTGAGTTTGTGCACACAAGTCTCTTTTTCCCTTGCAAGTTCTGAGAGTCTCTCCCGCGCTTCCTGCAAACGCCGTTCGGATGCCAGCACCCGCTCGGCATTTGCCGCCTGTGCTTCGAGCGCGGAAAGCTCGCAGGTCAGCCGCATGCGCTCATCTTCCTGCCCACTTTCGAGGGCACCAATGCGGTCTAACACCTGTGCCGTCTGTAAATCGAGGGCACACTTGCGCGTTTGGTAGTCGGGCAGATCCAAGATTTCGTCCATCTGGCTCCATGCCGCCAGCCGCGCCGCACATTCTGCTTTCTGTGCCATCTTTTGTGCCTGCTCGTGGGTTTTGCGCTGTTTGCTCTGCTCGGCGCGTTCCACTTCGCTCTGCATGAACGCGCAATCTTTCGCAAGGTTATCTAACCGCTGCGCCTTGTCCGCTTCAAACCGTGCCCTTGCCTGTGCAAGCTGTTCCTCTGGGAGCGTCTGCCCACAGGTCGGACATGCTTCGGCGGTGAACGTTTCGCCCTCCACCTGCCGTGCCTGCGTTTCATACGCCGCGATCCGCTGTGTCCCCTGCAAAATGGTCTGCTCCACGCTCGTGATCTCCATGCCAATGCGCGTAAGCTCATGTTCCAGCAGCATGTGTTCCGCCTGTGCCGCCGCATGGGTATCGTTTATCGCCTGTGCCTTGCGGTGGGCTGCGTTTTCCGCTTCCAACGCACGCTGCTCTGCACAAAGTGCTTTGTGCGTCGCGCGTGCATCGCTCAACATCGCATCCCCATCGAGCTTGGCAAGTGCCGTGCGGATTGCCTTGCACTGTGCGCCCAGCTGTTCTTTCTCCAACTGCGCCGCGGGATAGTTGCTGGCTTCCAGCGTTTCCATGCCGCGCCGACATTCATCCATGCGAATGGGCAGGGCATCGAGCGTCTTGTTTACGCCCTTGCGCTCGGTGACGAGTGCCAGCTTGTATTCCTCCACCGTACGCTGCCCGATGGCTTTTTTGATGGGTGCAAACTGCGTGGTACATAGCAGCGTGTCATCATCGGGCAAGCCGCATACCTCTGTGAGCACCTGCCGCCGCTCTCTCCATGGCAAATCGCGTGCAAAATGATGCACCCCCATGAGCATTGCAAATAAGTCCTCCTTTACGATCTCAGATACCATACGCTTGTACTCGGATTCCTTGCGCGGCACATCGTCTATGGTGTAGTCTACTGTGTCCCCATCATACCGCAGTTCGGATAATCCGCGCGGCTTGGACCATCGTTCGCGCAGCACCTTGGAAAACTTGCGCGGCTGCCCGTTGACCATGCAGATCGCCGTCACCATCGGAGTCACGCCCTCTCGTCCCGCGGGTTTCACGGTAAATTTTGCGTTTCCTGCCGCATCTCTGCCAAAAAAGAGCCACATGAGCGCATCATAAATCGTGCTCTTGCCCGTTCCATTGTCCCCATAAATGCTTGTCACGCCTGCCGAGAATTCCACGCGCAGGGCACGCACGCCCTTAAAGTTCTGCATTTCCAGCGTTTTCAGTTGAACGTCCATCATATCCTTGTCCTCACTTTCTGTTATAGCTCGCATATCGTATATTTTTTGTATATGCGTCCCCATCTTGCAGTTTGGTCTTGCGGATTGCCTCCCGCACACACATCGCAGGATCGATCCCGATGATCCGCGCACTGTATTGCACCGTGTTTGGTTCGAGTCCCTTTTGGCGCCGCTTAATCGCATATTGCGCCGCGTCTATGTGCCGTGTTTGCAGACGGCGCATCCATGCATGCATCTCTTTGCGATTGATCGCCATACGCCTCCCCTCCTTTCTCTCTTCTCGTTTTGGGATCAGCTGTTCTTTGATTCAGCCCACGCGTCTGCCTGCTGCGCGTCTGGGCGGCGCGCAAGGTTCTAGGAATGCACTGATGTCCAAATGCAGTGCTCTGCAAATGGCTGCATAGTCCTCGAAGTTCAATCGGCGTTTCCCCACTAAAATGAGTTCCAGTTTTTGTACAGCGATTCCTGTTTTCTGGCTCAAACAAGCAGTTTCAATCCCATGTTTTTGTAGAAATACGCGAATCTTTTCCGCAACCTCCATCTGTGTCACCTCCAAAATTTCGAAGTTATCGAATTTCATGCCTCCATAATATCCGATTTTATCGAAATTGTCAATCAACTTTTTCGATATTTTCGAAATTTTGTTCGTCATTTTTCGACATTTTTCGATAATTTCGAAGTTCTGCATTTACAATTTCGAAATTATGTGTTAGGATAAAGCTAAGAAAAGTGAGGTGACGAACTTGACGTTTGGAGAAAAACTTCGTGCAGCCAGAAAGGCAAAAAAGCTCACACAGCGGGAGCTTGCGTCCCGCATCGAGGCGGCACACAATTCGATCAGCAACTGGGAGAACAATCAGAACCATCCTGATCCAGATATGATTCAACGTCTATGCTGGGCGCTTGAAGTCACGCCCAATTATTTCTTCCTGCCCAGTACCGATTGTGCGCAGGACGGTGCACAATCAGACGAAGCGAGCGGCGCGAGTTCTGAGGCGGCAGAACAGGCAACGCTTCCTGAAGGCTGTTTTCCGATCCGTACAAAGGAGATCCCTCTCTTGGGTACGATTGCGTGCGGCTCTCCCATTCTGGCGGCTGAAAATATACATAACCGCATCAGTATACCGGAGGATATCCTCGCCGATTTTGCCCTGCAATGCAAAGGCAGCAGTATGCTTGGGTTGCGGGTACAAATCCACGATGGAGACATTGTGTACATTCGGCAGCAGGAGGATGTGGACAACGGAACGATCGCGGCAGTCCTAATTGAGGATGAAGCGATGCTCAAGCGGGTCTACAAACAGCCGGACAAACTAATTTTGCAGCCGGAAAACCCTGAGTTTGAACCCATCGTATACATAGGACAAGAGCTGGAGCGGGTTCGGATTCTTGGCAAAGCGGTTGCATTTGTGTCCCGCATCGACTAGCATACATTTGACGCAAACGGCATCAGCACAACAATGTGCTATATTTTTTAGTCACATAATATTTTATAATGTAGATAAAATAAAAAACCGCTCATCTGAGCGGTTTTTTCAGCGTGTCAAAGTATATTCATCTGGTTCGTTTGTCAACCATATCATCAGGTGAAATTTTTGTCTTATTTTGAGTCAGCTTACCAAAAGAAAACCTCTGCATTTCACTGACAAATTCACTGACAAGCATTTTCTCTTGCAACTTTTTCTCCATCTAAACGCAAAACAACCGCTCTTCCGAGCGGTTGTTTCCACTTTTAAAATAAGTATGAGCAATCCGTAAGCCGGGTTCTGTCTTGGACGGTCATCTATCTGGGACGCACGTCACCGCACGCCTCAAGCCATCAGTCGGAGCGATCGGGTCAATCATAGCCCCTGTCGATGTTGCTGCGGATAGAGTTTACAGGCCCCCCATGTTACCATGGGGCGCGGTGAGCTCTTACCTCGCCTTTCCACCCTTACCGCCCCCAAAAGGAGCCGGCGGTATCTCTCTGTTGCACTATTCCTGAAGTCACCTTCGGCAGACGTTATCTGCTATCCGTACCCTATGCAGCCCGGACTTTCCTCATACCAGCTGAAGCTGATACGCAACCGTCAGGATTACTCATAGAAATATTATACGCCAAAGGGACGGGATTCGTCAATGCAAATCCTTGAAATTGCCCAGAAAACAGGGTAAAATAAACAAAGACGAAAGGGGATTTTTTACGATGACAGCATTAGATCAATATTTTGAGGAGATTCGAGGCAAGCGCGTTGGGGTGATCGGTGCAGGTGTGAGCAATCTGCCGCTGGTTTCCATGCTGTGTGCGGCAGGGATTTCTGTGACGGTGCACGACCGCAAGACTGGCGAGGAACTTGGCGCGGTTTATGAAGACTTGCAGGCACACGGCGCAGCATTTTCGCTGGGTGAACACTATCTCGACACCTTAGACGAAGAGATTGTGTTCCGCACCCCTGGCTTGCACCCAAACCACCCAGCTTTGGAACAGGTACGCGCACGCGGCGGCGAAGTTACCAGCGAGATGGAGCTGTTTTTCCGTGTATGCCCTTGCCGGATCATCGGCATTACAGGCTCGGACGGCAAGACGACCACAACGACCCTGACCTATGAAATGTTAAAGCACGCGGGCTGCACCTGCCATTTGGGCGGCAACATCGGCGCACCGCTGCTGCCCGAAGTGCCCAAGATGCAGGCAGCTGATTTTGCGATCGTGGAGCTGTCATCGTTCCAGCTCATGGGCATGCAGTACAGCCCAGATATCGCGGCGATCACCAACTTAACGCCCAACCACTTGGACTATCACAAGGACTTTGCCGAGTATGTGACGGCAAAGACAAGCATCTATACCCACCAGAAAGCTGGAAGCCGTCTGGTGCTCAACTCAGACGACCGCGAGACCCGTATGCTGGATATTTCCGGCGATCATCGTATTTTGACTTGCAGCAAGATGGTAAAGCCGGACAATGGCGTATATCTGCGTGAGGGCATGATCTATATTGCAGAGGACGGCAAAGACCGCGAACTGATGCAAGCAGCCGACATTCGCATTCCGGGTGCGCATAACGTGTCCAATGTGATGATGGCGGCGGCGATCGTGCAGGGACTTTGCGAGGACGAGGACATTACCGAAGTTGCCAAGACTTTCGGCGGCGTAGCGCACCGCATTGAGTTTGTGCGCACCGTGCGCGGCGCATCCTATTATAATGACTCCATTGCATCCAGCCCGACCCGCACCATTGCTGGACTGAATTCCTTCGAGCAGAAAGTGATCCTGATCGCAGGCGGCTATGACAAGCACATCCCGTATGATGTACTCGGCGCACCGATCTGCGCACATGTCAAGACGCTGCTGCTGACTGGCGCGACTGCGCCCAAAATCCGCGCATGCACGGAGCAGGCAGACGCAGCCGAGAAGCCAGAAATTTTCGAGTTGCCTGATCTCGCGGCGGCAGTTTCCAAGGCACACGAGCTTGCTGAGGATGGTGACATCGTACTCATGAGCCCCGCAAGCGCATCGTTCGACTGCTTCAAAAACTTTGCCGAGCGCGGCGACTGCTTCAAGAAACTGGTGTGCGAACTGCCCGAATAACGTCCTCAAAACATTTGACCAAAACAAAACGAGCATCTGCCCTTTCATGGGCAAATGCTCGTTTTTTGGTTTGCTTACGCGGTGCAGCCTTTGGTGGTGCCTGTGTTTTGTTGCCCCTACTTGTGGTTGGCAACATACTTTTCTATTGTACATTGATCGCATTTTCAACCATCGTGCAACACACTCACGCGAGCACGATCACCTGTCTTTGTTCGGCAATGGTGCAGAGCAGTGCTTCCCCGCGTGCGGCGTCCTCTGGCTGTACGGTGTGGAACAGACGGTTGACAAAAACGGGGGCATCTGCCGCCGTGCGTATCTCACAGATCGCCAGCCGCAGGGCAAGATACATCTGCACCGGATCAGCTGCTGTCCATACGTTTTGAGATGTTTCTGTATTTCCGGTCAACCGTGCCAGATAGCTTTGTGCATGGCGTGTGATCTCCGGCGACATTTTTTGTTTCATCGTATCGTTTTGCGCTTGGATCATTTGGCGTGCATGGCATACTGCATCATGCTGTTTTTGCAGCTTTGTGACTTGTTCCTTGCAGTCTGCCAGCCGTTCCTTTAAAATATGGATCGCTTCGCTGTTTTTGAGCTGTGTTTGCAGCATTTTGAGCTGTCTGCTTGCTTCTTCAAATGCCTGCTCTGCCGCGTCGCGTTCTTCGGACATACGTTCCAGATTTTCGCGCATTTCGGTTGCCTGTGGGTCTTCCTCCGGCGTGCGCTGAATCTCCAGAATGATATCGCCCAGTGCGCTTTGTTCGCGGCGAATGAGTTGCAAGTCCGCGAGCGCCGAGCGGATCACGTTCGTTGCCTGCTCGACGGTATGTACCTTGGGGGACAGTGTGCGTCCAGCAGCAATAATGCGTTCCTGCTCTTCCAGCAAAACGGATGCCGCCATCTGCTGTTCATCCAAAATCTGCTGGTATTCCATATCGATCCTCTTGCGTTCTTCGTCCATATCCGGCAAAGGTGCGGGCGGTTTTTGTACGCTGCCCATAAAGGTCAACAGCAAGCAGATCATTGCAAGACCGGAAAGCACAATTGGCAAGTGTCCCACTTCCAATAGTCCGGCAATCTGTCCCATCTGTGGGAACCATTCCACCTGTACGATTCCGGTTCCCGCCGCAAGCACCGCAAAGATGAGTGCAAACAGACCGGCAACCCAGCGAATTTTGGGACGGGTCACACGATCGACTTCAATTTCGCGTTCTAGTCTTGCCTGCTGCATCTGCTCAATTGCCTTGCGCCGCTTGGTCTCGATCGCTGGCATGCTCTGGCGCTTTTGCTCTTCGAGCTGAACTGCGCCCTCATAGCCATAGAGAACTTCGCCCGCCTCTCGCACCAGATCTTCGTCGGGCAGACGGTTCTTGATCTCGCGAATGCGCTGCTCTCGGTCGGCGCGGAGATTTTGCCACCGCAGCTGTTCACCCGTGAGCTGTGCCTCATAGCGTCTTGATTCGGCTTCATATGCCGTGCAGATCGCTTCGGCTTGTTCGCCCAGTGTGTGGCAGAGTCGTCTTTGCGTGTCAATCTCGCTTGTAAGTGCATTGAGCTGGTCGATCTGTTGCTCCAGCTGTGCCTGTTCGCGCTCGGCAAACACCAGCGCACTGTCCCCTGCTTCCATCTCTTCGCACCATGCGTCCAAGTGGAGCTTTGCGCGATGTGCACGCTCGGCAGGATCACCCGTCTGCATCATAGAGAGGAGCAGCTGCTGGAGATCGGACTCTGAGCGGATGAGATCTGCACCATCGATCCATAGGTTGGACAAGAAATCATCCTCACTCATCCCTAAAAGAACTTGTCCACAGTTTTTCGCAGTCAATAGATAGCAGCGTTCTCCTGATTCGGTGTAATAGGCTTCGAACTGCTGCATAGGTGCACCGTTTTTGGTGGTGCGCTCAATGGTGACATGCCGCCCATTCCATTCGATCTCCAGTCGTCCCATCATGGGCGTGTCACCAGCTGGCTGGAATGCTTCCAAACTGCCCAGATCACGGCGCAGCACGTTTGGTCCATAGAGCATAACACGCAGGAAAGCGCACAAAGTATCCTCTCCCCAGCCACGAGGCAGTGTGAGCATTGAAAAAGGATCGGCAAATTCAATTTTATGGCAATTCATGTTACCGAATTGCCCTTCCAGCGCCAGTAGTTTCATGGTTTTCCCTCATTATAATTCTCGGCATTTTGTGCCTGCTTTTGTTTTATGGTATTATTTTTATTATAGCATATTTTATGTCCATTCAGCAAGTATGCAAGCACCTAGAACACGGAAATCTGCCTTTCCTTGACATCTGCTCAGAAAGCATTTATACCAATTCTCCAGAAAACGACTATAACCAAGGGCATTATCGATTCAAAAGATACCCTAGTGGGGTGTTTTTCAGATAGCTCCTAATACTGTGGTCGACTTGTTGGGTCAAGCTCAGAAAATCGCTCTTGCTGAATGATGCGGTATTGCCTTAATCCCCCAATCTTTCCGATCCACCGCCGCCTGAACGAGCAAACCAGTTTGCGAACTGGTTTGACTGTTCAAATACAGCGGACGCTGCATACGGATCACCTGTGCTCGAACGTCCCAGCGCTGTAACGACTGGAAGCGCCGATGCTTTCGCGAGCGTCCACGGAGGGGCTTGTGCCCGATGTGAGCGGGGGCTGCACGCTTCCGCTGTGCGGCGTGCATACATTCCCACCCTTTGGGCATGGAAGCCGACGCAAGCCGACTTCATCACACCCGCCTGTGGCGGAGCGCATACATTCTCACCCTTTCGGCGGCTGAAATTGTGATCTGATGGAAAGGGAGGGACAGGATTCATAAGGGCTGGGGAACCGCAAGGTTCTAGCCCTTATGCCGCTGTCGCCGGCGCGACACTTTCCGCTTGCTTTCAAAAGCAAATCTTTTGCAGCAGAAAAATAGAACGCAAAACGCCCCGGCGTATGCCGAGGCGTTTGAGGCTGTCAAAGAACTTTGACAGCCTTTCCAGGGGAACCCAGTCCCCCTAGATACAGAGCCAGTTCCGGTAGAAACCGGCTCTGATACCCCCGGTTTCGCGCACGTTTGCGCGGGTCGTGGGCAAAATCCAAGGCGCATGTCCTTGGATTTTGAAAATTTAAGGTCGCTTCGCTCCAAAATAAAAAGGGTGCAGTGACTTTTTTGACAGGCTGATATTATATAATGCCCCCTGCGTGCATTCCCCCCTGTCCGCATCCCGCGGAAAAAAAGATTTTCTTTCCCTCTTGACTTTTCCACATTAAAGTGTTACAATACTGATATCACATAAGAGAACGATATTTCCCACTTATTTTACGAGAGGATAAGGAGACTACATATTATGAACTACAAGAAACTTTTGAGCATACTTTGTGCAGGCGCACTTTCCACCTCCCTCCTGACCGCATGCGGCGGCGGACAAAAGGTAGACACCCCACCGGCTACTGAAGGCGATCAGTCCCTGCAATACATTCTGGATAAGGGCAAGCTGACCATCGGGCTGGACGATCAGCTCCCCCCAATGGGCTTCCTCAACGAGAGCGGCAAGATCGTTGGTTTTGATATCGACGTTGCGCAAAAGGTTTCCGAAAAACTGGGCGTCGAGCTGGAAACACAACCAATCAACTGGGACTCCAAGCAGCTGGAGCTGGACACCAAGAGCGTCGACGCAATCTGGAATGGCTTGTCTTGGTCAAAAGATCGCGCTTCCGCGATGAGCCTGTCCATTCCTTATCTCAAGAACCACATGGTCCTTGTTGTTCCAGTCGGATCTTCCTACGAGAGCGTGGACGATCTTGCGGATAAGACCATCAGCCTGCAATCTGGCTCTACGGCACAGGAAGCATATGACACCGAGAAACGCTTAAAGGATCGCACTACCATGGTCGGCATGGAAAATAATATGATGTGTCTGATCGACGTAGAAAGCGGTGCATCGGATGCCGCACTGATGGATGAAACCGTTGCAAACTACCTGATTCAGACTGGTGGTAAGAATCTGCGTGTCATGGCAGATTTCCTGTACGCTGAGGATTACGTGATCGGTTTCCGTAAGGACGACACCGCACTGACTGAAGCGGTAAACAAGGCGCTGCAAGAGCTGAGTGCAGACGGCACACTGGCAGAAATTTCTCAAAAGTGGTTTGGCTCTGACATCACCACCGTTGCATCTGCTCAAGCAGCACCCGCAGAAGATGCACCTGCTGCATAACCGAAAATTTCAGATATGCCTAAAAGAGCGGAGCAGATCCGCTCTTTTGCTGGTTATCTTTTTATGATCTCGGCTTTTGTCTTTGGAGGAACCCCATGTTATTTGATAAAATACAAACCATGATGCCCGTACTGCTGGATGGTACGGTAGATGTCCTCAATATTTTTGTGTGGACAGTCGTGCTGTCCGTGCCGCTCGGCTTTCTGGTTGCACTTGGACGCAACCTAAACCTCGGTATGCACATTGGACGCGTGCAGATTCGCCCTCTGTCCTGGGTCATTCAGTTCTACCAGCTCATTATGCGCGGCACACCGCTCATGCTCCAGCTGATGTTTGTCATGTATGCCCCCTCTTACCTGTTCGGCATGAAGGTTGATCGTTTTCAAGCAACCATTCTTGCATTCGCCATCAACTACGCCGCATACTTTGGCGAGATCTTTCGTTCGGGTATTGATTCCATTCCGCGCGGACAGTACGAGGCAGCAAAAATGCTCGGCTACACCAAGACACAGACCTTTTTCCATATCATTCTGCCACAGGTGGTCAAGCGGGTCATTCCCCCCACCGGATCGGAATTTATGGTATTGATTAAGGATTCTGCACTGGCAAATGTGATTGGACAGCCGCAGCTGTTTGACGCCGCAAAAAAACTGATGACAGGCAGCTCCAGCATCCTGCCGCTGATTATTGCAGGTTTCATCTTCCTTGTGCTCAACGCGATCGTGGAATACGCATTCAAGCTGCTGGAAAAAAAGCTCGATTATTACAAAGGGTAAACGACTATGAATCTAATTGAAGCAAAGAATATAAAAAAATCTTTTGGCAAGTTGCAGGTGCTAAAAGGTATCTCTATATCCGTACCAGAAGGGCAAGTCGTGTCGATCATTGGACCTTCTGGCTCTGGTAAATCCACGTTCCTGCGCTGCCTGACCCAGCTGGAAACGATTGATCAGGGCGAGATCATGGTATGCGGCGAAACAATGGTGCACACAGAGAACGGAAAAGCGATCTATGCACCCAAGAAAGTCCTGCATGATATCATTTTAAATGTAGGGCTGGTGTTCCAGAATTTTAATCTGTTCCCCCACCTGTCCGTGCTGCAAAATCTGATTGATGCACCGATGCGTATTCGCGGCATTGACCGTGCACAGGCAACCAAGACTGCCCGTGAACTATTGCGCAAAATGAACCTTGAGAGCAAAGAAAATGCCTATCCTTGCGAACTTTCCGGTGGACAGCAGCAGCGTGTTGCGATTGCCCGTGCTCTTGCCATGCAACCGCGCGTTCTGTTCTTTGACGAGCCGACTTCCGCGCTTGACCCCGAACTCACTGGTGAGATTCTGAAAGTCATCCGTGAGCTTGCTGATGAACATATGACGATGGTGATTGTTACACATGAGATGGCATTCGCGCGTGATGTTGCCGACCATGTTATTTTTATGGCAGATGGCGTAATCGTGGAGGAAGGCACACCGGAGCAGGTATTCGGAAACTCCCAGAACACACGCACACAGGCATTTTTAAGCCGCTTTGCGAAAAATTCATAAATAAGTGAAAAGACTTTTTCAACAAACTGAAAGCCCCGAAAGGGGCTCAGCATGTCAAAAAAGTCACTGCACCCTTTTTATTTTGGAGCGAAGCGACCTTA
>JAHHRJ010000016.1 GCA_020025885.1 Butyricicoccus sp. | reverse complement strand
ATATTCGCATATCTCTGCTGTTTGTGCAACTTTTATTTTTCAGACAACCCCTAAAGTTATTTTATCATTATTAGTATAACACATGGAGAATAGGATGGTGAAGTATTATCTGTGATGGACGGGAATGGAAAAATAATGTGTGTTAAAAATACTGTAAAATAAAAGTTTGAAGAATACCGTGGTGAAACACTTTTGATTTGTTCAAAAAGAAAATCGAAAAACAACTAGAATTTTAAGAAAATACATAGTATAATTATCATGGAAAATTTTATCAGTACAAATAGGTATAATAAAGTATAGCTTGTAAATGTTTTTATATAAAATCTGTAGATTTGCAGTTGAAATATATAGATCACCATATGGGAATGGACATGCTGATGTGCAGAGAATACAAAAATGTTTGTTTTGGAGGGAAAAGGGATTCTTTGCAATATGTTTCTGAAAAATGGAAAAATGCTAGAATGAGGATATTATAGTTATGGGGAGATGACATAAGAAGTGACGAGTAAGAGTAATAAAAAATGGTATGTTATAGTAACAGCAATGCTTTGTATTGTAGTTGTTGCAATCTGTATCAGCTTTTTGATGAACACTACGAAACTAAAAAAAGAGTTGTATCAGGAAGCAAAAAATTATGCAATGCATCTCAATGAGCAGGTTGCAGGCAATATTTCTTATCGTATGCATACCGATCTGCATTTGATCCAAGAGCTGTCTGAGACAATTTCTATGATTCCCAAGGCGGAAATCTGCACTCGTATACTCAATCACAAAAAAGAAGCATTTGAATTCGACACCATTCTGGTATTCAATCAGGATGGAGTGGTTTTTCCAAGTACTTATAATTTACAGTTGCTCGAAAGATGGCAAGAAAAATATCCAAAGATCTGGGATGAGCCGACCATTTCCTATATATCAAATCATGAAATTCTGTTTTCTGTACCCATCAAAAAGGAGGGTGAGAAAACAGGATATGTTGTTTTGGCTATGAAATCATATCTTGAGATCCAAGAACTCATGGCGAAGGTCAACTATCAGCAGAAAGGCATCAATCTGCTCATGGATACAGAGGGCAATTTGATTGCGGGACCTGTGGGAAAATATGCCTTGACAGAGGAGGAAATGGAGGATCTGCGTGGAAAAATCATAACTGCGCTCGTTTTCAGGTTGAAAGATAACGATGGGGTTATGAACCAAAGTTTTACCATGGATCTGCTGCAAGGAGAAAAAGTGCTGATTTCTGCGCGTGCTTTGGGGATCAATGACTGGGTGCAGGTATCTGTAACATCATGGAGCTTGAGAGAAAAGGAATACTCCTACCATTTGCTCATTTACTTTTGGCTTGTCATGCTCGCAGGCGTCGTTGGAACAGGGATCATAGCCTATATTATTTCCTTGCACAAGCAGGCTCGCATGAAGCTGGAAAAAATTGCGTATTGCGATCTGTTGACAGGTGGCATTACAAACGATGCCTTTCAAATACAGTGCCTAGATTATCTGCGCATAGAAAATTGGTCATCATATGGTATTATTTATCTCAATCTATGTGATTTTAAATATATCAATGAGAGATGGGGGATCGATAGCGGAAATGAAGTACTTCGCTACATACACAATACCTTCAAAGAGAATATTACAGACAATGAGCTGGTTGCACGCAGTGAAGTCGATCACTTTTTCCTGCTACTGCATGGTGATACAGAAGAAGAACTGACAAAACGCGTTCTGGATATGATACAAAAAATCAATACCTTCACCAGCCGCTATGTGCTCAGCGATTATCAGGTAGAGTTTACTGTTGGCGGCTGTATGGTTGAACAGCATGGGGGTGGGCTTCAAGCTTTACAGGATTGTGCAAGACGCGCGGCACAATTCCATGAAGAAAAAAATGTTTGTGTCTTTTATAATGCACATGTCATAAAGAAAATCGAGCGAGAAAATAAACTGAATGCTTTGTTTGAGGAATCGTTGAAAAACCATGATTTTGAGGTCTATCTTCAGCCAAAAGTTTATCTCCAGCACGATCAACCCTGTGCGGCAGAAGCGTTGGTGCGCTGGATCCATCCAGAAGAAGGCGTGATTTTTCCGTCTGATTTTATTCCGCTCTTTGAACAGAATGGTAAGATCTGTAAGCTCGATTTCTATATGTTTGAAGAAGTGTGCAGGATTATCGATCGCTGGAGCAAGGAAAATAGACCCCTCAGTGAGATCTCAGTCAATATTTCCAGAGAACATCTTAAGGGTATGGATGTTTCATTTGCACACACGTACTGCGCAATCAAAGAGAAATATCACATTCCAGATGGAATCATTCAGCTTGAACTGACAGAGACCTCCATGTTCTGTGTGCAGCAGCTACCCTATGTGACAGAAGCGATCAGTATATTCCATAAGGGTGGTTTTTCCTGTGCATTGGATGATTTTGGCTTTGGATATTCGTCACTCTCTGCACTCAATGAATTTAATATCGATACCATTAAGCTCGACCGTTCTTTCTTTGTAAGTAAAAGCAAGAAATCTAGAATCATTGTTGCAAATATAATCCAGCTAGCACATGATATGGACATTCAGATCGTGGCGGAGGGAATTGAAGAGGAAGAACAGGTAGATGCACTTTGTGAGTTGGGCTGTGATCTGATTCAAGGGTATTATTATTCAAAGCCCATTCCGGTCGCTGAGTTTGAAGTATGGCAAGACCACGTGCAGGGGATCGAAAAATGAGAAAGAAAATTACACAGCTCTTATTTGTGGTTGTCATAATCTTCCTGCTGTTCATTTTACCAACAAATTACGCTTTTAAAGTTTCAATCTCTTATGATGAAATTGAAAGATATGCAGATATGCTGTTCTGGCAGATTGATCAACTGATGGAACACAGCAAGCAAGATATGGAATATACAAAAAAAGATTTTGAGAAAGAGTGCATTAAGAATGCAAAAATTGCCGCAAAGATCATAGAAGACAGACCGGAAGTCATGCAAGCTCCTGAGAAAGCAAGGGAACTTGCAAAACTGATGGATATAGATGAGATTCACTGCTTTGATTCACAAGGCAATCTATATGCAGGAACAAATATAGACAGCTATGGATCCAGCTTTCCACCTGGTGCACAGATGGAATATCTTGCACCAATGCTGGAAGATCATTCGCTGGAGCTATGCCAACAACGTATGTCCAGTACAGATAATAAAAAAATCATGCAGTATGCAGCGGTATGGCGGGAGGATGGAAAAGGCATTGTAGAGATTGGTGCATACCCAGAGCGTGTACTGAATGTCATTGAAAGAAGGATGCTAGACTCGGTTATGGCGCTCATTCCCCAAAATACACGCGGCAACACATATTTGATACAAGCACAGACGGGTGTTGTGTTAGCATCCACCAATAAGACGTATATTGGGGAAAATGTTTGTAAGGTAATCGATTTAGCCAAAGCAAAGGAAGATTCCATCACCATAGATGAAATTTACTATGAGCGTCAGAAAGTTACTGTGGTCTTGCGTAAAAGCGGAGAATATATCTACATAAATACGCATAATTTCCGCTATATTATGCAAACTCTTCTTCTGGATACCGTGGTTTTATTATCCTACCTTGTTCTTTTGTCAGTTGTTACCGTCACATTCATTCTGTTCTATATGGATAAAAAGTTGGTACGCAGTTTGGAAGATATTGTGGCAGAACTCAATAAAATTGAAGAGGGAAGCATAGAAAACATTGCAGTAAAAACAAATGTGCCTGAACTCGAGGTGCTTTTGTATTATATCAATAAGATGCTGCAAAGTGTGCTGAGCTCTTTCCAGAAGTTCTCGATGATCATTGAAAAGAGTAATATTCCAATTGGCATTTATGAATACAACGTATTTTACAACAAGGCGTTTACAAACAAAAATGTATTTGATATTCTAAGAATGGAAGAGGTAGAGGATCAACAGTCCACGGAAAGTTTACTCCGCGTTGGGGAACGAATTCTTAAGATTCGAGAGAATGTGCAAAATTTGGAAGAAAAAATTTATCGGATTGAAGAAGGCGGACAAGTGTATTATATTCGCTTGGAAGAGTTCTGTTATGGACAGAGTAATATATTCTGGATGATGGATGTATCACAATGGTGGGATCGCATGGAACTGCTCAAGAGTCAGCGTGATATTGATGTGCTCACCAATCTGTATAACCGCAGAGCCTTCTATGAGCTGATAGAGACACTGTTTGAGCAGCCGGACAATCTGAAACATGCAGCAGTGGTTATGATCGATGCAGATAAACTGAAATATATTAATGATGTTTATGGACACCAGCAGGGAGATCAATACCTTGCAGGGATCGCGGCACTGCTCACAAGGATCGAGACAAATCATTCGATCTGTGCAAGGTTGGGCGGCGATGAATTTACAATGCTGCTATATGGATATGATTCACAAGAAGCATTGCAAACTGCTATTTTATCGCTTCTGGAACAAAGAGATCATGCTTTGGTGCAGATCGGTGATGAAGTTCGCATGCAGCTCCAGTTCTCGATCGGCTATGCATGTTACCGGAAGGATGGGATCGATTGGCAGCAACTGATTCATTGCGCAGATGAGCGCATGTATGCAGATAAGAAACAGCGCAAAATGCAGGCAAAGCAGAATCCGCAAGTGCCAGAAAACCCCACAGAATAGGGACATGATTTAAAAAAAGGATGCTTTCCAATACAGTTAGCAGTGTTTCTTTCTTGTGTACCATTCAAAAGATACAAAAAAATCTCTTCTGCAATTGCAGAAGAGATTTTTCTATGGTGTATGATTTACTTAATGTGCGAGGAATCCAAGTTTTTCTAGTTTATGCAAGGTGTAGGCAGAGAAAGCGACCACACCAAAGAAAGATAGTACAGTTGCAGTACAGCCCAGATAATAGATCGCAGTTCCAGCAGATGCTGTGCTTACGAGAGCAACAGAAATCACAAATACTGCCAGAAGCGGAAGTATGATAGCGTAACCATGGCGCAATAATGATTTTTCTCTCTGAACGTTCATTTCAATTGCCTCCATTCGATTTTTTCGTTCAATATATAGTATATCACATATCTTACAAAAAGCAAGGGATTGGATTGGGTAACATAAACAAAAAACAGAGAAATCATAGATATTTTTATTAAAAATACGGTTGGATTATTGATCAATCACACAAAGACAAGCAGCGAAATTCGAAGCTGCTCAAAAAAATCCACCTTCGAGAGAAGGTGGATTATAAAAGTTTTAGCCATCGATTTGTCGTATCACAGCATGTGCGCGAATACGGTCAAATGTTTCTTGGCTGAGAATATGTTCGATCTTACAGGCATCTTGTTCTGCGATATCCGCAGATACACCGAGATCGATCAAGTATCGTGTCAGCAGGATGTGACGCTCATAGATTTTATTTGCGATAGAATGTCCTTGTTCGGTTAGCTGGATGGAACCATGCTGCTCTACGGTAATATATCCATTTTCGCGCAAACGTTTCATTGCAGTCGAAACACTGGGTTTTGAAAAGCCCAGTTCATTTGCAATATCGATGGAACGCACAGAACCATTTTGGAGCGTCAGCCGCAGGATGGTTTCTAAATAGTCCTCGGCAGATTTTTGGATACGCAATTTAGGGTCCTCCATTCTCTGTCATGGCGGCTGCCTATGGGGCAAACCTTCTTTGTATATAGTAGCATAAATTCCAGGAGTTTGCAATTTTTTCTCACAATATCCTTACACAAAAAGTTAACTTTGTCAAATTTTGGGCAAAAAAGGGGATAAGGTATTTTATGTGCTTCAAAAACAAGAAAGCCTGTCTAAAAAAAGACAGGCTTTCAAAATGTTATTTTTCGGAATGTTCTTCACCAGTTTCACCATGACAGCCACAGCAACAGTGTTCTTCTTGGTCACCGTGGTGGTCACCGTGACCGCAATGGCAGCCGCCTCCAGAGGGGCAGCCAATGCATTTTACACCTTGCTTTTTTGCTTTCACGATATAAGCGACTGCACAACCGACAATGATTAGTACGATTGCAAGTATGATCCAGTCCATAGACGTACCTCCTTAGCTTTTTTGAGCAAGTGTTCCATCTAGTGCATATTCTGCATCGATCTTTTTGTTTGTATTTATAATCAGAGCAACAACTACACCAATCATTACAGCGACCGCGATGAGACCCGGTACAAACGCCTGACCGAGAGAACCGGTTGTGATGAGTGTGCCGATCTGGTAGACGAAGAATGCAATGACATAACCTGTGGCAAGCTGAAGTGCAATACCACCAAACAGCCACTTCTTATTCTGCATCTCAGAGTTCATTGCACCAATCGCAGCGAAGCAAGGCGGGGTGTAGAGGTTGAACATCAGGTAAGCCAGTGCAGCAACTGTGGTCAGACCCATGGTTGCAGCGATCTGGTCTTGACCACCGATCAGAGCATTTTCCTCACTGATGAAGCGGGTAAAGCCATATACAACAGCCAGCGTACCAACAACATTTTCCTTTGCGATAAAGCCAGTGATTGCAGCAGCAGCAAGCTGCCATGCGCCAAAACCAAGCGGGATCAGGACGATCGCGAACGGAGAAGCGATGCTTGCCAGAATGGAAGTATGTTCCATACCTTCCTCAACGACCTGAAGATTCCAGGTGAAGGACTGCATGATCTGAACGGTTGCGTTGCAGACCAGAATAATGGTACCAGCCTTGATGATATACGCTTTTGCACGAGAGAGCATGGAGATGACTGCACGCTTGAGACTTGGGATCTTATACTCAGGCAGCTCCATGATGAAGAAAGACTTGCGATATTTGTGACCAGTGATCTTCAGAACAAGCAGAGAACTGAAATAGATCAGCGCAATGCCAACGAAATACATCACGGTACCAACCCAAGATGCATCATGGAAAAATGCACTAGCAAACAATCCAATAACAGGGAGTTTTGCACCACAAGGCATGAACGGCGTCAGCATTGCTGTGGTGCGGCGCTCTCTTTCGTTACGAATGGTACGGCAAGCCATGATGCCAGGGATCGCACAGCCAGTACCAATAACCATTGGGATAACAGACTTACCAGAAAGACCAACGCGCTTAAAGATTGGGTCCATAACCACGCTGACACGCGCCATGTAACCGCAGTCTTCGAGCAGGGAGATGAGGAAGTACATCACCATAACGAGCGGCAGGAAGCCAATAACGGCAATAACACCGCCGATGATACCATCTACTAAGAGTGCCTGCGTGAAGGGGGAAGCGGACTCTACCAATCCGCCAACCCAACCCTGAAAGTTTTCCAGTGCAGGAACAAGAACGCCCTCTGAAAGCCAAGGTCCAAGACGTGCCTGAGAAATATCAAAAACTGCCCACATGACAAGTGCGAAAATCGGGATACCGAGCCACTTGTTGGTTAGGACAGCATCGATGCTGTCCTGCTTGGTTTTATCTTTGGTCTGTATGGTGCGGGTCTCTACCTCACATACCAGACCATTTACAAACTCAAAACGCTTACGGTCAGCGGCTTCAACCGCTGCCTTATCATGCAGGTTGATGCTGCCCTGTGTGTAAGGTGCTGCTTGTATCTGTCCAGTAGATGCAGCCGCCTTAGAAACGACTGCGGCAAGACCGGCATCAGAAGAGGAAGTAGATACAGTCTCGATAACAGGGCAGCCCAGCTTTTCAGACAGCTTTTCGGTGTCGATCTTGGTGCCCTTCTTGGCATTGATATCGCTCTTGTTCAGTGCGACAACAACCGGAATGCCGAGCTCAAGAAGCTGCGTTGTGAAGAACAGGCTTCGGCTCAGGTTGGTTGCATCCACGATGTTGATGATGACATCCGGGTGCTCGTTCTTAACATAGCTGCTGGTGATGCTTTCCTCCGATGTGAAAGGGGACATGGAATAAGCACCTGGGAGGTCTACCGCAATGAGATCTCCTACGCCTTCAAAGAAGGACTTTTTGATCGGGCTTTCTTTTTTGTCAACTGTAACACCCGCCCAGTTTCCAACACGCTCGGTTCGTCCGGTGAGCGCATTGAACATGGTAGTTTTACCACTGTTTGGATTGCCTGTTAGAGCAATTCGCATAACCTTTTCCTCCGTTTTTTATATTTTATTTTGAGAGACAGATTCAGTGATATAAATTAGCTAAAGCTAACTTATATGATAATTAAAAACTATTCATAAAGAATAGTTTGAGAATAGTTTTTAATCTTGTAGTAGAATTGCTTCTGCAAGGTTTTGGTCAATGTTGTATCGTCCGTCCTTGACCGAGATCACAAAGCCGCCGCGCATTTGAGAAACGACCGTAATCGGCTCGCCGCTATAACATCCCAAAGAGAACAGGAAGCTGTTGAGTTCCTCGTCATCAGTGAGGATCTCCTTGATGATGTACTCTTTTCCAAGCTGTGCACCCGATAAGTTCATATGTATTTCCCCTTCATATTATAAATTACATAGTTAACGGGAACTAACTTATATGAATATAACATATCGTCTTTCTTGTGTCAAGGGGTTCTGAAAATTCTATAAAAATATGTGAAAGTGCACGAAAAAGCGCAGAAAGAAATAAAAAAAGCATTGAATTTGGTGAGATATATCAAAGCCAATACTTTTTAAAGATGTTATTCTGGCAGTGTTTCTGTGCCTTGCAGATGCTTGTCCAGTTCTGGGCGTTTGCCGCAGAAATGCACGAGATAGCGCTCCATGCACTCGGATATGATTTGCTCAGCTGCCTCTCTGCCATATACTTCAGAGATCGCAGTGGTACGTCCTTCCAGCTGCTTATACACTTCGAAAAAGTGTGCGATTTCACTGCCAATGTGCGGAGGCAGTTCCCCATATTCCTTGTAGAAGTTCCAAGTTGGGTCATGCTCTACGACCGCGATGATTTTATCATCACAGCAGCCACCATCGACCATGCGGATGACGCCGACCGGATAACACTGCACCATGATCGAAGGGTCTAACGTTTCTGAGCACAGTACGAGCACATCGAGTGGGTCTCCATCATCGGCATAAGTACGGGGAATAAAGCCATAGTTTGCAGGATAGTGGGTTGATGTATAGAGGATGCGGTCCAAACGGAGCAGACCAGTACGCTTATCCAGTTCGTATTTCTTCTTGCTGCCAGCTGGAATTTCGATCACTGAAGTAAAGCAGTGCGGATGAATGAGTGTTGGATCGATATCATGCCAAATGTTCAAATAAATTACTCCTTTTCTTTATCTCGGATATATTTTTGTGAAACAGAGATATAAATGATATTAGAATTTTAATATGTTTTGTGCAGATATGCAAGTGCATACTGCTAATATTGTGTCGTTCTTAGTTTGACGAGGTTTGGATTGCTGCTCAGTTTTTCCAGAAAAAGTGCTTGCGCCTGCTTGGAATGTGCACCATGAAAAATAATGGTAGATACCAGATGATACATACCAGATTGCTCTTCATCAAAATGCGCATGGGAAAGGGAAGCGTTTTGTTCCGCGACATAACCATTTAAATCGTGCATAACGGTGGGTAAATCATGGCACCACAGAGAAATCACAAGTGTTGTATGGTGACTGGCATAAATTCTGCGTTCAAGCACTTCAAAGATCGTGAGGGTCGCATAGACTGCTCCGGCACCTGTCAGCGCAATGGCATAGTATCCTGCACCAATGGTGAGACCTAGACAGGCAACTGCCCAGATGCTTGCTGCGGTGGTCAGCCCTTTTACGGTCAAGCCTTCGCGCAAGATTGTACCCGCGCCAAGAAAGCCGATGCCAGAGATCACCTGTGCGCCAAGACGTGCAGGATCAGGAACTGCGCCCAATGGGTAAAATTGGATAAAAAGCAATTCACCGGCGATCATGACCACGCATGAGCCAAGTGCAACAAGCATATGGGTACGCATCCCTGCGGGGTGGTGGTTGCGTCCGCGCTCTGCACCCACTATAATTCCAACGAGCATAGCAAGGATGATTCGCAGAACAGCTTCTGCGTAAGTCAGTTCATGAAAAACAAAGTCACGCATAACAAGCTCCTTTCAAGCATCTGCTATCGATTCCTTTTCTGCTTTTATTGTAACATAACTTGGGAGAAACGCAAGGTGATACGGTGGAAATACAAAGTATTATGCCGAAAAACAGAAAAGCACTGTATCGATTTCGATACAGTGCTTGAGGCTGTCAAAGAACTTTGACAGGCTTTCCATGGGAAACCCAGTCCTCCTAGATACAGAACAAATCCGCTCCGCTTTGAGTGACTTGACCAGCAAGCTGGTCACAGCCTTAGTGGAAAGTGACCCACTGGGTCGCTTTCCACTAAGGCGCACATTGCGCGGGTCGCAGGCAAAATCCAAAGCGCATGTCCTTGGATTTTGAAAATTTAAGGTCGCTTCGCTCCAAAATAAAAAGGGCACAGTAACTTTTTTGACACAGTACTTTATTTTATGCAAGATACCCAGAAACAGTATCCAAATTCACCTTAGAAAGTCCATCCTTTTCTTCTGCCTTGGATGCATCCTGCCAAGACTGTGCCAGATCAGAGAATGTTTTTTCCTCGATCATAGCTTTCTTGGTTTCAAAATCGGCATCGCGCAGCGGCAAACGCTGGATGATATGCCAGCCGTAAGTTGTTTTTATGGGGTCGGAAATGGCTTCGTTTGCAAGCGCCTTGGTGCCTTCATAGAACTCTGGAACCATTTCGCCATCCGTAAAGACATAGCCGTCGGGATTGCTCTCCATGCCGGGATCTTCGTTATAGGTCTTAATGAGTTCATCGAAAGATTCGCCAGCCTTGGCACGCTTTGCAACCTCTTCTGCCTTTGCTTTCAGCTCGTCCTGATTGGGCAGCTCGGCATTGTTGTCATCTACGGTCTTGATCAGTACATGCTTTGCGCGCAGGAACTCCTTGTCAAAAGTTTCGCGTGCAGCGTTTGGATTCTTAGAGAAGTAATCTTTGCGCAGTTTTTGGATCATGACATTCAGCTTGGCAAATTCGCGGTACTGCTCACGGGTCAGTCCCATATCTTTGAGATAGGTATCCAGCCCAGTATCGCCGCCCATCTGATCGGCGAGTGTCTTGATCTCTGCGTCAATATCAGCGTCGGTATAGCTCAGACCGTTTTCTTTCATCTTTGCTTCACAAGCGGAAAGATATAAAAGCTGCTGCTTTGCAAGCTGTGCAATGTTTTGAGAAAAGCTATCGCGCTCGCTTTTCTCAGTCATATCCTTGGAAGTCTTTTGCCCATACATGCCGAGAATGCTGTCCATACGGTTGAGATTATAAACAAAAGATGCGGCATACTGCTCAGCGGTAAAGTCTACACCATTTGCAGTCAATACGATTGCTTGCTTGTCTGCATCGCTGACAGTAGGTGCAGTGTTGTTTTGTGTGCTGCATGCAGTTAAAGACAGACACAGCACAGCAAGCAGTCCAGCGGCTGTGCGGCGCAGGATAGTTCTTGAATTTCGAATCATGGGGGTCTCCTCTCTGATTGTGTCATCCCACCGGCATTCGGTGTTTTGTGACAGAATTGATCTATAAAATAGTATATCATTTTTTGCGTTGTGCTACAAGTATCCGATTGCCGTTGACGCACAAACCGCTTTGGAGTAAGATGAAGAAGAATAAAAAGAGGAGAGACTATGAAACAAATCGTAAGTGAAAATGAGGCGCTGCTGTTTTGTGAAAAACGAGCAGAGGGACTTTATATTTTACGCTGTCAGACGAGCGACCGCATTTTGAAGCTGCCGCGGGAGGTTGAAGGGCTGCCTGTGGTGGGACTGGGAGACTATGTATGTGCGCCACGTGAACCCGATCTATCACATAGAGAAGTGTTGCAGATCCATCTGACATGTGGTGGTACAAAGTTGCCAGAGCATGATGCACAGGCGATCGAGCAAGTTGTCTTGCCGGATACTGTGCGCGCGATTGGAAGCTATGCATTCTATAATTGTTATCATTTGAAACGCTTAGAGATGCCAGTCAGCGTGCAGGAGATCGGGCATGGTGCACTCATGAACTGCTCGGAGTTTTCTGAACTGGTGCTGGACGGAAATGCGGAGGGGCACACATGTTTACAGGAAATGCTGGGACAGACGAGCGGCGAAGTACAGGTGGGGCTGCGTCTGCCAGCAGGAGAGGTGCGCTTGCTGTTCCCATCCTATCAGGAACAGTGGGAGGACTTGGCACCTGCACATATTTTCCAGCGGCGTATCGAGGGCGCAGGCTACCCATATCGCCAGTGTTTTCAAAATGGTGTGTTATCACTTGGTCAATATGATATGACGTTTGAGCGCCTGATGCGCATTCAAGATTATGAAACAGCTGTGCGTGTGGGGCTGAACCGCTTGCGCTGGTCGGTTGGTGTTTCTGCTATGGCACGTGAAACCTATGAGGATTGTCTGCGCACCCATGCAGATGTAGCGGTGCGTATATTGATCGAAGCACACGACACACAGGGCATCCATGCACTGTTGCGCATGGGCGTGCTTACAGGGGAAGGCTTGCACAAGGCATGCGATCTTGCGCGGCAGATGGGACAAACCGAAATACTGGGTATTTTGCTTGCGGCGCTTGGTGGCGGCAGAGCACCCAGCGCACAGAAACAATATGATTTATAAAAGGGGCGTGTACGATTGAAGCCAACTTGGCAGACCATTGGGCAGCAGATTTTAGGTGCTGCCCGCAACGAACTCTATTTGAATATGCCGTTTTTAGATGCGGCATTGTGTGCACTGCCATTTTCCACAGATTATGATACGCCGACCATTGCGACAGATACAAAGGTGCTCTATTACAATGGTGCATGGCTGGCTTCCCGCTATGAGCGTGGGCGCAGCCTGATCTGTCGTGCATATTTGCACACCATTCTGCACTGCATGCTGCGCCATCCCGCAAAGAAGAAGGGCAGGGATGGGGAACTCTGGGATCTCTGCTGTGATATGGCAGTCGAAAGTATTCTCGATTCCCTAGACTATCGCTGTCTGGTGCCGGGGACACCCAGTGTGCGCCGGATGCATTTGTTTCGGACACTGAAAGATGCAATGCCAGTCTTGACTGCGGAGTCGCTCTATCGCTATTACAGACAGAATCCGCTTTCAGAATATGACAGGGCAACGTGGGCAAAGGAATTTTTGCAGGATGACCATACGCTATGGGAAAAAACACCGGAGGAACAGGAGTCGGAAGACCCATGGCCCCGTGTTGCCGAGCGGGTGCAGACCGGAATGCAGACCGTTATGACGGAATCTGCGACAGGTGGACAGGCAATCACGGAGCAATTACGTATTGCAACGCGTCCAACCGACCATTATCGGGCATTTTTGCGCCGGTTTGCGGTGTTGGGGGAAGAAATGGGCGTTGATGCAGATAGCTTTGACTATGGCTATTATGCTTACGGATTGCGGCACTATGGTAACCTGCCCTTAATTGAGCCGCTGGAAACACGTGAGGTCAAGCGTATTTCGGATTTTGTCATCGTCATTGATACATCTATGTCCACATCGGGCGAGCTTGTGCGGCAATTTTTGTCCTACACCTATGGACTACTCAAAGATACGGAAAACTTTTTCCGGCACATTAACTTATATATTGTACAGTGTGACGATCGGGTACGTGCAGAGAAGCACATTCGAAACACACGAGAACTTGCAGAATATATGGAAGACTTCACACTCATCGGACAGAGCGCGACGGACTTTCGTCCTGCCTTTGAGCGGGTGGAGCAACTGCGGCAGAGCGGCGCATTCCACAACCTGCGTGGTGTGCTCTATTTTACCGATGGACTGGGCATTTATCCCGCAAAGCGTCCGCCTTATGAAGCGGCGTTTGTGATGCTCTCCGATCAAGGCTATCCGGAGCGCGTGCCGCCTTGGGGCATTCGCGTTGTGGTCGATGCAGATGAATTGGAAATGGAAGGAACACTATGAATATTAAACAGGCAAAACAGGAGATCATGCATACCATCCGTGCTTACCTAGCACGCGATTGCTTTGGCGCGTATCAAATTCCATCAGTGCGCCAGCGTCCCATTTTACTGATGGGACCTCCAGGCATTGGAAAAACACAAATCATGGAGCAGATCGCGGCAGAAACGGGGATTGGTTTGGTGGCGTACACTATTACACATCATACCAGACAAAGTGCGCTGGGACTGCCTTATATTGAACACCATACCTATGAAGGACAGGAGTATGCGGTCACATCCTATACCATGAGTGAGATTCTTGCATCTGTGCATCAGCTGATGGAGCGCACAGGCGTCAAGGAGGGTATTCTGTTTTTGGATGAGATCAACTGTATTTCAGAAACACTAACCCCGATGATGCTGCAATTTTTGCAGTGTAAGACCTTTGGCAACCAAAAACTTCCACAAGGCTGGATTATCGTGGCGGCGGGCAATCCACCAGAGTACAATAAATCCGTGCGTGAGTTTGATGTCGTAACACTTGACCGTGTGCGCCGCATTGATGTGCAGGAGGACTTTGCCGTTTGGAAGGAATACGCTTATCGGCGTGGACTGCATGGCGCGGTGATTTCCTATCTGGATATTCGCAAGGAAAACTTCTATCAAATCGAATCTGGTGCAGATGGCATGCAGTTTGCAACCGCACGTGGCTGGGAAGATCTGGCGGCGCTGCTGAGCGTATATGAGTCGCTTGACCTACCAGTTGATCGCGAACTGATTGGGCAATATATCCAGTTGCCGCGCATTGCCAAGGATTTTGCGAACTATCTGGAACTGTATCAGAAGTATCAGCGTGCATACCGTGTGGATGAGATCATTTCTGGACGGTGGGAGCCAGTACGCGCATCTGAACTGAGCACTGCACCGTTTGATGAAAAACTCAGCGTTTTGGGATTACTGCTTTGTCGTTTGGGTGAGTGTGCACGCACTGCATGGCAACAGGATGCACTGACCGATGCACTGTACGCAGACTTGACGCGCGTTAAGGGTGCAATGACCACAACCGCAGTCGATCAGGCATTGACGGCGATCATTACTGAGCGCAGCAATGCACTTACAGCAGGACAGGAAGCAGGCACGCTCGATTTGGACAGCGCACGCAGAATGCAGCAGGAAATTCAAATTTTAGAGCAATATCTGCATGCGGTACAGGGAGAACATGATTCCGAAGCCGCATTTGTCCGCGTCAAGGAACAGTTTGGAAAGCAGGCTGAATGCCGCACACAGGCGGTCACGGAAGCCGGACAGGGACTGGACAACGTGTTCCGTTTTCTTGAAGAATCGGTCGGAGAGAGTCAGGAAATGGTTATGTTTGCAACCGAGCTGACGGCAAACTTCTATACCGCGTGGTATATCCAGAATTGCGGATGCGAAGCATATTACAGACACAATCAGGCGATTTTATTTGATGATGCACAGAGCAAAATTTTGGATGAAATCGCACAGATGAAATCATAAAATTGCATTATTTTACAGGAGAGCACACCCATGCAGTTATCCTTTGCCCCATTAGAGGGCATTACAAATTATGCCTTTCGGCAAAGCCATGCAAAGTGGTTCGGTGCAGCAGATCGCTATTTTATCCCTTTTCTTGTGCCCAACCAGACTTATAAATTTACATCACGTGAAAAGAAAGATATTGCACCAAAGAACAATCAGGGGCTATGCGTTGTACCCCAGCTGCTCACAAATCACGCGGAACAGTGCCTTTGGGCGATGGAACGGCTGCAAGAATTGGGCTATTCCGAGGTCAATCTAAATTTTGGCTGTCCGTCGGGGACGGTGGTCGTCAAGCGCAAAGGTTCAGGATTCCTTGCGGATCTGGATACACTTGACCGCTTTTTGGACACAGTATGCACCGGATTTTCTGGCAAGGTATCGATCAAAACACGGCTTGGCATAGAAGACGCACAAGAGTTTGCTGGGATTTTAGAGGTATACAATCGCTATCCACTGTCCGAATTGATTATTCATGCACGTGTACAGAAAGACCTTTATCAAGGGGCTGTGGATCATAAGGCGTTTTCACAGGCGTTGTCCACTTGTAAGCACCCGGTATGCTACAACGGCGATTTGTTTACCTCAGAACACTTTAAAAAGTTCTGTGAAACGTTTCCGCAAGTGGAGCGAGTCATGCTGGGACGCGGCTGGATTGCAAACCCAGACCTCGGCAACCAGATTCGGGGAAAGGACGTCCTGGATCTTGCACGTATCCGCGGATTCCATGATGAATTGTATGCGACCTATCGAGAAAATCTATCTGGTGAAACACCAGTTCTATTTAAAATGAAAGAACTCTGGCACTATCAGCACTGTTTATTTGAAAACAGTGAGAAAATCCTCAAAAAAATTCGTAAATCCAAGCATTTAATGGAGTATGAAGCGGCGGCGCAGGAAATGTTCCGTCACCCGCTCATGCCAAATGCTGGATATCGCGTGGTGCGCTGACAGTTTTGGTATCATTTGCAATCGTATCAGAATGCTTTTTGCGGGGCATACTGGTTACGAGGTGATGAACATGGAGCGCAAGAACGCAAGAGAAGGTGTCTTTGATCTCTTAATGAGACAGAATGCCGAAGCTGCATCTTTTTATGCAGGCTGTACGCCTGAACAAAAAGAAGCGATCCGCACGCAGGTGCATGCGATCACCACCCCAGAGCAGATGCAGGCGTTTGTTTCTCATTTGTCTAGCGCAGCATTGTAACAGCAAAGCCGCCCCTTTTTGGAGCGGCTTTGTTGTTTGTGAAAACAGGCATTGACAGCAGTCTAGGTTTCAGGTACTCTAACAATAGAATACTGTGTATATGGAGGAATTGACTTATGCTGGAACTTGGAATTACAGGACATCAGGAACTGACTGTCACAGAGGATTTGCTAGCATGTAACGTTGGAAGTGGGCTGGTATCCGTTTATGCAACTCCAATGATGATTGCAGGTATTGAAGGAACTGCGGCGGCTAGTGTTGCACCCTATCTGCAAGAAGGACAGACAACAGTTGGTACACAGCTGAACGTATCACACGTTGCAGCAACACCGGCTGGTATGAAGGTGCATTTTGACACAAAGCTGGTTGAAATTGCCCCAAATGGTAAAATGCTGACCTTCCAAGTTTCGGCATATGATGAGGCTGGACTGATCGGCGAGGGAACCCATCAACGTGCCATCGTTGCCAAGGAGCGTTTTGAGGCAAAGGTACAGAGCAAGCTGGGATAAACGTAAATGTATGAAAAAAGGCTTACCGACAAAAGATCGATCGGTAAGCCTTTTTGTATACTTTAGAAAAGAATAAAGGTCACACCATTGTTGTGGCGTTCTAAATCGGGATCGCGCCGCAGTTCAGCGCAAGCCTGTAATGCACGCTGCGTATTCGCATCAAAAATGGAAAACTGCTCACCGGGGATAAAACAGGTGATCTGTCGTGCGTCCTGTGCGCGGGTGAGTTCACGGCGGACGGCAAGTCGCAGTTTGCCGCCCTTGCCTGTGGAGCCGTATCCGTGGATCAGCTTCATCACGCGGATTTGATGGCGGCGTGCCTCACGTATTTCACGTGCAATGCGGTTGGGGATATCACGGACGGCAGGCATGGTCAGCTCCAAGTTGATGATGCGGTAATTTTTCATGATTTTGGCATCCTTTTGGTAAAGTAAGTAAATAAAGGTGTGTGGTCAGCAGGGGTATCTGCACACAGTCCAGCTGTCATGCGCTCTGGATGCCATTGTACACCCAAAACGGGCAGAGAATCATGTTCCAAGGCTTCGAGCGTGCCGTCTGATGCCCATGCAGTCGCACATAAATGATCTCCCAATCGGTCAACTGCCTGATGGTGATAGCTATTGGCTTGGAAATGGGTTCCGACAAGTGCAGCAGTATTTGTTTCGGGGGCGGTTGTGATCGTGTGTGTGGTGGCATCGTGGTTTGGGATATCTTCAAAAAGCGTGCCGCCAAAGAAAACATTGAGTGCCTGAATGCCGCGGCAGATTCCTAAAATTGGTTTGGAGACAGAGCAAAATGCATGGATCAGCGCCAGTTCTTGTGTATCGCGCTCAAAATCGAATGCGGATGCAGGTTGTGTGATGGGGCGTCCGTAGAGCGCGGGGGATAGATCTCCGCCGCCAGAAAGCAATAATCCGTCAAAACACTGGGCAAGAAAATGCGGGTCTCCGCCTGTGTACAAGACACCAGTCAGCCCAACACGCGAGAGCGCTGCCCCATAGAGAACAGAGGTTTTGCGCTGTGCAGAACGTGTGCCAGATACGACTCCAGTTGTAATCAGTATAACAGAATTTTGCATAAAATGCACCTCCAAAGTGGTGGGAAGTTTTCTGAATGTGCGAGAGCAAACTTCAGCAAAGTGGTTGACAGGCAGAAATATAAAACGATATAATGAAAATGATAGGTATATGATGAACATTCTGTGAAAACTGGAAAAGTTAAGGCAGAGAAGGAGAGTAAAACATGGGGTTTGATGTAATGAACCTAGTGCGCTTAGCTGGCGGTTTGGCATTATTCATCTATGGTATGACCATAATGGGGAATGGACTAGAGCAGGCAGCTGGAGCAAAGCTCGAGAAGACATTGGAGAAAATGACGGGCAATGTCTTTAAGGCGCTGATTATGGGTATGATTGTCACAGCTGTGATCCAGTCATCCTCTGCGACAACCGTTATGGCGGTCGGCTTTGTGAACGCTGGTATTATGACGCTCAAGCAGTCTGTTGGTGTAATTCTGGGTGCGAACATTGGTACCACCATCACTGGACAAATTTTGCGTCTGGATTCTTCCGGCGCTATGGGCGACAGCTTTATCATGCAGCTGCTAAAACCCAAGAACTTTGCGTATATTATGGTACTCATTGGCATTATCCTGATGATGACAAAGAAGAGCAAGCGTCGCCGCAATATCGCAGATATTCTGGTTGGCTTTGGTGTCCTTTTTATTGGTATGGCAACGATGGAAAGCGCAGTTTCACCACTGGCTGATCTGCCACAGTTTTCTGAATTATTTGCAACAATTTCTAATCCTGTGTTGGGCGTTTTGGTTGGTGCTGGTGTTACAGCAATTATCCAATCATCTTCAGCTTCAGTCGGTATTTTGCAGGCGCTGTCTACAACAGGCGCGATCACCTATTCTGCAGCCATTCCGATCATTTTAGGACAGAATATTGGTACATGTATTACAGCATTTCTATCCTCGATCGGTGGTACAAAAAATGCACGCCGCACTGCAATGGTACACTTCTATTTTAATATGATCGGTTCGATTGTGTTCCTCATTGGTGTGTATTCGATCGAGTATACCATTGGATTTAGCTTCTGGACAGAGGCAATTGATAAAGCAGGTATCGCAGATTTCCATACCCTCTTTAATGTTCTTGTAACGATCCTTTTCCTGCCCTTTACAAAGGTGCTGGTATTCCTTGCCGAGCATACGGTTCCGGCAGAAGAGGAAAAGCCAGATCCACTGTCCAAGCTTGAGCCACGCCTTTTGGCAACCCCAATCATTGCGCTTGATCAGGCGCAGCGCTGCATTGCAGATATGGGCACTGCAGCACGCACCAACTATGCGCTTGCAGTTGATCCGCTTTTCAGCAGCAAGGCACAGAAACCTGAGCTGTTCTTGGAGCAGGAGAATTTCCTAGACCGTGCAGAGGTCGAAATCGCAAAATATCTGGTTCAGATTCGCTCGGATCTCCCAAGTGGTCTGCGTCGGCAGCATGCAGAAATGTTGCACTCACTCAGTGATTTTGAGAAAATCGGTGACTATGCCCAGAATATTTTTGATTGTGTTACTGTATTGCGTGAGACAAACAGCGGATTCTCTGAGTACGCACAAAAAGAGCTTAAGATCATGTGTGATGCAGTCAGTGAGCTGCTCGATAAGACCGTAAACGGTTATTTAGAGCGTTCGGCATCCATTGCGCGTCAGGTTGAGCCAATCGAAGAGGTCGTTGATATGCTCAAGGCAATCCTCAAGGATCGCCACATTGAGCGTCTCAACCAAGGATTATGCAGTATTCAGACGGGTCTGCCATTCCTTGAGATCGTACACGATCTCGAAAAGATCGGTGACCATGCGTCTAACATTGCGATCTATACCATTCAGCTGGCAGAAGGAAAGAATGGATTTGATACCCATGATTTCAGCAAGCATGAATACAAGGCTTCCCCCGAGTTCCGTGAGGCAGTTGAGTACTTCCAGAAGAAGTATCTCGCTGGGCTGGGAAAGTTTGAAACATGATCAAATAACATATAAAAAAACTGGAGTCTTTGGGAGACTCCAGTTTTTTTACGTTTAGGAAACACCGATCATGCGGATTTGTCCACCCTTGTCTAGTGGATCATCGGCATAGAGTTCAAATGCATTGAAGTCTGCCTTTGCCTGACGGAGTGTCATGATTCTGTTGGTGCGTTTGTTCCAAACAGGAACATCATTTGCAATGCGCCATACCGCGCCGTTATACTTGACGCTGGTATAACCATCAAAGTCAGAGAGTGTGACTGCGCCAATGCGAATCGGCTTTTTGGAGGTCAACTTCATTTCGCCGCTGTTGCTCAGTGCTGCACGCGGCAGACCAAGTGGGGTCGGCTTGCCGGTCAAGCCTTCTACCTGCTCGTCAACATCGATTTCAACGCTTTGTTCCTTGCCCTCTATAAGTGTCGTGATTTTGATTTTATAATCATAAATCGGAATCTTCAAGACTTCATCGTATTCCTTGCCATCCGGCTTTGATGGGGTGCTGTCTTGGTTGCCGCCGCGCTCCTCATAGTGCACTACGGAGATGCCTTCTACAAGACCCCATATCCAGCTTTCTCCAGTTGCATCATTGATGACCAGTGCAATGACTGTGCCAGATGGGTCTGTGATCACGCTTTCGATCTTGTTGCCAGAAATCACATCTGTGCCGATCTCTTCCGGCTTCAGCTGATAGAGTGGACCGCCCTTAGAAGTGCGCTCAAAGACCTGTACATCCGGTGCAACTGGCTTGCTGCCCAATACGCCGCGCGATACAATCCAGTCACCCGGATTGGTTGCGGGACGGGTATTTTCCAGTACACGGAAGAAGCCGCGCTGATCCTGATTCAGATTGATCATTTGTCCAACCGCAAGATTTGGAACTGCCTTTTCGAGCGGACCCTTTACGGTCAAGCCGTTAAAGAGCTGCACGGTGATTTCCTTCTCCGTGGATGCCGTGATGATACCATGCATGGAGGAGGCAAGCTCCTTGCCTGGGACTGCGGCACGCACATTGTTGTTGCCATCGAGCAGCAGAGTGATCTGCTCACCAAGCTGCGCCTTGTCGAAGCTGGGGGCGGCTTTCTCGGAAACAGGGAACTCTGTACCAAGCACCTTGATCTTTTCTGGGAAGCGGAAGGATGGGGAAGCCTCCTCATAAAGACCAGTAATGCGTGAATTGGAGACAAATGCGGTCTGTGTGGTTGGGTTGAGGGTGACAACATCGTATTTTTTCAGGTCACCGCGCTCAATGGTCACGCCGTTGCGCTCAATGCGATAGCCGTTTGGCAGAGAGAAATTGTCCATGCCCCACACATAGCTTTCGCCGCTGGAGAGTACGGTATCGATTGCAATGAGTTCAATGTTGTGTTCCTTGTCATAGTACAGGCTAACCTGATCGTTTGCGTGGATATCATACCAAGCCTCGATATAATCGCGCAGTTCGCCGCCGACCACGACAGGAACTTTGCGTCCAACCGCGATCGAGGTGCCGTCCACAGTGACAAGCTGCTGACGCTCTGCACGGGTAATCTTGTAGGTTTCGCGCTGGCTGACTTCGGGCAGGAAAGAGCGTACCTTGGTGGTTGCTGTCTTATCAAATAGCACGATGCCGCGCGATCCAATGAGTGTGCTGTCCAGTGTGTTTGCGCCCGGGCGCGTCACAATCTGCCCATTTTCATAAAAACGAATCTGTCCGGCGCTCATGGATGGGTCAGTCTCTGGTGTTGCAAGCAAAATGGAGTTTTCCACAGGAGCAGAACCAGAGAGTGCGGTATACAGTTTTTCGCCGCCCTTGGTTGGGGTGCGCAGGGTATTGCGGAGCATAACCGCTGCGTCTGCACGCGTGATGGGATCATTTTCGCCGTGTTTTTGTGCACCGTCTGTAATATGGAGAGACTGCGCTTTGGTGATGTAGTCGGAAGGCCAGATCGGTCCAATGTCTGCGGTGGTATAGTCCAGCATACGCAGCAGCATGGTGCATGCTTCGCCGTAGGTGACGGGCTTTTCTGGGGTGAATGTGCCATCTGGGTTGCCGCGGATGATCTGCTTTTTGGCAAGCTCAGGGGATTTGGACATTGCAGCAATAAAGCCAGATGCCCAATGAGTATAGAGCACATCAGGGAACAGCGTATAGCTCTGGTAAGCAGTCGCATCTGCAAGACCGAGTGACGTCGCAGCGAGCTTGGTAAACTCAGCGCGGGTCAAATTGCGGTTTGGCTCAAAGTTGCCTGAACCATCGCCCTGCATGATCGCAAGCGCGTTGAGGGAGGCAGCCGCCTGTGCGAGGTCTGTATTTTGGATATCGTTAAATACTGCACCCGCTGAGCTTGCCAGTAAGGCAAGCGACAGCGATAGGCAGGTAAAGGAACGATTCTTCATGCGTATCTTCTCCTTTTTTATCATTGTGTGCGGAGGGCATCGACCGGCTGGAGTTTTGCCGCTTTGTTTGCAGGGTACAATCCAAAGATAATGCCAAGCAGGGCTGAGAATAGGAATGCACCCAGTACAAGCGGCACAGAGGGCAGAACAGTAAACTGCTCAACATCTGGCATCCAGCCAGAACTATTTTTCAGTTGTTGTGCAAGCATTAGATTACCAATTGTAGCAGAGCCAAAACAGCCAAGTGCAATGCCAATGAGTCCACCACAGCAGGAAACTGCCGCGGACTCGATCAGAAATTGCCCGATAATATCACGCCGGCGCGCGCCAATTGCCATACGGATACCGATTTCGCGGGTACGCTCGGTGACAGAGACAAGCATGATATTCATAATGCCGATGCCGCCAACAAGCAGGGAAATCGCAGCAACACCACCGCCGAGCAGTGCCATCTGGTTGCTGGAGGCTTCCAACTCCTCCTGGAACTGTGCATTGGAAGAACATTCAAAGAATCCGTTGCCTCCCTTTCGGGGCTCCATAAACTGATTGATGGCATCAACAAGTGGTTGGATATCATCCTTGGTTTTTGCCTGAATATAATAGTCATGGTCATCAAAGGGACTGACTTCCATCATCATAGGCTGGAGGGTATAGGGCAGAACGATCATCTGATCCTTTGAATTCAGCTTACCACCATACTTGGGCTTATAAGCACCAATAATCTCGAAACTTTTGCCGCCGATGTAGATTTTTTGACCGATCGGGCTCATCGCACCGAAAAAGTAGCGGCGGAGTGCATCGCCGATCACACACACGCGAGAAGAATATTTGATATCCAGTGGAGAGATATCGCGGCCAAAGGCGAGCGTCTGATTGGTAACCATGCTGTAATTCTCGTTGCCGAAATAAATGTTGGTGCGGTACTTCTCATTGCTGAGTAACTTGCCGCGGTACTGCACGCCTTTGGACTGCCAGTCGTAATATTGGCTTTGTGGAGACCAGCCCTTGATGCGATCACTGAAATCATGATCGAGTGCGTTTTCCAGTGCTGTCCAGTCAGCGGATTTCAGGTTCCAGCCGGAAATGCTGATCTGGTTGGTTCCCCTTGCTTCAAACTGCAGGCGGGACAGGGTTGCTATACCTTGAATGGATGCCACCAGCGCAATAACTGAACCAACGCCAATGATAATGCCAAGCATAGTTAGAAAAGAGCGAACTTTATTGTTTGCAATCGACTTGAATGCCATGCGAATGGTTTGTAGCCAGTTCATTGTCCGTTCAGTCCTCCTTGTCCAGATGCATCAGAGACAATGTGTCCGTCTTGAATGGTCACAATGCGCTCTGCCATCTGTGCCAGATGGTTGTCATGGGTGATAAGAATAATGGAAGTGCCCTCCCGATTGAGTTCGGAAAGCTGCTCCATGATTTCGCGTCCAGAGGCAGAGTCCAGATTGCCGGTTGGTTCGTCTGCCATGATGATTGGGGGCTTTGCCGCAACCGCGCGTGCGATTGCAACACGCTGCTGCTGACCGCCTGACATTTCAGAGGGGCGGTGGTTAAGACGATGCCCAAGCCCAACCTGCTCCAGTGCAGCGATGGAGAGCGCACGGCGTTCAGCACGTGGCATACCACGATAGATCAGCGGAAGTTCCACGTTTTCAATTGCGGTCAGGGTGGGGATGAGGTTAAAGCCCTGAAAGATAAAGCCGATTTCACGGTTACGAATACCAGACAGGGTGGATGGCTTCATATCGCTGACAGCCTGCCCACCCAACCGATAAATTCCGTAAGTAGGGATATCCAGACAGCCCAGAATATTCATCAGGGTAGATTTACCAGAACCGGACTGTCCAAGGATACAGAGGAATTGTCCCCACGGCACGGCAAGGGAAATATCATCGAGTGCACGTACTTCGTTTTCCTTGCCCTCGTGGTAGATTTTGCTGAGGTGCTGTACATCAATCAAGAGCGATGCATCACCAGTTGCAGGAGCAGCAGGTTCTTGTTTGTAGAAGAACATAAAATCGTCCTCCCTTAACCAACAGCAACGGAGATGCCGCCTTCATTGTCCATGTTGTAGAGATCCTGTGGACCTGCGAGCAGAACGGTTGTGCCTTCTTCAATGCCGGAGGTGACTTCTGTGTTTTCGGAATCGGCAAGACCAGTTTCAATCGGAATGAGCACAAAGTCTTCTGGAACATCAGAACCTTCTGGCAGCGGAAGTGCATTCTCAAAGGACTGTCCCTCAGCTGGCTTTACAAAGACAGCCACGCCATCTGCGGTGTTGACTACGGCAGAGGATGGAATGGTAATGCAGTCTTCTGCCTGTGCGGTGGTAATGCGATAGTTGACAGAGAAATCAGGACGCAAGGTCTGACCCTCGACTGGTTCGACGGAGATGACAGCTGGGAAGAGCGGCATAGAGCCTTGGCTGTTGTTGTCGCCCTTGTTTGCTTCCAGTGCAACAGACTGGACAGTGCCTTGGAAGACCATAGATTCTGTGCCAAGCTCCATAGTAATGGTCGCAGACTGTCCCACCTGTACATGAGAGACATCGCTCATAGAAATGTTAGCGTTGATAATAATATTATCGGTATCGGCAACAACACAGGGAACAGTCGTGCCGGTGAGGTCTTCACCCTCTATGGCGTTCATGGACATGACAACACCATCGATTGGGGAGGTAACGGTGCACTGCTTAATGCGCTCGGTCAGCTCAGCAACGGTCTGCTGACGGCTCTTGATGAGCTGCTGTGCTGTGTTGAGTGCAGTGGTTGCTTCTTCGCTGGTCAGGCGCAGGATGGTCTGTCCAGCAGAGAACTTCTGATAGCTTGGTGCACATGCACTGCTTGCCTTGCCAGCTGCCTTGGTAGTCAGCTGAATTTCACGGCCGTATGCCAGTTTGCCGGAATCGGTTGGCGCGATGTTGAGTCCTTCGGTGGTGACGGTTGCAGTGGCCGCCATACCAGCTTTGAGGGTGCCGGGGTTTATAAAAGAAATGGTGGCACGGAACAGACGGCTGCCTTCGTCAGAGATCTTCTCGATTCGATCGATCTTTTCTACCTTACCAGTCACTGTGCCCATGGTCTGCGGGATGGAAATGGTTGCAGCAGCACCAACTTTGAGCTGATCAATATACGCATAGCTGTAATAGAGTTCCAGGCGCATATTAGTGTCATCGACGAGTGTGCCGAGGACTGTGCCGGCGGCAACATCTTCGCCCGCTTGAATCTTCACTTCTTCGGTGTCGGACGAAGAAACAGCTTTGCCCTCTCCGCTTGGCGGTGCACTTGGCGCATCCGAACCGCCTACAACCTCACCCGGAGGGAGCAGACGACCCGTAAATGGTGCAGTGACAGCAAGGTTTGCGAGGGTTTTGTTTGCCGCGGTCACACCCTTTTGTGCTTCATTTAGGGCGGTCTGTGCTTCTTCCAGTTCTTTGCGTGTGTCGGTTGGGTCGATGGTCATAAGGACTTGACCCGCTTTCACGGTATCACCTGTGGTGACATTGACTTTCAGCACTTTGCCCTTGATATCCTTGGCAAGTTCTGCGCGGGTCTTTGCCGCAGTGCGACCGTCACCTTCTACATAGGTCTCTAGGAAACCGCGCTGTGCAACAGCAGTCTTAACCGTAGTGTTGGCAGACGTCTCTTTGGACTTCTTGACCAGATAAAGTCCACCAGTCAGGACTGCTGCAAGAAGGATGATCCAGAAAAGAATTCGTATCGGCTTGGGCAGACGCTTTTTGGGCTTGTTCATGGTGTCTGCATAGCGGTTGCGCACAAGATTTGGCGCGGCTGACTCCTCTGTGGATTGCTGTGCAGGGGGGATTTTTTCGGTATCGACAGGTTCCGGAGCGTTTTCTACCGGTGTCTTATCCAATGTTGGCATAGGTTGCTCTCCTCTCGTTGTTTTACTCTTGTTGAACTCTGCACGGTCAACTGTATGAGTGAGTATAGTACAGTCACAGTATACGAGTAGAAAGTACGGTTGTCAAGTTTGGTAACTATATTGTAATGACGTTTTTTGACAATATAAGGTTACAGAAATCATAAGAACTTTTTGCTGAGATGGGCAAAGAAGATAAGACACATTCATTATACAATTAAGGCAATACCGCATAATTCAGCAAGAGCGATTTTCGGAAAAATTCCTCATCAGAAAAAGGCGTGAATCCGCAGGAATCCTTGATGGATTTCAAGGATTCACAACGAATTTATGGCGCGAAATTTTCGCAAAGCGCCGTAGATGACATTGTGCGGTGTTGCCTTAAAATATTCTAAAAAATACAAAAGCTGGGAAGATCCCAGCTTTTGGCAATAAGATAATATACAAAATTAAAGCATACAGAGCTGTTCATAGAGTGCTTCGTATTTTTTCGCGGAAGTGCTCCAAGAGAAGTCTTGCTGCATGCCGCGCTTGACGATCGCATTCCATGCCTTGCGGTTTTCATAGTATGTCTGCTCGGCGTAATAGATTGTGGAGAGCATTTCATCGGCATTGTAGTTGCAGAAGGAGAAACCGGTACCAAGGTTCTCAAATTCATTATACGGCTCAACAGTATCACGCAGACCGCCGGTTTCGCGCACGATGGGCACTGTGCCATATCGCAGAGAAATCAGCTGGGTCAAGCCGCATGGCTCAAACAGGGAGGGCATCAGCAATGCGTCTGCACCTGCATAAACCTTGTGTGCAAAGTGCTCATTGAATGCGATGTATGCACGCACGCGATCGGGTGCAACCTCCTGCATGTGGCGGAACAGTCCTTCGTAGCGTGCATCGCCTGTGCCAACAACGACAAGCTGTATGTTGGACTCTACAAGCCGTCCAATGATCCAGTTAACAAGGTCAAGACCCTTTTGGTCAGTCAGGCGTGACACCATGGCGATCAGCATAGTGTGAGAATCTTCGGGCAGACCGAGTTCCTTTTGCAGCGCCAGCTTGTTTGCTGTCTTGCCCTTGAGATAGTTCTGGGTGGTATAATGGGTGGAAATATCCGGATCGGTTGCCGGATTATAGATTTCGTAGTCGATACCGTTGATGATACCAGACAGGGTATCATGCTTGGCATGCAGCAGACCGTCCAGACCTTCACCGTAGAATGCACACTGGATCTCGCCTGCGTACGTCTGAGATACGGTGGTGATCTGGTCAGCATACACCAGACCGCCCTTGAGCATGTTGGCATCCCCGTTATACTCCATGCGATCCGGTGTAAAGACCCAATCTGGCAGCCCTGTGTAGAGTTTCATCGTGGGAATATCCCAAACACCTTGGAAACGCAGATTGTGAATGGTCATCACTGTGCGGATGTTGTGATAGAATGGGTTATCCTTAAATAGGGTATGGAGGAAGACTGGAACAATGCCTGTCTGCCAGTCGTTGCAGTGGATGACATCTGGGTGGAAGCCGATCGTCGGAAGCACAGAGAGCACTGCCTTTGAGAAGAAACAGAACTTTTCAACGTCCCAATGGATATCACCATAGGGTTTATCGCCGCCAAAGTAATATTGGTTATCGATGAAGTAATAGGTCACGCCATCCTTTTGATGTTGCAGGATGCCAACATAGACTGAGCCAAGACCACCCAGATCCATATAGAAATGGGAGACGTACTCAAATTCATTGCGATATCGTTCAGGAATCGCTATATAATTTGGGATGATCACACGCACGTCGAATTCCTCGCGGTCGAGTGCCTTGGGGAGTGCGCCGACGACATCGGCGAGACCACCGGTTTTGATGAATGGAACGCATTCAGATGCGACAAACAAGATGTTTTTCATAAGAGAAACCCTCCGTTAGACTTCCAGAGCGAGCGGATACCATGCTGTAAACTTGCATGGGTGCCGTGCGTTATGATGATTACTTATTCATATTATAGCAATCTTGCACCTTAAATTCAAGGCAAAATGCCGAAAATATAGGTATCGTCCTTTGCACAGTCGGTTAAAATTTATAAAAATGACAGTTCGCGCGTCGGATGGATGGCGATGGCGGGGATATCTGTCCCGAGGGTAGAAACCATGACTGCGATATCCGAGGCAAGCTGTGCACGCGAGAGTGTATGCCATTGTCCAAAAACAGGTGCGGTCAGGTGTGGTACAGGTGAGAGACAAACAGACACCTGCTTCAGTCCACCAGAAATCCCACAGCCGATCTCTTTGAGCACCGCTTCTTTTGCCATCCATAGATCAAAAAAGGCAGATGGATTTTGTGTGAGGAAACATTGTTCTTCCGGAGAAAACCATCGCGCAGCAATACCAGAACGCACAGGGCGGGGGAGTTCCAGATCGACACCCACAGGAACGGTGCTCACAGCACAGACGACAATGTCCCCGCTGTGAGATAATGAGAAATGAAAATCGGGAAAATCGACTAGATAGGGCTTTCCGTTTGCATCAGATTTGCGTACGAGTGGGAAAACTGCCTGTGGAATGTGTGCACGAACGATCTCAGCGAGTAGGAGATCCCCAGTCAGAGAGCATGCATGCGCATGCCTGTGCCCAATCTTGGACAACACAGAAAGCCGTTCTGGACAGATAATGTGCGCAAACTGTGAGAGATCACAAGGAGAAATCACCTTGGTGTGATAGAGCGACACAGAGACTGGATTCATGGCATGACCTCGGGAATCTGCCAACGCACCGTGAATACTGTGTGCTCTGGTTCGGAAGTGACAGAGATCTCTGCGTCATGAATTTCACAGATGTGCTTTACGATGGATAGTCCAAGACCCGTTCCGGGGATCTCCTGTGAGCGGGACGCGTCAGCACGGTAGAAACGTTCAAAGATATGGGACTGTGCATCTGTTGGGATGGCAGAACCAGTATTGCTGATGCAGAGCACAATCTCAGAGGGTTCCTGTGCGATGGTACAATCTACGGTTCCCTGTGCGTGGTTATATTTGATCGCGTTGTCACACAGGTTGGAAATGACCTCATCTACCATGATCGGAACACCAGAAATGATGCAGGATGTGCCATGTACAGACAGCGTAACCTGATGCTGTGCCGCACGATCATACAGACGTTCACAGACAGAGTTTGTCAGCGCATATAGGTCGATGGGCTCGAAGTTTAAGGTGCTACGTCCCTCATCGAGTCGAGACAGCTTCATGATATCATCTACAAGATTTAACAGGCGTGCCGCCTCATTGTGAATGCGCGTCGCAAAGTTTGGAATATCTTCTGCTTTGGCAAGCCCATAGCGGATCATCTCTGCATAGCCAAGGACAGAGGTGAGCGGTGTTTTGAGTTCATGGGTGACGTTGGCGGTAAACATACGGCGTGACTGCTCGGCGGTATATTGGGCGGAGATATCAAGCACGAGCATCACAACACCGCGAACTTCTTCATCAACATGCACCGGACTGAAAGACAAACGCAGGTGCTTGCCAGCGCGTTCCAGAATATATACACTGGATTCTCCAGAAAGTGCCTTTCGTGTGTCTTGCAGAATGGTTTCATTGCACTCGAACGCATCCAGAGGCAGACCTGCGGCGGCAGGGGAGTCTAAAAGCCTGCGAGCAGCACGGCTGCAAGTGAGTACAGTCAAATGTTCGTCAAGCAGCAGTAAGCCCTCATCCATGCCGGAGGTGATGGCATCAAATTCTACCTGCTTACGTCGCAGGGTTGCAATTTGCAGGGCGATTTGCCGATTTTGCTCATTGAGTCGATGGACGAGCGGGGAAAGCTCGTCGTAAACATCGGTCGAGAGTGGGTTCGTGGGATCGATGGCATTGATGGGACGGACAAGCTGCTCGGTCAGCCGAGCGGATACGACTGCGGAGAGCAGGAAAATCAGCAGGATGACAAGACCCATTGTGGGCAGGGTATCCAAAACGGAGCGTGTGAGCAGATCGGTGGTATTGGAAACGCGGAGAACATCACCAGTCGGCAGGCGCAGCGCAACATAGCAGGTGAGCGCATCGAGCGTAGAGGAAAAACGCACACCTTTGCCGCTGCCGTGCGTCAGCGCGGCGTGCACCTCAGGACGATCTGCATGATTTTCCATTTGGGCGATATCGGCATTGGAGTCGTAGCGCACCAAGCCATCTGCGGCAATGAGTGTAATGCGGGAGCGATCGGATTCTCCAATGGCGTGCAGTGCTCCCATTGGGTCTTCAGCGTGCAGATATCCTGCTTGTGCAATTGCGGCTTGCCGTAAGGTTTGCTCAGAGAGCTCGCGCAAACCATCTTGCCATCGCAGGGCGAACATCGCGCTGCTGGTTAGTAGGGCTGCCAGCATGGCAAGCGCGAGCATACGGTGACAAATTCGTTTTTTCATTTTGCTTGTGCCTCAATCTTATAGCCCACACCGCGAACGGTTTGAATCTGTGCGCTGGGCGCACCCAGTTTTTGCCGCAGGGTTTTGATGTGCATATCTACGGTGCGGCTTTCGCCCTCAAAGCCAAAGCCCCAAACAGCTTCCATGAGCTTTTCACGTGTGAGCACGATATTTACGTTTTCCATGAGATAGTGCAGCAAATCAAATTCTTTGAGTGTCAGGACAATAGGCTGTCCAGCAGATTCCACGGTATGTCTGGCAGTATCGAGCGTGATCTCGCCAAGGGTCAGGGCGTTGTTAGTGGGGGCTGGAGCGGCGCGGCGCAAAACAGCCTTAATACGGGAGATCAGTTCCATGACACCAAATGGTTTGCAAAGATAGTCGTCTGCACCGTCATCTAAGCCACGCACCTTGTCATATTCAGCAGTTTTGGCGGTCAACAGGATGACGGGCAGGTTTGCGGTACGCGATGTTTCGCGCAGAGTATGCAGAACAGACAGCCCATCTGTTCCCGGCAGCATGATATCAAGCAGTACAAGATCAGGGCAGACGGTATCCAAACGCTCAAAAAAAGGAGCTGCACTGTCAAACCCTTCTGCTTCAAAACCAGAGGCACGCAGGGCATAGAGCACCAGTTCCCGAATGTTTACATCATCTTCTACACAATAAATCGTAGGCATATAGCATCTCTCTTCCTGATAAATCATGAGGCATCTCATACTTAGGGGCTATCTGATTTTGCCTTGCATCTACGCACTCACTGGGGAAAATTCGTCGATTTCTTTGTTTTCAGATACGCCCTAGAATCAGTATAACTTTTTTTGCTGGATTCGGCAAGTCAGTTACGGTTTGGGAAGTTTATTATACGAAATTTGTGTAAAGTTGTGGGTGGGAGATCGGTAAAAAATAGGTAAAGGAAAACGGTGCCTTATAAAAAGCACCGTTTTGGTGGTTGGGTTTTGTTTTTGTATGTTACGAATGTAGTTTAGCCTTGGAGACCCAGCTTATGCGTAACGTCGCTCGCTCGATTGCCGCGCAAGCATTTTGAAATCGTTAGAACTGCGCCAAGCAAAACAAATACATATTGCAGAACAATGTTATCATAGAAGTTTGCAGGGTCAATGGCGTTCTCTTCAATCAGCAGTGGGATGGCACGGACAGCAGTGAAAAAGTCAATCTCCAAAACAGACATTGCAGAAACAGCTCAGTCGAGATAGTTGCCAACATAGGTCATGCCAAGCACGATGAGCATAGAGAGTGCAATACCCTTTTTGCTGACCGTTCCTCCTAACATTTCATAGCCCTTAATACTGCACACCGCAAGGATCAAACCAGAGATCGCGCTGAAACGACCCAGCTGCCCAAAAATAACCATAACAATGACGCCAAGCACAGAGCCAAGCAGCGCACCGACCAGACCGCCGATAATGTTTTCGGATGGCGCGGGCTGTGCATTATCCAGAAACACTGCAATTTGAAATCTCTTTATGTTCTTTGACAAGCTATTCAAACATTGTAGGATTTGGCTGCTGCCCAGCTTGCGAGACAGACACACTGACAAGTGTTTGGAAATAGCGATCTAAAACATAAATAGTTGTTTGGAAGCCATTTTTGTGCCGAAAAGCAGACCAGATGTTTCATCGCCCCGCATTTGTGTGGCTTGCGCCAGCTTGTTGCACATCGCCGTAGGTAGTTTGCTGATTTTCATAAGTCCCCCATTATCTCTAAGGCAACACCGCACAATGTCATCTGCGGCGCTTTGCGAAAATTTCGCGCCATAAATTCGTTGTGAATCCTTGAAATCCATCAAGGATTCCTGCGGATTCACGCCTTTTTCTGACGAGAAATTTTTCCGAAAATCGCTCTTGCTGAATTATGCGGTATTGCTCTAATTAAAAATTTTGAAAGCCAAAAGGCTTTGATAGTATACAAAATATGTGTAAAAAGTCAATGTGATGAGATAAAATGCTTTCTATAATAATCCAAAAATATGCAAAATATATAAAAAATAGACAAAATAATCTTGCGAATACAGATATAAATTATGCGAATTGTTGCAAAAAAATTAGTAAAAATGCATAGTAAATGGAGAGTAATTTCGTTGGAAATGATGGTTTACAATCGGTCAGCGAATCTGTAATAATGATAATACATTAAAACAAGTCTGTTTGAAATGATGGGAGGACTGAAAGGATGCGTATGCACCGTTATCACACAGGTCGGGGGCACATGCCGCACCGATTAACAGCGCTTTTCCTTGCAACCACAATGACTGTGGGAGCTGCACCAATGGCATTTGCCGCTGAAACAAGACGTGATGTGCCAAATAGCGATACACAGGTCTCCTCTCCGGTGGAGATGGTATATCTTAATGCGTATACAGGAACACAACGCGCGATCAATTTTAACGATCACTGGCGCTTCTATTTGGGAGATGTTTCTGGTGCACAGGCAGCTGCATTTAATGATGCTGCTTGGAAAGATGTAAACCTGCCGCACGATTATAGTATAGAGCAGGCGTATACAAGCGCAGGAGAAGCAGAAAGCGGCTACCTGCCCGGTGGCACAGGCTGGTATCGCAAGACCTTTACGATTGATCCTACATGGAAGGAGAGCAAGCGTCTTTCCATCCATTTTGATGGCGTTTATATGAATGCAGAAGTGTATCTCAATGGCAAGAAGTTGGGGGCACATCCATATGGCTACACCGCATTTTCTTTTGAGCTGCCAGCCGATCTTTTGACAACAGGCGAGAATGTGCTTGCGGTCAAGGTCAATAACAAGATCCCATCCAGCCGTTGGTACTCAGGCAGCGGTATTTATCGTGATGTCACTTTAAATGTAACCGATCCAGTTCATGTTGCACCAAACGGTGTCACCGTGACAACGCCGGATATTGCACAGAAAAAGGGCACCGTTAAAATCAAGACGGAGATCGCGAACGACAGCAAGGACACAGCAGAAGGAATTACCATTGAAAGCAGCGTTTTAAAGAACGGCAATGTCGTTGCAAAGACAAGTACACCGGTGCAAGCGTTCAAGGCATCTGAGCGCACAATGGTGGAAAGTCAGGTCGATGTTGCAAATCCTGCACTGTGGAACGTATGGGATAAGGGTGAGCCAAACCTGTATGTACTGCGCACAGAGGTCAAAAAGGACAATCAGGTTATCGATACCTATGATACTGAGTTTGGTTTCCGTTACATGAGCTTTGATGTTGCGACTGGCTTCTCACTCAATGGCGAGCAGATGAAGTTACGCGGTGTATGTATGCACCACGATCAGGGCGCATTGGGCAGCGAGGCATGGCACCGTGCGATCGAGCGTCAGGTAGAGATCCTGAAGGAAATGGGCTGTAACGCCATCCGTGTTACCCATAACCCAGCAGCACAGAGCCTCATTGAGATTTGCAATAAGCAGGGTATGCTGGTTGTGGATGAGGCATTCGATACTTGGACCAATCCGAAAAACGGCAATACCAACGACTATTCTGGTCACTTCAAGCAGACCATTGGTGCAGAAAATGCCATTGAGGGTGGCAAGCCGGATATGACATGGGCAGAGTATGACACCAAGGCAATGGTTGCACGCGGTAAGAATGCACCATCTGTGATCATGTGGTCGCTGGGCAATGAGATCTTTGAAGGTCTGGATGGCAGCGCAGACAGCTCGGATTATCCGCAACATGCGCAGAACCTCATTCGCTGGGTCAAGGAGGAGGACACCTCCCGTCCGGTCACCATTGGCGACAATAGAAGAAGCACAGGTGATGATGTTCCTGGCAAGGTCATGGAAGTGATCGACAAGGAAGGCGGCATTGTTGGTTTTAACTACGCAAAGGAAGAGCAGATTGCAGCAGGTCACGAAAAGGGCTGGAAGATGTATGGATCTGAGACCGCTTCTGCGGTCAACAGCCGTGGCGTATATGAATACAAGGGGCCGGGCAAGAATGACAAGGGTCAATTCAACGGTGCAAGCCAGACAGACAATCAGATGCTGACGGCATACGACAAGAGCCGTGTTGGCTGGGGGGCTGTTGCAAGCGATGCTTGGTGGCGCACCATTCGCTATGACTACAATGCAGGCGAATTTATCTGGACAGGATTTGACTACCTTGGCGAGCCGACCCCCTGGAATGGCACTTCTCCGGGATCGGCAACCGATAACTTCGAAGTTGCACCTAAGTCCTCTTACTTTGGTATCATTGATACCACGGGCTTCCCGAAGGATTCCTATTATCTGTACCAGAGCCTGTGGAATGACAAGGTGAATACCCTGCATGTTCTGCCAACTTGGAATGAATCCGATGTGCAGAAGGACGAAAATGGTAAGGTCGAGGTTGCAGTTTACAGCGATGCACCTGTCATTAAGCTCTATCTCAACGATCAGGAAGTTGGCGTTGCGAAGGCAGAAGTCAATGACAGCGATACCAAGAAGTATCAGTACCAGACCTATGTGGCAGGTGCTATGACCGAGGGTGACAATGCATTTGTGGAGCGGAAGGGACATGAGAGCCTGTATGCAACCTTCCAAGTACCATATGAGACTGGAAAGCTGACAGCAAAGGCGTTTGAATCAGACGGAAAAACGGAAATCAAACAGACAACTGGTCGCAGCATGGTTGAAACAACTGGTGAGGCAAAGAAGCTCGCCGTATCCGCAGACCGTGCACAGATTACAGCAGACGGTAAGGATCTCAGCTATATTACGATTGATGTACAGGACGCAGGCGGTAAGTTTGTCAATGGTGCAGAGCCAGCAATCTCGCTGAGCATTGAGGGCGACGGCAAGATTTTGGGTGTAGACAACGGCAAACAGGCTGACCATACCCCGTACACCAACACCACCCGCAATGCAGCACGCGGTAAGCTGCTTGCGATTGTACAGTCTACCAATAAGTCAGGCTCGTTCAAGCTGACTGCAAAGGCAGATGGACTGGAAACTGGATCTGTGACCGTAAAAACCACGGATGCTAAGAAGCCAGAGGGTGCTGTGAGCAGTTTGGAATACTCCAAGAATTATTATGTCAAGGTGGGCAACCAACCAGAGCTTCCCAAGCAGCTCAAGGTAACGCTGGATAGCAGCAAGAGCGAAAACAAGAGCGTTGCTTGGAATACGGAGTCTCTGGATACCAGTAAGGCTGGAACCACACAAGTACAGGGCACAGTCAATGTTGGACAGGGCAAGGATCTGAATGTTTCTGTCAATGTGACGATGGTGGATCAGGTTGCAGCACTTCAGAATTACTCGACCGCAGTTGCGGTTGGAGCGGCAACTGCAAATCTGCCAGAGACCTTGCAGGCAGTCCTTGCAAATGGAGAGCTTTCGGGTGCTTCCTTCCCTGTAACTTGGGATAAAAGCAAGCTGAATCTCAAAACACCGAATACCTATGTTGTAACAGGTACTGCGCAGGTATTTGGCAAGGAAATGCATCCAACCGCAACCGTGCGCGTATCCAAGGGTGAAGTTGTGCCGAGCGGCAATGTTGCGACAAAGGCGGCAGAAATCCTGCTGGGTGATCAGTCGCAGACCAATGCGCTGGGTGCAGTACGTGATGGCAAAAAGTCGGCAGAAGATACCGTTTGGGAAGGTCAGGGCGAGATGAAGTTCCGCTATGACACTGCACAGAATATGGCACAGGTGAAGCTGTATCTGAAAGAGCCGGCTCCAGCGGCAAAATCCATCCATGTAGAGTGGTCGGCAGACGGCAAGACTTGGAAGGATCTGAATGCAAAGGTAGAAGAGAAAAGCAAGGATGGCGTAACTGTTCGCACCTATTCCTTTGATCTGGTTTCTGCTGTTTGGATGAAGCTCAAGTTTGACGAGAAGGTGCAGCTGGTAGAGTCCGAGTTGATCACAGGTACCCCAAGATTTGGCATGGGCGCAAGTGAAAAGCTGGCATCTTTGCAGGTTGGAAATCAGACCGCAGATAAGAGCGCACTGGAGAGCGGTAAGTTTACTGTATCTCAGGCTGGCGTGACTGAAAAGGATGTAAAGGCGGTTGGAAAGGACAATGCAAGCGTTACCATCCTGCCAGTACAAGATCAGGTTATCCGTATTCTGACAGAATCTGAAGATCACACCAAGCAGGGCGTATACACCATTACGCTGGGTGAGAGCAAGGCGTAGCAAAAAATATCAAAACCCATAGTTTCAGAAACAAATAAAATCCGTCCACTGAAATATGACAAGTTTTACCATGTAATATGCACAAAAAACATATACATTTTTAGTAAAAAGTGTAAATTTACTAAAGACATATATGGGTGTATAGTTATAAGTAGGAACTAGGAGAAACAAGAGTCTTTTCCATAAGGTTAAGACTCTTGTTGTGTTTCGACATTAAAATGAGAGAAGAAAAAACGAGGAAGGGGCAAACCAAATATGCAGAATAAAGCAAAAAGATGGCTTGCAGGTACACTATCCGGAACCTTACTACTGGGCTGCATGCCGAGTGCATTTGCGGCATCTGAGCAGGTACTGACCAGCAATTTGGAGGGCACTTATGCGGCTGCAAACGCAGAGCTGTCTTACCGCAATGTTTTGAGCAGCAAGACAAATCAGGAAAAATTGAACGCACAACAAACATATGATAATGTGCTTGAGATGCATGAGTCCTATTTTCAGGACAGCGTGCGTTTCACGCAAGATGGAACACAGGCAAAGGTAACAGGCGAAGAGTGGTTCAATGACATTGAAACCGTTGGCGTCAACCGTGAGCGTTCCAAGACACAGTTTATTCCATATGATGATGCACAGAAGGCATTTGAAGCAGAAAAGAGTGTGCTGGACAAAGTGGGCGCAGAATCTTCTGCATATTATAAGAAGCTGTCTGGCACCGAATGGGACTTTGCACTGGTAGATAACCCAGAAGAGGCAAAGAAGAAGGACAAGGAGTGGCTCTCTAAGGATTATTCTGGAAATGACTTCCAGAAAGAATATGTGCCAGCATCTTGGCAGACGTACCGCAATGCAGATGGCACATTCAAGTATGATGAGCCGATGTATACAAACCATGGTTTCCCGTGGCAGAAGAACATCCAAGAGGAAGACTATAAGACCCCACAGGCTCCAACTGCAAAGAATCCGGTTGGATACTATCGCACCACCTTTACCTTGGATGAGGGTTGGAAGGATCGTGAAACCTTTATCTCTCTGCAAAGCGTAGAGTCCGCTTACTATCTGTATGTAAATGGAAAGCCGGTTGGCTATTCTACGGACAGCTTTACTGCACATGATTTTAATATCACACCATACCTGAAAGATGGAGAGAACACCATCGCGCTCAAGGTGTTTCGCTGGTCGATTGGCAGCTGGCTGGAAAATCAGGACTTTATCCGCCAGAGCGGTATTTATCGCGATGTATATCTGTACTCCAAGGGTGAGGCAGAGGTGCGCGACTATTTTGTAAAGACCGACTTCACAAATAAGCAGGATCTGGTAAACAGTGATGTAACCCTGAATCTGGAAACCACAGTACGTGGTCTCAAGAATACCGCAGACAAGAACTACAAGGTTTCTGCAAGACTGCGCAACAAGAATGGTGATGAGGTGGCACGCGCTGAGGATCAGTCTGTGACCGTCAAGGCGGCTGGAACAACAGCAGAAGCCAAGCTGCGCGATGCAGGCACGACCATCACAAGCACGATGAAAGTGACAAACCCGGATAAGTGGTTCCCAGATACCCCAAACCTGTACTATCTGGAAATTGTATTGCAGGATGAGAGCGGTAAGGCGATCGAGTCTATTGTAGAACGCGTTGGCTTCCGTGACCTGCGCAAGGTCAGAACCGAGCAGAAGAATGAAGACGGTCAGTTCTTGGAGCAGCTGCAAATTAACGGCAAGCAGATGGTACTGCGCGGTGTAAACCGCCATGATACCGATGTGGAAAAGGGTCATGCAGTTGGATTTGAGGGATACCTCACCGACCTCACCACCATGAAGCAGCACAACCTGAACGCAATCCGTACTTCACATTATCCGAATGATGCAGTGATGTATGATCTTGCAGACGAGTTGGGTCTGTACATCTGTATGGATGCAAACATTGAGAGCCATCGTGCAGCATTCACAGGCGCACGTGTTCCAACTGGTCCAAAGGAGACTGGAGAGTACAAGGAGTGGGTTGCTCCGGTGCTTGATCGGAATGCAAACATGATCGAGCATTACAAGAACAATCCGTCTGTTGTGATCTGGTCCTCCAACAATGAGGCACAGTATGCAAAGGTTCCATATAACAGCCATTCCTGCTTCTGGGTTGCTTCCATGTATGCCCTGAGACGTGACCCGTCCCGCTTTAGAAAGAGCGAGCGTGCTTCTGCTTATCAGGAGCAGATTCAGGCGGGCGATCCGTGGTCGCTGGAATCCCGCGTGCAGAACATCGTTGACCTGCACAGCACTCAGTATGCACTGCCGGGCGGTGTAAATGCATATAACAATGTACAGCCTTATGTGCACTCTGAGTATGACCATGCAATGGGTCAGTCCTATGGTAATGCAAAGGAGCACTGGGATGTCATTCGTGACCGCGATAACATCAACGGCGGCTTCATTTGGGACTACATCGATCAGTCCATTCGTACTATCAATAAGCATGACAAGTCCGACGAGTTTTGGGGCTATGGCGGCGACTGGATCGACAAGGACTATAACGACAATGCATTCTGCGGCAACGGTTTGGTTTATGCAGACCATACCCCAAGCCCGAAGCTCAAGGAAGCAAAGAAGGTGCACCAGCAGGTGAACTTCTATCTCGCAAATACAACCGTTGCACCAACTGATACCGTAACGGTCAAGATGGTCAACGAGTACGAAAACACACCAATGAGCGCATTTGATGTGACTTGGTCTATCTATAAGAACAGCGACAGTGAAAAGCCGCTGGCAAAGCAAACAGTAACCAGCAGTCTTGGTGCGATCAAAGGGCAGTCTCTCAATACCAACTTTGAAAATGTTGCGATCAATTTGGGCAGTGTACTGCCGAGCTTCAAGCCAGTTGCAGGCGAGGACTACTTCCTTGACTTTAGCGTAAAGATGAAAGCAGATGCAAACTGGGGGGCAAAGGCTGGTTTTGAGGTTGCACATGAGCAGTTTGAACTGAACTTTACAGAGCAGGCAGAGCAGCCAAACATGAATGTGGAGAACATTCCAGCGTTTGAAAGTGTGACCGAAAAGGGCAGTGAGGTCATTCTGACTGGTACAACTGACCAGAAACAGAAGTTCGAGATCATGCTGAATCAGAAGAATGGTACGATCGAGTGTTACAAGCTCGATGGTAGTGTTGTTATGACCGCAGGTCCAGAGCAGAGCATTTACCGCGCACAGACTTACAATGACACCACCGCATACTGGGAGGAAAAGAGCCAGAATGCAGGTGCACCAGATAAGCTGAGCGGTGTCGAGGTAAAACTGGACAAGGATTCTGCAAAGAATAAGGTTACTATGTCCATGACAGGCAATATGCAGGTAGACGCTGCAATACAGATGCGTTACGAGATCTATGGCAATGGTGAAATCATTGTACACGATCAGTTCTCTCCAAAGAGCGATTTTGCAAAGGAAGGCGGTCTGGCAAAGGTCGGCTCTCGCATGATTGTAAACAGTGCATACGATAACTTTAAGTACTATGGTCGCGGTCCTTGGGATACTTATGTAGACCGTGAGAGCGCGGCAAGAATCGGCATCTATGAGAACAAGGTTGCAGACAGCTTTGATCGCAAGATGCTCAAGCCGCAGGAGAATGGCAACCACACCGATGTGCGTTGGACATCGCTGACCAATGACAAGGGAACAGGTCTGCTGGTTTCCACCAACGGAACGATCGAGGCTTCTGCACTTCCATACACCGCAGAAGAACTCAATGCCAAGAACTACAATGATTCTGAGTACAGACACCCGAATAAGGTGCCGATGCGCAAGGATACCGTTGTTTGGAACATTGATTACAAGCAGCGCGGCGTTTCCGATACTGCGTTTATGGGTCATACCCCACTCGACGGCTATCAGGTATCGACCAATCAGGATTACAGCTATGCTTACCGCATTACACCGATCACAGCACAGAGTGATGTATTCAAGATCAGTGATGAAAAATTCGGCGGAAATACGGCGGATGATGGAAACAAGAAGCCAGCACAGACGGAAGATAAAAAGGAACTGAGGACTATCAGCTTCAACACAGATGGCGGCACCGAGATGAAGCCAATGGAGCTCGCAGATGGTGCACTGCTCAAGGAGAAGGAGATTCCGCAGCCAACCAAGGATGGCTATACCTTCGCCGGCTGGTGGAACTATAACTTTACACAGGCATTTGACTTCAACCAGCCGATCGCGCAGAATACCACCCTATATGCAAAGTGGAATGAAGACGAGAATGCGACTGTAAAGCCAGAGCAGAAACCTGAACAAAAGCCGGAACAGAAACCGGAGCAGAAGCCAACTGAGCCAAAGGTGAAAACCATTCCAACGGTTGCAGGGAAGCCGGAGTCTGTTGAAGTTTACACCGATCTCAAGACCCACTGGGCAAAGGATGCAATTGCATGGACTGTTACAAACAAGCTGTTTGTTGGTGCACATAAGACAGCGTTCGAACCGGATAGCCCGATGACTCGCGGCATGCTGGTAACCGTTCTGCACCGTCTGGCAGGTCAGCCGACCGCAGGACAGAGCGCATTTACCGATATTCCAGCAGATGCATACTATAAGAATGCAGTTGCTTGGGCAAGTGAGCTGGATCTGGTATCTGGTATTGGTGAAGGCAAATTTGCACCCGATCAGAATGTGACATGTGGACAGCTTGCGATCATTCTCAATCAATTTGCAGGTGCACCAGCTGGTGCAGAGGATGCGATCACTTGGGCAACCAAGGAGGGTCTGTTGTCTGATATGCCAGAGGGCACAGACCTCAAGGCGGAGAATGAGGCAACGCGTGCACAGGTTGCTTCTATGCTCATGCGTTTGCAGCAGAAGAAGGCATAAGCAAACATTTCAAAATTGATTACCTCAAATCTCTCATGGGCGGCTCTTCGGAGCCGTCCGCTTTTTTCTACGAATGCAAAAAATTCTCAATTAGAGGGTTGACAGAAACTATACGGATGGAGTATAATATGTCTATAAGTTAGCTTTAGTTAACTACGAGAATGATAATTATTTTAGGAGGTTTTTTACTATGTCTATGATTCAAAAGGAAGTTGCTGATTTTTCCGTACAGGCTTTTTATAATAATGCATTTCAGACTGTGACCAAGGCGGATATGCTTGGTCATTGGAGCGTATTTTTCTTCTATCCGGCAGATTTTACCTTTGTTTGCCCGACTGAGCTTGAGGATCTGGCAGATCGCTATGCAGAGTTCAAGAAGATCGGCTGCGAAGTGTATGCTGTATCCTGCGATACCCATTTTGTACACAAGGCTTGGCATGATGCTTCCAAGCGTATCCAGAAGATCGAATACCCGATGCTGGCAGACCCGACCCATGCGCTGGCAAAGGATTTTGAAGTATATATTGAGGATGCAGGACTTGCAGAGCGCGGCAGCTTTATCGTAAATCCGGAAGGTAAGATCGTTGCTTATGAAGTAACTGCTGGTAACGTTGGCAGAAATGCAGATGAGCTGCTCCGTCGCGTACAGGCAAGCCAGTTTGTCGCAGAGCATGGTGATGAAGTTTGCCCTGCAAAGTGGCAGCCAGGCGCAGAGACCTTGAAGCCGAGCCTTGATTTGGTAGGTCAGCTGTGATCCCGCAACAGTTGGAGCACCTCTATGATGTGATCGTAGTGGGTGCCGGTCCAGCGGGACTCACCGCGGCACTCTATCTGGCGCGTGCACGATATCGTGTCCTTGTGGTGGAGAAAGACCACTTTGGTGGTCAGATTACCATTACGGCTGAGGTCGTGAACTATCCGGGTGTTGCGAACACGAGCGGCGCAGCCCTCACAGAAACCATGAGACAGCAAGCGGAGCACTTCGGTGCAGAGTTCTTGCTGGCTGAGGTGGAAGACATTACCGATGGGCAGCCAGTCAAGACCGTAAAAACCAGCCGCGGAGAACGCTATGCATATGGCATTCTGCTGGCAACTGGTGCACATCCGCGCCGCGTTGGATTCGAAGGCGAAGCAGAGTTTCAGGGACACGGTGTTGCATACTGTGCGACCTGCGACGGTGAGTTCTTTACTGGAAAAGAAGTGTTTGTGATCGGTGGCGGCTATGCCGCTGCCGAGGAAAGCGTCTTTTTGACCAAGTATGCAAGTCATGTGACAGTTATGATGCGCGGAGACGGATTCTCCTGTGCGCCAGCGGTTGCAGAAGCGGCAATGTCGCATGAAAAAATCACGGTCATGCCGCATATGCAGATCGATGAAGTGCGCGGCGATACGGCTTTGCGTTCCTTGCGTGCCCATAATAATCAGACTGGCGAGGTGCTGGACTATCAGGCGAAAGACGGAGATACCTTTGGTGTATTCGTGTTTGCTGGATATGAGCCAGAGGTCGTTATCGATTTTGTGGAGCAGGATGCACAAGGGTATATTGTGACGGATCACAATCAGCAGACCAATGTGGAAGGCATTTTTGCTGCTGGCGATGTCTGTGTAAAGCCACTGCGTCAGGTGGTGACGGCAGTGGGCGATGGTGCACTTGCAGCGGCAGCACTGGAGCGCTATGCGGCAGCCATGCAGCGAAAGACAGGGATACAGCCCAAAATGCCAGAGATGCAGCAAAAGCAGGAGGCACACGTATCACAGGAATCACAGCAGGAGTCTGAACTCTTTTCGGCAGAAATGCTGGCACAGCTGCAAACCGTTTTTGGACGCATGGAGCAACCGCTGCATTTGGTGCTTATGCTGGATGAACGCCCAGTATCGGAAGAGCTGCGGCAATATATGCAGGCGCTATGCGACTTGACCGATTGTCTGACGATGGAAGTGCAGAGCACAACCAATGCAGATGCACCTTGTGTACGCGTTTGCAAAACCGATGGAAGCTGGACAGGACTTGCATTCCACGGTGTTCCGGGCGGGCATGAGTTTACCTCGTTTGTGTTGGGGCTGTACAATGCGGCAGGACCAGGACAGGCGCTTGATCCTGAACTTGCGCTGGATACCCTGCATGCACCGCTCCATATGAAGATACTGGTGTCGCTCTCCTGTACGATGTGCCCAGAACTTGTGACAGCAGCACAGCGGCTTGCCGCAGAGCTGCCCAATGTCACAGCGGAAGTATATGACCTCAATCATTTTCCGCACCTGAGAGATCAGTACAATATTATGAGCGTACCATGTCTGGTGCTCAATGATACGCATACCACGTTTGGAAAGAAGAATATCCGTCAGCTGTTGGATTGGCTTTCTGAACATCAAGAAGCATAAAAATCAGTGCAAATGATTTTGAAATAGGAAGTACAAAAAGGGCTTACTGTCTGGAGTTTGAGACGGTAAGCTCTTCTTATATGTGGAGGATCGATTTTTCTTTTATACGTAAATTGCAAGTGCAAGTTGGACACCCACATAGTAAAAATTTGTTAGATTACAGGAACAGCGTAAACAGAATCTAGAAATTTCTCAAACAGTTCCTCCG
>JAHHRJ010000015.1 GCA_020025885.1 Butyricicoccus sp. | reverse complement strand
AATGTCATCTGCGGCGCTTTGCGAAAATCGCTCTTGCTGAATTATGCGGTATTGCCTTAAAATAAATCTTCGTCTGTGATAAAGAATTCTGCATCATTTGCCACGCAGCGTCGATCCAGCTCTGAGGTCGTGCCCACAAGTGCACGTACCTGCTCATATGCCACACGCGCCTTATCGTTATCCTGTCCAGTGCGTGTTGCACGAATCAACAGATTTTTCGGTGTATCCAATGGCGAAATATACTCGACAACAGATACCCTGTATCCCTCTGCTTCCAGCTTGAGTGCACGCATACTATCTGTCAGCACATCATTAAACCGTGCCTTAAATACACCATGACGCATGAGCGGTTCCAGTCCCGGCATCTTATACTGATCCAGCAATTCCTTGTGGCAGCATGGCACACATGCAATATACTTTGCCTTGGCACGAATGGCAGTACCAAGTGCCAGGTCGGTCGCAATGTCGCACGCATGCAGTGAGATCACCGCGGTTACCTTCTTGGGCGGCTGGTAGGTACGCAGGTCTGCTGTAATGAACTCCATATTATGGTATCCCAGACGCTTTGCCATCTTCTGGCTCTCGGATACCACGTGCGGATTGATGTCAATACCAATGATGCGGCAACGGCGCCGCAGCACATCGCGCAGATAGTAGTTCATGACAAAGGACAGATAAGACTTACCGCATGCACAGTCCAGCAGCAAAATTTCATCGCTGTCATCCTGTTCAAACATCGGTGCAACCAGCTCTACATAGTGGTCGATTTGGTTGTATTTGCGGATCATATCATTCTTTACTTTGCCATCTGCGGTCAAAATACCAATCTCACGCAGAAGCGCACTCGCCTTGTCCACTTGGATTAAATACTTGCGCCCATGATCCAGCAGGGGATTTACGGAGGCTTCCTGCGGCTCGGCTTGCTGCTCGGTCTGCTTCATGGAAACACCACGCGCGGAGACGGTAATGGTCATCACGCTGCCGCGCTCGGTATATGTGAGCACAGCGTTTTCATAGAGATCTGCCTGCTGTTCAAAAAATGTAACGGCTTCTTCTGCGTCCAGTGTCCGCTCTGTGCCCTGAAAAGACAGCACATAGTCACCACCCTCTCCTGCACTCAGCAGTGCCTTAAACTTCTTATTGCCTGATTTAAATTCAAATGTAGTCGATACAAAATAATCTCGGTTCTGTTTGAGCCGTGCTTGGATCCCAACCAGCAACAGCTTGAGTTTATTCTTTTCTCCCTTTTGCATGGAGCAACACAACCTTTCTTGGGGGTTTTACAACTTATTATAGTCTGCTTTGCGTCTGGGTGCAAGCACTTTGCACCAGAAAATACGTCTGTTATCCCCTGACACCAAACAATGTGCCTTGCACATACGCCAATTCTGCATATAAAAATTGTGCCCTCTGCCAATTCTGACAAAGGGCACAATAATCTTTATCTTCTTAGGAAAACCTTTCGATTGAGATATACGCGCTTAATAGTTTTCTGCCTTGATCTGGAAATATGCCTTTGGATGTGCACACACTGGGCATACCTCCGGCGCCTGCTTGCCAACCACAATATGACCACAGTTTGCGCACTGCCAGATCATATCACCATCACGGGAGAATACCAGACCCTTTTCCACATTCTCAAGCAGCTTGCGGTAACGTGCTTCATGCTCTTTTTCGATCTCGCCAACTTTTTCAAAGAGGAATGCAATGTGGTTAAATCCTTCTTCTCTTGCGTCCTTGGCAAAGGCTGCATACATATCGGTCCACTCATAGTTTTCGCCATCCGCAGCATCTTTTAGATTCTCGATAGTTGATGGAACTGCGCCATCATGCAGGAGCTTAAACCAAATCTTTGCATGTTCTTTTTCGTTGTTTGCGGTTTCGAGGAAAAGTGCTGCGATCTGCTCATAGCCCTCGCTCTTTGCCTTGGATGCATAGTAGGTATATTTGTTGCGTGCCTGTGATTCGCCTGCAAAAGCCGCCATCAAATTCGCTTCTGTCTTTGTACCTTTCAAGTTTGCCATAATCATTTTCCTCCTCTTTGTAAATGAGAATTATTGTTATTTATAGTATACCTGATTTTGCACATACTGTCAATATTATCTTCGAAATTTTATTTTTATGTCATAGTATACAAACCGTCTATTCTGCACAAACTGCTTTTGAAAAATCAAAAGGAGGCATTGTTCTCATGATGAATCAGGAAAATAAGTCCATTCGCTGCACTGTAAAGCAGTGTACTCACCATTGTTCTGGTGCAGATTATTGCGCACTGGATCATATCACCGTTGGCACACATGAAGCCAATCCATGCACCCAGCAGTGCGTTGACTGCATGAGCTTTGCAACTTCGCATTAAACCACAGCACTTTATTTCTAACATTTGGGCACAAAAAGCGCGGTCAACCTTTCATCGGTTGACCGCGCTTTTTACATCTTATGGCTGAAAATCGTGAGCGCCTGATATTGGTTATCGATCCGCACCTCTTTTAATGTACCTCCAAACTCTCCATCGAGCGTCCATGAAATTTCAGTATTGGAACTTACCTGCAGCCCCGGTGTCTTGAACTCAATCAAGAACTGTGACTCCTCATGTGGCTGCACAAGCTCATTAAATATATTTTGCCAATCTAAGGGCGTCTTTGGCTGACGCACCAGAACCACTTCAAACAGTCCGTCATCCATGCGCACATCACGCGGCGTCAGTTCCTTAAATCCACCGATCGAAGTTGCATTGGAAATCATACCATAAATAAACTGATCTTCAATCACAAGTCCATCATCTGTTTCGATCCGAATGTCATAAGGCTTGACCGAAGGCAGTGACTTGATGCCCTCCAAAATATATGCGGTGCGTCCCAGCAGATTCTTCTGCACCTGTGGCGTGGTATAGGACACATTTGTAAACGCACCAAACGCTGCTACATAACAGAAATATCGACCTGCAAACCTGCCGATATCTACTGTCTGAAAATCAGAGCCAGCCGCCATTTTTGCCGCTTCCATGACCTGTTTGGGAATAAACAAGCTGGACGCAAAATCATTCACCGTTCCCGCCGGTATATAGCCCAGCGGCACTTTATGCCCCCCATCCAAGAGACCTGTTACCACTTCATTGAGTGTTCCATCACCACCCGAACAAACGATACGGTCAAACTCTTCTGCTCGTGCACGCACGATTCGCGTTGCATCCTGTGACTTCTGTGTTGTGTAAACCATCACATCAAAGCCTTCGCGCACGAACAGATCAATGCAGTCCAGTGTTTTTTCCCGAATTGCACCTTTTCCTGCATCTGGGTTAATTACGAATAGTAACTTTTGGGGCATAAGATCAGCCTTCCTTTTGTTCGTATAGAATTAGACCAAGAGTTCACACACGGTATTTGCATAAGCAACCGGATCTTCCAGCTGGATGCCTTCCATGAGCTGTGCCTGTGCATAGAGGACCTCGGCATACTTTCCAACGCGCTCAGCATCTGCTGCCTTCAGCTTTTCAAAGATCGGATGCTCTGCATTCAGTTCCAGCACGCGCTCTGCGTGAATCTTTTCCTGCCCCGGCTGCTGGTTGAGTACCTTCTCCATTTCGAGCGATACAGCACCCTTTGTAGTCAGGCAGCATGGATGGCTCTTCAAACGGCTGGTGAACTGAACCGCTGTGATCTTATCGCCCAGTGCCTCCTTGACGGTATCGAGTACATTCTGATACTCCTTGGTCAGAGTCTCGATTTCTTCCTTCTCTTCCTTGGTCTCCAGATCCAGATTGTCGTCAGAGATGGACTTGAACTCCTTGCCCTGATAGTCGTGCATCATCTTCATGCAGAACTCGTCAATGTTATCTGTGAGACACAGCACCTGATAGCCCTGCTCACGCAGGCGCTCCATCTGTGGCAGCAACTCGATCTTGGACTTGCTCTCACCACAAGCATAGTAGATGGTGTTCTGGTTTTCCTTCATGCCCTCTACATACTCGGCAAGCGAAACCATCTTGTCGCTGTCTGCAACATGATACAACAGAAGATCCTGCAACAGCTCCTTGTGCATACCATAATCTACATATGCACCATACTTCAGTTGCAGACCAAATGCCTTGAAGAACTTCTCGTATTCCTCGCGCTTGTTCTTCATCATGCTTGCCAGCTCATTCTTGATCTTCTTTTCCAGTGCATTGGCAATCAGCTTGAGGTGACGGTCATGCTGGAGCAGTTCACGGGAAATATTGAGTGATAGGTCAGCAGAATCTACCAGACCGCGCACAAAGCTAAAGTAATCAGGCAGCAGATCTGTACACTTATCCATAATCAGAACGCCATTGGAATAGAGCGCGAGACCCTTTTCATAGTCTTTGGTGTAGTAATCCATCGCCGCATGGCTTGGAATATACATGAGGGCATGATAGGTGACCGAACCTTCGGTGTACATATGAATATGGTGGAGCGGATCTTGATAATCAAAGAACTTCTGCTTATAGAAGTTGTTGTAATCTTCGTCTTTCAGTTCTGACTTGGACTTCTTCCAAAGCGGAATCATAGAGTTGAGGGTGGTCAGCTCCATGTACTCTTCCCACTCTGGCTTTTCCGGATCGCTGCCTTCCTTCTGGCGGGAGCGCGGCATTTCCATCTGAATCGGGTAACGAATATAGTCAGAATACTTACGAATCAGCTCTTGGATGCGATATGGTTCCAAGAATTCGCTGTAATGATCGCCCTCAGTGTCTTCCATCAGGGTCAGGACAATATCCGTACCTACGGTTTCCTTTGTGGTCGGCTCGATAGTGTAGCCCTCTGTGCCGTCAGAAATCCAGCGGTTTGCAGTTTCCTGTCCCTGTGCACGAGATACGACCTCAACCTGAGAGGCAACCATGAAGGCTGCATAAAAACCTACACCAAACTGTCCAATGATATCGATATCATCCTGCTTTTCATTCTCCTGCTTAAATTGCAGAGATCCAGAATGTGCAATCGTACCCAGATTTTCTTCCATTTCCTCTGCGGTCATACCGCAGCCATGGTCAGAAATCGTGATCGTCTTTGCGTCCTTGTCCAACTGAATGGTGATTGGGAGATTATCTCGCAAAATACCAGTCTGTCCCTGCTGCATTGCATGATAGTAGAGTTTATCTGTTGCATCGGATGCATTAGAGATCAGCTCGCGTAGAAAAATATCCTTATGAGAATAAATTGAATGAATCATCAAGTCAAGCAGTCTTTTTGATTCCGCTTGGAACTGCTTCTTTTCCATGATTGATAGCACCTCTGTCTAAAAAATTAATACTGTTAGCACTCTCGCATATCGAGTGCTAACAGTATTATGATAATCCTTTGTTCATTAAAAATCAAGGGCTTATTTCATTTTTTCTTAAAGTGCCAAATCATTTTAGCTTTTGAGGCGAAACACGCTTGTGCCGCAGCTCCTGATAAGTGTGTTTTCGGAGCAGTGCATAGAGTACGGAAAACAGTGGAATATTGATGATCATACCCATAATACCCATCGTACTTGCACCAGTTGTCACTGCAACGAGTACCCAAATCGATGGCAATCCAACCGAGTTGCCCACCACATGTGGGTAAATCAGATTGCCCTCAATCTGCTGCAACACAATGAACAGTACAATAAACCAAACTGCTTGCATTGGATTTTCGATCAAGATTAGAAATGTACCGATAAAACAGCCGAAAAACGCACCAAAAATCGGAATGAGTGCCGTAAACGCAATCACAACACCTGTAACTGCTGCATAGGGAAAGCGGAAAATCGACATGCTGACAAAAAACAGCAAACCTAAAATACACGCTTCCAAGCACTGTCCAGAAATAAAATTTGAGAATGTGCGCTGAATCAGACGAAATACATCGATCGTGCTGTCTGCATGCGACTCTCTCATATAGGCATACATAATTTTCTTAAACTGTAAGGTGAGCTTTTCCTTTTGCAGCAAAATATACAGCGCAAAAATCAGACCGATGACCGTGTTGGTCACGCCGCCTATGATTGAGCTTGCAACGGATACGGTATTTCCCAGCAAATTACCGCTGCGCAGGAAGTCAAACAGATTGCGGATCTGCTCTGCCCAGTTGATTGTTTGCAAGGATTGCAGCCATTCATTTGCATAATCCCCAATTTCTGGATACTGTACCACAAGATTATTGATCCAATCAGACATCTGCGCAAAAAATTCCGGTAGCGCAGCACGCACGGTACGGACAGAGTTGCTGACCTGCGGTGTCACAGTAAATACGAGCAGCATCAAAAGCCCTGTGATTAAAACAAGTGTCAAAATCAAGCTAAGCGGCCGATGTAGCTTGGCACAAACCTTATACTTTCGCTGTACCCGCTCGGAAAATACCGTCCGCTCGATCGCCCGCATTGGAACATTCACGGTAAATGCGATCACGCATCCGATCAAAAACGGCATCAAAAACCGAAAGGCGGTCTGTATGACTCCCGTTAAGATATGGATATTCTGCAAGCCAAGAAACAGCACAATACCAAATGCAATGAGCATCATCATCTGATACATTTTTTTACTGTTAAACTCCATAGCGCTCCCTCATTTTCTGTGTATTTGCCTTTATTTTATCATTGATTGGCGTAAAATGCACGACTGATTTGTAAACAAAACAAAAAGGTTCTCTGAATCTCAGAAAACCTCTTTCGTCATTCTATGTTATGCATTCAAACAATGCGCCTCAAAGAGTGCGCCGATCTTTTCAAATTCACCCATACCACGCATACAGATCTCCGTTTCATAGCCTGCCGCTTCTAGCTGAGACTTCCAGCTATCCGGCTCATCGCCTGCAAGATCATTTTGTGCGTGATCACCTGCCACAATCATAAAGGGTGCAAGCCAAACCTTACGCACGTTATGTGCCTTAAGACGCTTGCAGATATAGTCCAGCTCAGGGAATCCCTCAACTGTGCCCACATAAACACGTTCTGCGTCTAAATAGCGGAAGGTGTTTTCTGCCTGACTATATGCCGCATTGACCATATGCTCCGTGCCATGTCCCATGTAAACAAACGCTTCATCAGCTTTCAGCTCAGGCATTTCTGCCAGAAGTGCCTTACAGGTTTCGATATAGTCCTCATGAGAATACAGCATGGGCTTACCGATATGCACACACATCGTTCCTGCCGCCTGCCGGATCTGTCTGCACATCTTTTCGTATTCAATGCCCGGAATCACATGCAGGCTCTGGCAGACAACCTCTTCATATCCCTGCGCTCTCAGCTGTTCCATAAGCTCCGCGGGATTTGGAATCACAATGCCTTCTTCCCGCTCGATCTTGCGAATCACCATCTGCGAGGTGAAAGCGCGGTAAAAATCATAGTCTGGCATCGCCTGTGCCAATCTGCGCTCTAATATTTCGATCGCGCGGCGTGCCTCTGGATAGGTTGTACCGAAGCTGACGACTGCGAGTGCTTTCTTTGCCATAAATCAAAATCCCTCCCGTTTTACCATCTGATACTGCAATGCGTTGATGATTGCCGCAGCTACATTGCTGCCGCCCTTGCGTCCACGTGCAATAATATACGGCGTGCTGCCACCTAAGAACATCTCTTTGGACTCCACCACATTAACAAAGCCGACTGGAACGCCAACCACAAGCGCAGGCTTGCAAGCACCCTCTTGGATAAGCTCATGCAAACGAATGAGCGCAGTTGGCGCATTGCCGATCGCAAAGATCAAATTGCCTTCGATCTTGCTTGCGTACTCCATCGAGACAACTGCACGGGTCACACCGCGCTCCTTTGCCATCTGTGCGACCTCTGGCTCTGCCATAAAGCAGCGTGCTGTGCTCCCCAGCTCTGTCAAAATATTTTTATTGATGCCGGACAGCGCCATGTTGGTATCCGTCACAATGGTCGCCCCTTGCGCGAGTGCCTCCTTTGCTGACGGGATCGCATCCTCTGAAAAACAAAGATTGTCTGCGTAATCAAAATCTGCTGTTGTGTGGATGACGCGCTTGACCACCTCGGACTGTCCCTCTGGGAATGTCCGCGCACCAAGCTCCTGTGCGATAATCTCAAAGCTCTTCTTCTCGATGTCTGTTGGTTTCATAATAAAACTCATTGTTCAATTCCTTCCCGCGCCATAATGCCACGATCAAACGGGTGCTTTCGCTTGCACATTTCTGAAATATAGTCCGCCTGTTCCTGTAAGCGCTCAGATGGATTGCGTCCGGTCATAACAACCTCCAGCGAATCCGGCTTGTTCTCCAAGAATGTGATTACCTTGTCCTCTTCCAAGAAACCACAAGTAATCGCCGCACAAACTTCATCCATTACCAGCAAAAAAGCCTCTTCACGAACGGCATATTGGGTCGCCGCATCAAACATGCGGACAATTGCTTCTTTGGTCTGCTTCTTTTCTTCTTCGTTCATTGCAAAGGAAAACTTGCCCACTGGATTTGCTGCCAAAAGGGTAACATTGGGCTGCTGACTCAAAAACTGGCATTCTCCCGAAGTGCCATCTTTCAAAAACTGTGCAATCACAACTTTCTTATGTCGTCCAATGCAGCGCGATGCAAGTCCCATTGCGGCTGTTGTCTTTCCTTTTCCCTCACCACAGTACAGATGTATAAGTCCTGTTTCACGCATGATTTGCCTCCAAAATCTGATAAAGCGTGGGCATATCCAGTGCATTTCGCACCAGCTCTGCCAGTTTGTTGTATTCTTTCTCTTTGTATGCGATCGGGTCAAATGCTTCGATCTGCCCAGCGTCCAGTCCCTTATGCTGCATCAGCGCCGCAATCAGCGGCTCCAATACTGCTGGTGTATCCAGCACCCCATGCAAATAAGTTCCGCACGCATTCCCTGATACACAGCCATCTAATACTTCGGTATCCTCTCTTGTTAGGGTCTGAAATGGTTGTGCATCCTCTAATAATTTGGTTTCTCCCATATGGATTTCATATCCGACGGTTGGCACACCCGCAAGTGCTCCAAAAATGCCTTTTGGCTGTAAGATACTGCCCGTTGCCTGTGTGGTCGTTTTGGTGGCATGGAAGATCGTTTCTGTTGGAAGCAAGCCCATGCCTGCGATTTCTCCGCCGCTCTCTACGCCATCGGGGTCAGACAGTCTGCGCCCCATCATCTGATACCCACCGCAGATACCCAGCACAGGCTTTCCCGTTCCATGCATCCGCTGGATCTTGGCTTCCAGTCCGCTGGTACGCAGCCAGCATAAATCGTCCATTGTGCTTTTTGTACCCGGTAAAATCACGAGGTCTGCACCCTCGAGCTGCTGTACAGTGCTCACATAGCGCACCGCAACACCCGAAATACGTTCGAGCGCACTAAAATCCGTAAAATTAGACAGGTGCGGCAAACGAATGACTGCCACTTGAACCGCCGCATGCTGTGCGCCTTGCGCATCTAAGCGTGAGGATAAGCTGTCCTCATCGTCGAGATCCAGTGCGCAGTATGGCACGACACCCAGCACAGGCTTTCCGGTGAGTGCTTCTAGCTGGTCAAGCCCTGGACGTAAAATCCCCAAGTCGCCGCGAAATTTATTGATGATTAAACCGCAAATGCGTTCCTGTTCTTCCGGCTCGAGTAGCTTTACCGTGCCATACAGCGACGCAAACACGCCGCCGCGGTCAATGTCGCCCACCAAAAGCACAGGTGCATCTGCAAGCTTTGCCATGCCCATATTGACAAGATCATCCTGCTTTAGGTTGATTTCTGCCGGACTGCCCGCGCCTTCGATGACAATGATATCATACTCTGCCGCGAGGCTGTCATACGCCTGCTTGACCGCTGGGCGCAGGGCTTTCTTCTGCGCCCAATATTCCTTTGCCGAGCGATTGCCCATCACTGTTCCATTGACGATCACCTGTGATCCCACATCGCTTGTCGGCTTGAGCAAAATTGGATTCATGCGCACGTCCGGTGCAATGCCCGCGGCTTCCGCCTGCATGACCTGTGCGCGCCCCATTTCCAGCCCATCCTTTGTAATATAGGAATTGAGCGCCATATTCTGTGCCTTAAACGGTGCAACGCGGTATCCATCCTGCTTAAAAATACGGCACAATGCAGCAACCAACACACTTTTTCCTGCGTTAGATGCTGTCCCCTGCACCATGATCGCTTTTGCCATCTGCTAACACCTCCCGTATCTCGCGCAACAACGTGCGGTTGTCTGCTTCACCCTTGACCGCCAGACGGAAATATCCGCGTCCCAGTCCACGATAATTTTCACAGCTGCGAATCATAATCCCACGTTCCAGCAGTCGCTCCTGCAAGTCCAAGCACGTGGTATAAAACAATAAGTAGTTGACTTCGCTTGGATAAACATGAAATCCACAGTCTTTGAGCTGTTCCGCAAGCCATGTGCGCTGCTTTTCAATATAGTCAGCTGTTTCCTGCTCCCAATTCTCGCAGTCCAGCGCCGCCACACCGCATGCCTGTGCAATGACGGATACATTCCACGGCTGCCCCGCTCCATGCAGTTGTTCCATGAGTGCCGCATTTGCCGACATGCACCAGCCAAGGCGCACCCCCGGCACAGCATACATCTTGGTAAATGCCCGCACGATCACCAAGCGGTCATATACTTCTAGGCTCTGTCGCATAGAAAAGGAAGCTGTCACAAAATCCTGAAAGCATTCATCGACCACAAGCCACGTTCCATTTTGTTTGCACCGCTGTAAAATCTCCTGCATTAAGGCTTGTGACGCGGTACAGCCGGTTGGGTTATTCGGATTGCACAAAATCACAAGATCAAAATCAGGCATGAGGTCAGAGAAAAAGCGCTCAGTCAGCCGAAAGTCCTCTTCTTTCCGCAAAGTATGAAACCACAGGTTACAGCCCTCCCCAGATAACGCCTGTTCATACTCGCCAAATGTTGGGGCGGTGATCAAAGCCGTGCGCGGCTTGATACAGCGCACCAAGCGATAGAAAATTTCTGCCGCACCATTACCGCAAAAGAACGCCGATGCCGGTAAGCTCCATCGCTCCGCAAGTCCTGCTTTGAGCGCACGGCACTTTGGGTCTGGATATTGGATACAAGCATCAACCGCTTGGTACATCGCATCTTTCACGATCTGTGGTATGCCGCGTGGGTTAATATTCGCAGAAAAATCCAACGGCTCTCGCCCATCAAACTGTATTCGATATCCATAAACATCGCCGCCGTGCGCATATTGCATCTGTAACACCTCTTTTATCCAAACAAAAACCGAACCGCAACCCCAAGTGTGAGCATAATGAGGGAAGCACCTGTCATCAGCCGCTCCGCACGCGCAATATCATTGCGTGCGATTGGACGGTCAGGATCTCCAATAAATGGTTTCTCCATTCGTTTTCCAAAATAGACTGCATCCCCTGCAAGCTGGATATGCAGTGCACCTGCACAAACCGACTCTGTCTGTGCCGCATTGGGGCTTTTGTGATTGCCCCGATCCCGCCGAAAAATACGCATTGCATTCTGGTTGTCAAATCCCAAAACACCTGCCGCTGCGATCATGCACACAGCGGAAAGTCTCGCCGGAATAAAATTCAATATATCATCTGCTTTCGCAGAACATTTTCCAAGATATTCATAGCGATCATTGTGATATCCCACCATAGAATCGAGTGTATTGACCGCCTTATAGAAAAATCCAAGCGGTGCGCCGCCAATAAGCATATAGATCATCGGGGCGATCACACCATCTGTTGTGTTCTCCGCAATCGTTTCCACGGTTGCCTTAATCACACCTGTCTCGTCAAGCGCGGTTGTGTCGCGCCCAACATACATCGAAACTGCCTGCCGTCCCTCGTCTAAGGAACGTGCAAGCGCAATATATACATGTTTTCCGGCTTCCGCAAGCGAACGCCGTGCAAAAATCTGATAACAAAATAGGGTCTGCACTGCAAAATACAGCGCAGGATGAATGCGCCAGCACACCCACAAAATGAGTGCTGGCACAGCAAAGCTGACCGCACACACAATCGCCCATAAAAACACACCTGCAACGGTCAACGCACGCGGGCTATCAGGAAAGATACGCCGCAGTAGCCGCTCGGTCTTGCTGATGAGAGTGCCAATCGCGCAGACTGGATGCCACAGATTTTGCGGATCGCCAAAAATACAATCCAAAATAAACCCCAGCAAAACCGCAAATATGACTGCCATGCACTATCCTCCTTTGATTTGCTGTGCAATGCCTGCACGCACCCAGTAAACCGCGTCTGCACGCGCTGCCAGATCACAGCACAACCGCCCAACCGCTTCGCGCCAATTGTCCTGCTCTCGCTTAATGGGCACCACACCACATCCAACCTCATCGCACAGCACGATTTTCCCTTGCAGAAATTCGAGCAACACATCGTTTGAAATACCCATCGTCAGCGCACGGCGCACCATCTGGTGCACATTGCAGATCGCCTTTTGGGCAAGTGGCTGTTCTAGACAAACTGCCGCCCCATCTGCAATATCCTCTGGTTGCAAATGAAATTTCTTTTGCGCAAAGGTGCGCTTTCCCTGATATGCACCGCCTACGATCAAACAGTTCACAGGAACACACCTCCAAAGGCTGCCGCTGCTACAAATAACAGCTCCATGGTAGAGATCAGGAAGCCTGCTAGATCGCCCGTAATGCCGCCAAATTTTGTCGTGCAGAATCTTTCATAGAGATAACCCCACGCAAAATACACGGCAAGCAAGATCACCATATAGGGCTTCAGCTGCATGAGCATAGCAATCAGCACAAAGCAAATCTGCTGGATGCGCAAAACACGCGCCGCGGACTCCCGCTCGCTGTTGGCTGCAAATACATAGGCAAGCCCTGTATTTTTGGCGCAGGGAATGGATACGACCGCACTTGCTCCTGCCATACGTGCCGCCAGAAATCCCACCCAAATTGGGAATAAGATGTATGGCTTTTCATAAACCTGCGCAAACAACGCCGTTTCGATCATGAGAAACGCCACCATGCCCAGCACACCAAATGCACCGACATGCGGATCTTTCATGATCTCCAGCCGCTTTTCTGGCTCAGCATGAGAACCGAGCGCGTCACAGGTATCAGTCAGCCCATCGAGATGAATGCCGCCTGAGATCAGGACAGGCAATAATGCTGCACCCACTGCATAAAATAGGGATGCCATCTTTGAGCCAAAGCAGAAGATAAACCATAGCCATTCACACAAGCCAATGAGTGCTCCTACCAGCGGCAAAAAGCAAAGTGCATACTGCATATTTTCCCGCTTCCACGGCACATGCGGCATAGGGATAATAGAGTACATCGAAAACGCAATGCACAATCCATTCCGCAAACCTTTCATCATAAAACCATTCCTTTCTGCTGAATCACAATGCCACATATGGTATAGAGTACGGCATCTGCACGCTCTGCAAGTGCGCAGTTGAGCTGCCCCAGCATTTTCATATACTGCATGGTTTCTGCCGGATAGACTTGTCCATCCGAAAAAATTTCATTTGTAACAACAATCAGATCTTTACAGTGCTTTTGCAGTGCATCGATTCCACAAAGGATCGCTGAAACGGCATTGCCACCCGCGCCATTGGGAGAAAATTGCTCGTTTGCCAGTAAATTGGACATGCATTCGAGCAAAATGCTATCATACTGCTTGTCCAGTACCAGCTTGTCTAACCTAGTATAGCGTTCCACCGTCTCGAAGCCCCTGCCTGCACGTAGTTTATGATGCCGCCGCATTCGTGCCTGCGCCGCTTCTCCGAAAGGCTGCATGGTTGCCAGATACAGCCGTTTTCCAGCTGCCGCTCGCTCGCACACGATCCGCTCTGCCTGTGCCGATTTTCCGCTCGCCGCACCGCCTGTTATCACAATCAACATATCAGTTTCCTCATACAAGTGGCTGATAGGCTTCGATTGCCGTATCTGCAAAGCACGGCATTTCATCATATACCGAGAATGCAAGGTCAAGCAGCGTAATTGCCGCAACTGCGCCTGTGCCCTCTCCCAAGCGCATTCCCGCCGTGATAAAAGGCTTTGCATCCAGTGTATCCAACAGAATTTGACCTGCTGGTTCTTGGGACGCATGGGAAAACAGAATATAGTCACGCACTGCCGGACACAGCCGCACCGCACACAATGCCGCCGCTACTGTGATGACACCATCTGCAACAATCGGCAAACCATGCGCCGCCGCCCCCAGATAAAATCCAGTGATTCCAGCAAGGTCAAAGCCGCCCACTTTGGAAAGCACATCAATGGGGTCTAATGCATCCGGTGCATTGTACGCGATCGCGCGGCCAATCGCATCCACCTTGCGTACCAGTCCTTCTGTGGAAAGCCCTGCACCACGTCCAGTGATTTGCTCCACATCTGCACCTGTTAAAACCGCAGCCACCGCCGCCGTTGTTGTCGTGTTTCCAATACCCATTTCACCAACCGCGACTAAGGCATCCCCACGTTTTTTGCAGAATATCGCCATTTCGATTCCAACCTCAATCGCACGAATACAGTCTTCGCGTGCCATGGCTGCGCCTTGCGTCATATCCTGTGTGCCATAGGCGATCTTTCGGTGCATGAGCTTGTCGCCTACCACATCTCGCGCCACACCAATATCAATCGGCAGCACCTGCACCCCAGCGCGTTTTGCCATGCGGCAAACTGAGGTCTGTGCACGGTTCAGATTTTCTGTCACGAGCGCTGTCACTTCTTGCCCGCATTGCGTGACACCTTGCGCCACGACACCATTGTCCGCACAAAAGACTGCAACGGTGCGCTGTTTGATGCTTGGATGTGCCTGACGCTGTGCCCCTGCGATCTGTACGATCGCATCCTGCAAACGTCCCAAACTGCCGAGCGGGATGGCAATGCTGGCAAAATACCGCTCTGCCTCCGCTTTGCTGTGTGCACAAGCCGGCTGTATGGCTTTTTTACATTGTTCGAATGTCATGCATCTCGCCTCTTCTCTAAGCAAACGGACAAGAATCTCTGAATCGCGTCCATCTGTCCTCGGAAATATAAATGGGGATAGCCCGCATACATGGTTTCATTTGCAAATACACACTCCCATTGCTTTCCATTTGCCTTTTGTGCCACAAAGCAGTTTCCTGCGTCATCTGACTTAGAATAGTGAAACTCATGCGCCCGCAACGTCTGTCCTGCATCACACAAGATATTGTCACGCTGAGCGGTCAGGGTCACATATCCAAAATTCTGCAATCGCTTGGTCAGCTCTGTATACACGGGTAATGCGCCCACCAGCGGTGCACTTTGCATTCCGTCTGCAACTTCCGCACCCAGATACATAAACCCCCCGCATTCTGCAAGCACAGGCTTGCCCGCTGCAATATGCTGGTGTATGCTTTCTTTCATGGAATGATTCCCTGCAAGCTGCTCCAGATATAATTCCGGATACCCTCCACCAAGATACAGCCCATCTGCATCATCGGGCAGACATGTATCTGAAAGTGGCGAAAACGGCACAATTTCTGCACCGCACTCAGTCAGTACATCCAGATTATCTGCATAGTAAAAACAAAATGCCGCATCTTGTGCAACTGCGATCCGTACTGGTATTTTAGGGTATGTTGTCCGCTCCGGCTCTGCAAGCGGCGGTGCGGTCTTTGCAAGTGCAAGCAGCCCTTCCAGATCCAAACCTTCGCATGCTGCATCTGCCAGCAGCTCCAACCGTTTTTGTAAATCTGGAAGTTCCTGCGCTGTCACAAGTCCCAAATGTCGTTCGGGCAATTCTGCCTCCGGAATGGGCGGCAGATAGCCATACACCTGCGCCCCAGCACGCGCTGCAATGTCCCGATAAAACGGATACATTCCCTTTGTCACACCATTGAGGATCACGCCGCGAATGGTATTGGGTGCAAACTGCATAAAACCTGCGATCATTGCGGCAAGAGATAGTGCTTGTCCTCTGGGGCGTACCACCAAAACAGTTGGCGTCTCAGTGGCACGTGCAACGTGTGCCGCCGATGCTTCATCGGTCAGCCCCATGCCGTCATAATAACCCATGACACCTTCGATGACGCCGATCTTACCGCCTGACAGCCGCCGAAACAGCAAATCACATACCATCTGCTCTTTTAGGAAAAACAGATCGAGATTGTACGAGGGCAGTCCCAACGTTTCCCGATGAAACATGGGATCAATGTAGTCCGGACCACATTTGAACGCGCACAAATCCACACCCTGTCTCTGCCACACACGCAAGAGTGCACTGGATACGGTAGTCTTACCGCATCCACTCCCCGTTCCGGCGATCAGCAGACGCGGCTGCTCACGCGTCATTGCTTTTTCCTCCCGCAGTCAGCAGAAAAACTGGATTGTTTGCTGTCATCATAGTATAGCTTGCAACCATTCTGCCACGTGCTGCACTGATCTGGCATACTTCCAAATTGGCATAGCCCAGTTTCTTCAGGCATTCTAGTGCAAGCCCCATGGTTTCCAGCGCGATCGCACTCACGCAGACGCGAATCGTTGGATTGACACGCTTCAGAAGCGTCAAAATCTCTGGCAGTTCGCCGCTGCTGCCACCGATAAATGCCGCATCCGGAATCGGCAAATCTGCAAATATTTTGGGTGCATATCCACTGACTGGGATCACGTTAAATGCACCAAGCGCCTTGCGATTCTGCTCGATGAGTTCCAAACCTTCCTCTTTCTGTTCGATCGCATACACAAGACCGCGCTCTGCATGTCTTGCAAGCTCAACAGACACGGAACCTGTCCCGGCACCGATATCATAGACGATATCATGCTGCTTGATTTCCAGCAGATTGACCACTGCCCAGCGCACTTCCTGTTTGGTCATGGGCACGCGTCCGCGGATAAATCGGTCATCGCGCAGGCTTTCTCTTGCATCTACCGCCTGTTCATTGCGAATGAGCAAAACTGCCAGATCGCCTGTCTCATGGCTTGCCAGCTCATGCGCTGTACCTGCAATGATCTGTTCATCTGGTGCACCAAGATTCTCACCCAAGATCACTTGTACATCTGACAGCCCAGCAACATCCAAATCATGGCAAATGCTCTGTGCGGTATGCTGTCCACCTGTCAGCACAAACACTTTCTTGTGATAGCTGACCGCACCCAAAATACTTCCCTCGCGACCATGCAGACTTAAAATATGTGCATCATCATAAGGTACCCCACACTTTGCGCACAGATATTGCATACTGCTGAGTCCTGCAATAATGTGTACTTCTCCATGGGGACGCAATACCTGCTGCAAGCGGTTTGTCAGGCTGAAAAATCCTGTATCGCCTGACATGAGCAGTGCCACGGTCTGCGCGCCGCAGGCAATCGCATGATCTGCCATTTCCACAATACCAACGGTTGTAATCGGACAGATTCCCGATAGGCTATCTGCGATCCGCTTTGGTGCGAGCACATAATCTGCCGCACGCATTGCCGTCTTTGCCTGTTCTGTCAGTTCCTCTGGTACGCCCATGCCCGCACCAATAATTATAAATTGGCGTTCCATCAAAATATAAAAACTCCTTTTATACCTGCAATTCCTTCATCACCTGTTCTGCTGCCTTACAAAACGCCGCAATGTCTTCTTCCGTATGGCTCACGTTGACAAATGCTGCCTCATACTGGGATGGCGCAATATACATCCGCCGCGCAAGCATGCCATGAAAATATGCACGGAATTGTTTCAAATTCGATTTCTGTGTATCCGCAAAGCACTGCACAGGTGCATCTGTAAAATAGGTGCACAAGAGTGCACCGCACTGATTGACCTGCACTGCAACACCAGCCTGCTGTGCCGCGTCGCGCATACCCTGCGCCATGCACTGTGCTTTGTGCTCCAGTTCCATATAATACACTGGATTTGCCTGCAAAATCTGCAGTTGGGTGAGTCCCGCCGCCATTGCAACCGGATTGCCGGACAGCGTGCCTGCCTGATAGATCGGACCTGTCGGCGCAACCTGCGACATCAGTTCCTTTTTGCCGGCATATGCACCAACTGGCATACCGCCGCCAATAATCTTGCCAAAGGTCACAAGGTCTGCGCGTACACCAAAATATTCCTGTGCGCCGCCGCGTGCCAAGCGGAATCCAGTAATGACCTCATCGAAAATGAGCAACGCGCCATAGCGGTCACACAGATCACGCAGTCCCTGCAAAAATCCGTCCTGTGGTGGCACAACACCCATATTTGCCGCAACTGGCTCTACGATCACCGCCGCAACCTGCTCCGGGTTTGCCTGCAACAGTTGTTCCACCGATGCCAAATCATTAAACTGTGCGATCAAAGTATCCGCTGCAACGGCTGCTGGCACCCCCTTAGAGTCCGGTGCACCGCCAGTCAGCGCACCAGATCCAGCCTTTACCAGCATTGCGTCGCTGTGCCCATGATAGCAGCCTTCAAACTTAATGATCTTGTTACGTCCGGTCGCACCACGTGCCACACGCACCGCACTCATGACAGCCTCTGTGCCAGAGTTTACCATGCGCACCATATCAATATTCGGCACCATATCGACCAGCAGTTCTGCCACATCGACTTCGATTGCCGTTGGTGCCCCAAAAGACAGACCATGTGCGATTGCCTCTTGTACAGCTTTCAAGACACGTGCATCACTGTGCCCTAAAATCAGCGGACCCCAAGAACCAATAAAGTCCACATATTCATTTCCATCTTCGTCCCAAACATGGCTGCCCGCACCGCGTACTAAAAATGGTGGTATGCCGCCGACCGAGCGATAGGCGCGCACTGGGGAATTGACGCCGCCCGGCAAAACCTTCTGCGCCCGCTCGAAAAGCGCTTGTGAGCGTTCCAGCTTCATTATCCGATCTCTCCTTTTCGAATTGCATCTGCAAGTTCACAGGCATAGTAGGTAATGAGAATATCTGCACCTGCGCGAAAAATGCTTACCGCAGATTCGCACATGACACCATATTCATCGATGAGTTCCGCCTGTGCTGCTGCTTTTATCATAGCATATTCTCCGCTTACCGAATAGGCTGCAATTGGCAAATCAAACTGGTTTCGCGCCTGATAAATGAGATCCAGATAGCTGAGTGCTGGCTTTACCATTAAGATATCCGCACCCTCCTGCACATCGAGTGCACACTCGCGCATGGCTTCTCTGCCGTTGTGTGGGTCCATCTGATAGGAACGGCGGTCGCCAAACGCTGGCGCAGAGCCTGCCGCATCACGGAATGGACCATAAAAAGAAGATGCATATTTTGCTGCATAGGACATAATGGGCACATTTTGAAAGCCATTTGCATCCAAAATTTCGCGGATGCGTGCAATACGTCCATCCATCATATCGCTGGGTGCAACCATATCCGCACCCGCCTGTGCATGGCTGAGTGCTGTCTTTGCAAGCACTTCCAAAGTCTCGTCGTTGTCCACATCATGCCCGCACAGAATACCACAATGCCCATGTGAGGTATACTCGCACATGCACACGTCAGTGATGACATACATTTCTGGTGCCAATTCCTTGATGCGGCGAATGCCCTGCTGTACAATACCATCTTCTTTCCAAGCACCCGAACCGCAGGCATCCTTTTCCTCTGGCAGTCCAAACAGGATCACGCGGGAAACGCCATGTTCTCTTGCGCGCTCTACCATGCGGAAAAGCTGGTCTGGGCTATAATGATACTGCCCAGGCAGGGATGGGATCTCCTCATAGATACCCGTACCCTCACGTACAAAAATAGGCCAAATCAAGCTATCTGGTGATATTCTAGTTTCACGCACCATACGGCGCAAGGTGTCCGAAGTACGCAGGCGGCGCGGACGAATTGTTTCATTAAACATTTATTTTTCCTCCAACTAGAGCGTATCTGAAAACAAAGAAATCGACGAATTTTTCGCAGTGCGTGCATAGATGCAAGGCAAAAAAATGCAGGAATCCTTGATGGATTCCGCGTATTTTTAATGCAGCCGATGCCGCTCATTGTAGAAAAAGACCAGAATTTCGACTTTTCGATAGCGCCTAACAAGCATATCGAGATGATCAAAAGTCTTTTCGCCGTTTCGTTTTGCAGCGAAGTGACATAAAAGTTTCAAAAAGCAAGGACATGTGCCCTGTTTTTTGCCCTCGACTCGCGCCGTTGTGAGCGCGAAACCGGGGGGATCAGAGCCAGCTACTACCGGAACCGGCTCTGTATCTAGGGGGATTGGACTCCCTTAGATCGGCAGTGCTTTGACAGCCTCAATCATGCTGTCGATCGTTGCGTTCTCCGCAACGCAAACCTGCATGCCATAGGCTCTTGCCTGATTGGCAGTCTGTTCTCCGATACAAAGCGCAGTAAACTTCGTGCAGTCTACATTGTCGACTGCCTCCATAAACGCACGTACCGTGGATGCACTTGTAAAGGTAACAATATCTAGTGTACCCGCTTCCATGGCTTCTTGCAAAAGCGGTGCCCTGTCTGTACGATGCAAGATCTCATAGGTTGGGACATCTGCAAAGACAATTTCTGCTTCTCGTAACGCTTCTGTCAGCTCTGGTGCTCCCTGTGCCGCACGCAGAATGAGCACTTTTTCTTCTGGCTGAACGGTCTCGATCAACGTCTCAGCCAGATGCGCTCCATCATATACCTCAGGAATCAAATCTGCCTTAATGCCGTATTGTGCCAACGCCTGCGCTGTTCCTGTTCCAATGACCGCAAACTGCATGCCATAAAGGGCACGCAAATCCAGCCCTGCCTGCTCCAGTCCTTGTACCATTGCTGAAACACCAGCCGGACTGGTCAAAACAACCCAATCCCACGATTCTGACAACGTATATCGGAGCAATGCACCATTTTCCAGCAGCACAGTTTCAATACAAGGGCACTCTAACACATCTGCACCCAATGCACGCAGTTTGCCAGAGAGTCTACCCATGCGCTCTTTTGGTCTTGTAACGGCAATCGTTTTGCCATGTAGTGGAAGCGGTGTAAACCAATCCAGTGACTGGCTGAGCTCGCATACCTTGCCCACCACAATCACAGCAGGGCTTTTGATTCCCGCAGCCTGCACCTCGGCTTCCAGTGTCCCAATCGTCGCAACGACCTTTTTCTGGTTGCCGCGTGCACCATTGGAGATCACTGCCGCTGGCATATATTCATTCATTCCAGCGTGTAATAGTCCCTGCATGATCTGCGGCAACGCGGAAAGTCCCATCAAAAATACGAGTGTCCCTTTGGTGCGTACCAACGCTTCAAAGTCGATTTCCAGTTCCTTACCTGCCCGTGCATGCCCTGTGATAATATGCACGGAAGAACAGTAGTCACGGTGGGTCACCGGAATGCCTGCATACGCTGGAGCTGCCAGCGCAGAGGTCACCCCAGGTATAACTTCAAAGTCAACGCCATGTTCCACCAGATACTCACACTCTTCGCCGCCACGTCCAAACAGATAACAGTCGCCACCTTTGAGCCGCACGACTTGCTTGCCTGTCTGGGCAAGTTCTACCAAAATTTCATTGATACACTCTTGCGGTACGCGGTGATTGTGGTTTTCCTTGCCTACATCCACCCGCTCGGCATCCTGTGGAATCAAATCCAAAATATCTTGGCTCACCAGTCGGTCATATACAACGACCTCAGCTTGCCGCAGAACTTCCGCACCGCGCAGGGTCAAGAGATCGCGTCCGCCTGGTCCCGCACCAACCAGAATTACTTTCATGTTTTACTCACCTCGTCTGAGCCGCTCTGCCAAATTACGTCCAAGCGCTTCGGCATCTTCTCGCTTTCCAGTACAGTCTCCAAACCGGATTATCGTTTGTGCTTTGTTTACATACATACCGCGCAGTTTGATGGTGTCCCCAGAAACTTCTGCATATGCCGCAACCGGAGACGCACAGCCGCCGTCCAATGTACGGATAAAACTGCGCTCTGCACAGGCACAATCACGCGCATCTGCATCCGCAAAACGTGACAGACATGTAAGATCCTGCCCTGCGCGGCTCTGTACTGCAACAATGCCTTGTCCTGCCGCCGGCAAAATCTCGTCTGTGGAAAAGCGCCGTGCAATGCGATCGGTCAGTCCTAAGCGCTCCAGTCCGGCACAGGCAAGCACCAATGCGCCATACTGTCCCTCATCCAGCTTACGCAAGCGGGTCTGAATGTTACCACGCACTGGCTTGATGATCGCGCCCGGAAATAGCTTTTGAAGCTGCACCCGCCGTCTTGCACTTGCACAGCCGATGGGCTTGGACAAATCTAGTTCTAAAAGCCCTGCCGCGAGTACCAGCGCATCACGTGCATCTTCCCGCTTGGAATATGCCACAATGGGCAATCCCTCTGGCTGTTCCATTGGCATATCCTTTAGGCTATGCACCGTGAAATCCACTTCCTTTGCGGCAAGCGCACGGTCTAACTCTTTTACAAATAACCCCTTGCCACCGATCTGCTCCAAAGTGCGATCCAAGATCAGGTCGCCTGTGGTTTTCATTGTAATCAGCTCACAGGGTGCATCGATCGTATGCAGCACAAGCTCTGCCTGAATGACAGCCAGCTTACTGTCTCGGCTTCCAAATTTTATCGTTTCTATCATACATCTAGGATCTCCCGAATTTTTTTTGCAGTACGAGATACTGCATGATGGTCTGTGCCATCGGATACCAGACCAACGGTTACCTGACTGCCAAAGCAGACTGCCGGAAAATAGAATGTGCTCTCTGCCGCGCAGTCTGCCACACTGACCAGAATGTTCCGTTTCATGCAAGCCTCATATACTGCATGATTGACTGCACGATCATCAGTTGCCGCAATGACCAAAAACGCACCCTCCACATTTTCTTCGGTAAAGGGACGTGCCTCCCAATGAATCATGGTCTGGTCAATTTCCTCTGCACATGCTGGCGCGATCACATGAATTTCTGCACCAAAGCGTTGCAGCACCTTGATCCGGCGCGTGGCAATTTTTCCCGCACCCACAACAACTACTTTCTTGCCGGTGATCGATACAAACATCGGAAAGCGTGGTGCATCTTCCAACAGAAGTCCCAGCCGTGCGGCAAGGTAGGCTTTCATTTCGTCTACCGTCCGTCCCTTTTCTTCAAGCGGACGGGCGATCATCAAAACGGTTGCACCAACTGCTTTTGCCGCTGATAACTTTTCGGCAAAGCCACCGCTTTTTCCAGTATCCTTGGTCACCAAAATCTCTGCACCTGTTTTTTGTAACAGTGCCACATTCATTTCATGGGAAAACGGTCCTTGCATGGCAATGATGGACGCGCCCGGAAAGCCCAGTTGTGTGCATTTTGCAAGCACATCTGCGGTGGGCAGTACACGCGGAAACAACCGCTCTCGGTACTCTGGAACCGCTGTGTAAAAATCCAGCTCCTTGCTGCCCGTTGTGAGGAGTACTTTACCTGAATGCTCTGCAAGCCATGCAACTGCCGCCTGTGTGTCTGGCACAGTCACCACCGAATGAGTCGCCTGTGCTGGTCGCAATAGGCGCAAATACTCCGCACCTGTCTGTGCACACGCCTCGCGAATATTCTGTGTCACTACACTCGCATACGGGTGAGTCGCATCAATCACCAGTACATCTCTGTCAAGATATTCTGCCATTTCTGGCACGGTCAAGCGTCCTGTATGAATGGTCACTCCTGCAAGCGGCTCCATGACTGCCTCACCGTAATTGGTCGCTACAAAAACTTCGACTGGCACATGATGGGTTGCCAAAAATCGGCAAATCAGCTTCCCCTCTGTCGTGCCTGAAAAAAGAAAAATCTTCATACGCCATGATAACCACGCGGTGTGACCAGTCGTCCGGAAATGACCTCTGTGACCGAGTTTCCGATAAATACCGTGGTCAGCATGTCCACGCTGGTGTCGCGCAGTTCTCCAAGGGTCAAAAGCTGGAACGTTTCGCCCTCTCGTCCAATGTTGCGCACCAAGCCGCATGGGGTCTTTGGATCGCGCTCAGCCAGCAAAATATCGCACGCCTTTTGCAGATGGTCGGTGCGCTTCTTACTTGCTGGATTGTATAAGCACAGGCAAAAATCGCCCTGTGCTGCCGCATGCAGACGCTTTTCAATCGTCTCCCAAGGGGTCAAAAGATTGCTCAGGCTGACAACACAAAAATCGCTCGTGAGCGGTGCACCCAATACGGCGCCTCCTGAACAAGCCGCCGTAATGCCCGGAATGACTTCAATTTCAATTTCCGAATGTGCCTGACAGACTTCAAACATGAGTCCTGCCATGCCATATACGCCTGCATCACCGCTCGAAATGACTGCAACAGTGTGTCCTGCCAGTGCCGCATCGCGTGCGGCAGTGCAGCGATCTACTTCGCGCGTCATACCTGTCTGGATGCGCTCTTTTCCATCCAACAGTCCATTGATCAGGTCGAGATATAACCCATAGCCTGCAACGCAGTCACACTGTTCCAGCGCACGTACCGCGCGCAAGGTCATTTCATTTTCACCGCCCGGACCAATTCCGATTACATATAGCTTCATTTTCCTATTCCTTTCTGCATCTTGTCCAAACAAGACTGCATCTGTACTGCAGTCAGCCCATCTTTCATGCCTCCCAACAGCATATCTATCGTTTTATGAACTGCAAGCTCGATCAGTTCATCAATGTCATTTTCTGTATACAGCGTGGAAAACGAGCGGTCATGCCGCACGCGCATGAGCGCTGTATCTTTCATTTGTGCGATCACCGGCAATGCTTTCCGGTACTCATACCATGCATAAAACTCTGCCTTTTCTTCTTCCAAAATGGCGTATGCCGCCGCACGTTCTTCCGCGTTTTCGTCTTCCAGCGTGCCCAAGTCATCCAAATTCAGAACCGTGATATTTTGGTATCCGGCATCTTCAATATCACGCGGCATAGCAAGATCAATCATCAAAACAGGTGGGTTTTCCATGCGCTCGATCTGCTCCTGACACAGTGTATAGTGCGGACTTGTGGTTGCACTCACCACAAGGTCTGCACCCTCGATCAGATTACACCGCTCATCATATGGATATGTGGCGCAGCCTGCTGGTACAACTGTTTCTCCATGCCGATAGCTGCGCAGAGTAACCGTCACCTGACAGCCCGCTTGATAGAGCAAGGAAGCCGCCAGCCGCCCCATCTCTCCATTTCCAATCACGACTGCACGTTTTTTTTGCAGCGTACCCAGAATTTCCGCCGCACGCGCAACACCACGATGTGCCGCCGAGGCTGGAACGCCAACCAATCGGGTCTCCGTTTTGACGCGCTTACTGCCTGTCACCGCACAACGAAATAAGGTATCAAGTACGCTATCCGCGCAATGCAGTTTTCTGGAAAGCGCAATCGCTCCGCGCACTTGGGATACGATTTGGTCGTCCCCAAAAATCTGGGACTGCATCCCCGCCGCCACTTCAAACAGATGGGTGATCGCCTCTTCGCTCTGCCGCACTGCCGCAATGTCTTGATATGCGGCAAGCGGCACATTTGCCGCCTTGGTCAGCAGCAAAAGCGGGTCAATCTTTTTATGTTCGGTGTGCAGATATAACTCTGTGCGATTGCATGTCGCAATCAATACACAGCCCAGCACACCCTCTGTCTCTTGTATACGGGGCAGCAGATTTTCCACCTGTCCTGCGACAAAAGAGATCGACTCCCTTTGCACAAGATTTGCACAGTGAAAATCAATGCCCGCCATACAAATATTCAAAAAACTACCTCCCAATCTCGCATTGCCAGCGCAACGGTAATGCCTCCGCAGGGTGTTTTTCTGCGAACCAATCGACCGCCTTCACTCGCTTGCAGTGCGGATCGCTCACAAACATTGTCCACGCCAACGGTGTGCTGTACAAATGCAGATGCTGAAAATTCCCCTTGTACTTCTAAAAGCTCCTGTGCGGTATAGGTCAAGAACGGAAGCCCATGCTCCTGACAAAATGTGCACAGCCCCAGCTCATCCTTTTTTACATCAATCGAAGCCACGGCATAAACAGCAGACAGCGGAATCTGTTCTTCTTTCAAAACAGAATTTACCGCCCGCTCGATTTCTTCCATGGGTATACCACGACGGCAGCCAATACCAAGCGTCAAAATTTTTGGAACAAGGTGCAGGGTATGCACAAACGGCTTTTGTCCGGTGCGGACAGAGACCACAATGCCACTGTTTCCATCTTGTGCAAGCCCTTTGGGTAACACTCCTACAATGGGGAAATCACTCTGAAAACCGACTGCTTGCTCTGCCAAAATCGCCCCTGATACGTGCTTGATCTGATCGACCTCATGTACCGTGCATCCGTGTGCCTTCGCCCAACTATCCACTGCAAATGCACTGCGTCCATCTGTCGCCGTTGTGATCACAGCCTGTGCATGAATCCCATCTGCCAACACTTGTGCTTGCGCATTTGCGCCGCCCAGATGCCCAGACAGCAAAGAAATCACAAACTTCCCCTGTTCATCGATCACGACTACCGCAGGGTCATACTGCTTTCCCTGCAAAAACGGTGCACACATACGCACAGCAATCCCTGTTGCGCCGACAAACACGATAAGGTCACAATCCACCATTGCTTGCTGTACCATGCGAGATAGCTTTGTATGCTGTAATGAGCTGTCTACCCCTCTGGCATAGCGTTCCACACAACAGTCTGTTAAAACTGCCGACGCGCGTGCCGCGGTCTGTGCCCCTTGTGCAGTAAAGGAAATGATCTTCACCCGAATCATTTGCTCGCCTCACGGAATTCCGTTGTAAAGGTTGGGTCATAGAGCTTGGAGCGTTCGTACACATCCCCCAGAAAGCTGCCAACGGTAATCAGCGCCGTTTTTGTGATCTCATGCTCGCGCGCTGCCTGCGCCATCTGTCCAACTGTCGTGCGCACGACCTTTTCTTCCGGCCAAGTTGCCTTATACACAATACCAACTGGCGTATCTGCTGTATAGCCGCCCGCCTGCAATCGCTCGGACAGTTTTTCCATCTGTCCAGCAGACAGGAAAATCACCATCGTCGCACCATGCGCCGCCAAAAGCTCGATCTTCTCCTTTTCGGGTACTGGCGTTCTGCCCTCCATGCGCGTCAAAATGACTGTCTGGCTGACCTCTGGCAGTGTATACTCTGCCTTGAGTGCCGCCGCCGCACCGCAGAACGAGGAAACACCTGGTACGACTTCATATGTAATACCGTGTTCATCCAGAACATCCATCTGCTCACGGTGCGCACCATATACACAAGGATCTCCCGTGTGCAGACGAACCACACATTTACCCTCCCGCTCGGCTGGAATCATCACATCCATAACTTCTTCCAGTGTCATTTTCGCGCTGTTATATAACTTACATTCCGGCTTGCAGGATTCCAGCAATGCGGGATTCACCAGCGAACCTGCATATACAACCACATCCGCATGTTCGAGCAGCTTCGCACCGCGCACGGTAATTAGATCAGGTGCACCTGAACCTGCGCCAACAAAATAGATCATGTCTGTTCCTCCCGTACCAAAATGACCGAAAAATACCCTGTTGGGTCATCCAGTTCGCGCAGATCGCGTACCACGCGTTCGCCTTCCATGCTGCATCGCTCAACCAGTGCCGCAGTGTCACCCTTGCCCGCTTCTTCGAGCAGGTCACGTACTTCCAAAATGGAGCGTCCTGCCTTCATGAGCACCTTATTGCCTGGCAGTTCCAACCCCTCCCTTGTAGCATTATGGGAGACTGGAATAATGTGCAGCATTTGACTGCCCTCACACAAGGCTTGTCCAAGCCGCGCCGCAACCGCACAGAAAGATGGAACGCCTGGCACGATTTCCACTTCATATCCGCGTGCTTCTACTCTGCGGTGCACATACCAATAGGTCGAATACACTGCCGGATCACCAAGCGTCAGAAAAACAACCATCTTGCCTCCATCGAGCAGTGCACAGATGTCATCCGCCGCCCTGTCGTGACAAGCATTCAATACTTCCTTATCCCGTATCATGGGCATATCACAATGCAAAACGGTCTTGTCGCCGATCCACTTTGCCGCGATATTGAGTGCTGTCTGCTCGCCTGAACCGCCCTTGGGCACAGCTACCACATCGCAAGTCTCGATCAAGCGAACCGCCTTGCAAGTCATGAGCTCCGGATCGCCCGGACCTACGCCAACACCATATAATTTTCCTTGTTTCATATATTTCCTCGAAATTCTTCACAAAGCAAATCGGCGTCCTCTGACTGTGCCAATGTGCCATTTTGGTTTGTAAACATCAAAAATTCAATTTGCGCCTTTCCATGCATTCGGCGGCGTAAACGCGCTTGGATTTCCGCACCGATTTGCTGGAACACTGTCTCCCGCAGCCCACACTGATCAAGCAGTGTGATACATGCATCCACCGTGACGGCATCCATCAGCCCGCGCAGGATCTCCGGCGGTGCACCGCAAAGTGCTGCATGCGCAACAAAAATTTCCTGTCTGCCATCTGCCACAGATGAATGGGTGTTGAAAATTCCGGCTGCCAGCTTTACGAGTTTTCCTGCATGACCCACCAAAAAGATTTTGCGGAACCCTTTCCAAACTGCATAGTCTAAGGCGTCTCCAATAAAGTTCGAGCACTTGACCGCTTGCTCTAGGTCAAGTCCCAGTGTATCACGTGCAAAGTCCGCACCATAGTTGCCCGGACAAATGAGCACACGCTCAGCATCTGCTGCATACAAACTATCCAGCTCCAAATGTGTGGTATCCATGAGTGCCTTTTCGCTCATCGGCTCTACAATGCCGCTTGTACCCAGAATCGAGATCCCGCCAATCACACCAAGATGTACATTGTAGGTATGCTGTGCGATTTCCTCGCCATTTTCCGCTGAGATCACGATTTGTAATCCGCCTGTGTATCCCACCTGCTGCATGACCGACTCTACCGCCGCACGAATCTGCGCCCGTGGTCCCGGATTGATTGCTGGTTCTCCGACAGGCACGGAAAGCCCCGGCCGTGTGACCGTGCCAACCCCTGTGCCTGCCTGTAACACAATACCTTCTGTAATTTTGGATACCTTGGCAAAAATATGAATGCCATTGGTCACATCGGGGTCATCCCCGCTATCCTTTCGGATGCAGCAGACCGCCGCGTCCGCTTCCATATGCATTTGCTCCGGATAGAGCTGCAACGTGATCCCTTTCGGGGTGGAAAGTGCAATGCATTCTGGTACTTGCCCAGTGAGCAGCAAAAGGCACGCTGCCTGTGCTGCCGCCGCCGCACAAGATCCGGTCGTATATCCGCGCCGAAGTGCTGTTTGATTTTTATAAACAAGATCTTCCATTGTTTTCTCCATATTGCAAAAAAAATCGCGGAATTGCCAGATTTCGTCCTTCTCCAGCAGCCACGATGTAACAAGTCTATGCGTCTCCTCATTGTTCGATGCAAGTTGTTTCCCACCACAGCCAATTCCTCGTAGCGCAGTGCATGCAATGTAACCACACGGGCAGGTTTTCTGACTTGGGGATCTCCGCTCGATGCGATCTTCCCGGAAAATCCAGTGACCATAGCTGCATATCGCTTCTCCCTTACAGCGGCGGGACCGTTCGGGACTTCCACCCGATTCCCTTTTACCCTGTATTCCTACAGGCACCCTGCGGTATCTATCATTTTAAGAACTGAGATTATTGTATCGCTTTCTAAATTTCTTGTCAATTGTGTGTCACACTTGACAGATATTTGTCCAAAAAATTGCAAAACCGTGTAAAATCCATCCCTTTCTTTTGTAAGAAAACACACTTGCCTTTCCCTTACCAATCTGGTATACTATCAGACTTTTGATTCTCACCAAAGCCTTTTGCATATACTTGTCTTACTTGTACTTCTCGTGCCCAGAATGATCTTACATAATCTTCTGACTTTTTGCATATGCTATGTATTCAAGCGACCATGCAGTTTCTTGTGGCATTTTGTAATGCAACCGCAGAAAGGAGTCTTTTTTATGAACTTTGGGTGCAGCTGCTTTTCTTGGGAGACCGATGATGGCAAGCATCTTCTCGGGAGAACCTATGATCAACCAGGTAATTTAGCAGCCAATCGCATCGCCATGCTTCCCAGCGGATTTTCCATGCAGACTTCCACTGACCCAGCCACTACCACACGTGTTTCTCTGCGTCATGCCCTTGTTGGTATGGCGGTTATGGGACTTGAGACCCCGATCCTAGTCGATGGCGTCAATACACACGGTCTTATGGGTGCGCTGCTTCATTATCCGGGATATGCTTTTTATGATACCCGCCATACTTCTGTAAACCTGCACCCCGGTTTCCTCATTGCATATCTGCTCGGACAATGTGCCTCCATTGCGGAGATCGTGCAGCTCCTTCCCACCATCAATCTGACAAATGAAAAGGTATTTGGACAAGAAATGCCTGTGCACTATATTTTCTCAGACTGCACTGGAGAAGCCATGATTTTAGAGCCAGATGCCGCCGGATTTTCTGTACACCGTCATAGCCTTGGCGTGCTGACCAACAGCCCAAACTACGACTGGCAGCACACAAACCTGCGCAACTATATCGAGGTCACCAATCAGCACCGACCGTCCCAGCACATCATCAACCATACGTTCTGTGGTTTTTCGGAAACTGCAAGCTCTGGATTCGGTCTGCCCGGTGATTACGCCTCCCCTGCTCGCTTCGTCCGTCTTGCCTTTTGCAAGCATTTTGCCGTCCGTGGGCACAATGAGATTGAGGGCATCAGCAAAATGTTCCATAATCTTGCACCCGTAGACATTCCCGAAGGGCTGCTTGGGGCACATCCCAATGCATATATGCAAACCCTATCCACCAGTGTCCTATGCGCAGAAAGCCAAACCTATTATTTTTCCACCCCGGAAAACCGCCGGATCTGCGCTGTCCATTTGAAGTCGAATTGTACAGAGCCCACTTATTTTGACCTGCCCCAGTCCCAAGACATCTGTCACTTCAATTAAAATTTCTAGGGCGTATCTGAAAACAAAGAAATCGACGAATTTTTCGCAGTGAGTATGTAGATGCAAGGCAAAAAACGCAGGAATCCTTGATGGATTCTGAGTATTTTTAACGCAGTGGATGCCGTTCCATGTAGAAAAAGACAAATTTTCTATTTTTCAGACAGCCCCTAAAAAAATCCGACTATTTTCTGCATAAAAATCGTTTCTGCATTTTCCCCTTACACTTTTACAAAATCGCTGGTCTTTTTCTAAAATTTTGTTATACTAATTTATGTAATGTAATTGTGTGTTCACTCAGGTCAGATGACTTCACACAAACGCATTCTTTTCTTCATCTCAGCAGGTCACTTACATCTTCAACTATTATCCTCTTTCCTGCTGAAAACCAACAGGTTGCCCCCCTGTGCAGCCCGTTGATTCCTCTTACCTGCTCCGCGTATCGTTCCGCGGAGCAGGTTTTTTTATTTTATTTATTTTAGAATTACATTTTCATTGCCAAGCGCAAAGCGCAGCTTCTGCATGATCTGCAAATTACCTACACACCACATTTGACGCGGCGCAAGCATACGTTTTTTTGTGCTGGTTGGATAGAAGATGACCGGCACTTCTCCTCTATGCTGTAAGAGAATCTCCTTTGCCTGCTGAAACAAGTCACCTTCCATATCTGGTACACGCAGATACAGCTTCTGTCCCACGCGTGCCATTGCCTGCGGACCTGTGAGCACTGGCTTTTGTACGTCCCGCCGTGCTTCCAGTTCCGCAACGCTTTCTTCAGTGAGCGGTGCTGCCATCTGTGCAATCAGTTTGGGTGCTTCATCCTCTCGTGCATCGATACGACCTGTAACCAAAATCGCGGCATCTTCGGAAAAATATGCCCCATACTGCTGCAATGCATTTGGAAAAATCACAAGCTCAATACTGCCCGTGATATCTTCCACCACTGCATACGCCATCATACTGCCTGACTTTGTAGCTTTGAGACGCATACCCGAAACAACACAGGCAAGCCGTACCGTCATCCCATCTTTGTAGTACGGCTGATCTGCATCTACGCTCAAATCCTCCGTAATTTTTCGGATTGGTGCTGCACTTGCACGCACTGCGAGTTCTCGGTAAGCGTCCATCGGGTGTCCGGAGAGATACAGCCCTGTGGTCTGTTTCTCCATCGTCAGTAATTCGCGCTTGCTCAGTTCAGGGATGTTTGGCATGTCAATTTCTTGGTCGTGCACTTCTTCCATCCCCAAGCCAAAGAGATCGAGCTGTCCCTCCACATTCTTTTTGCGTTCATTTGCAACTGCATCTACAACACGCTCAAATACCTTGAGCAGCTGACTGCGGTGGAAGCCCATCGAATCAAACGCGCCTGCCTGTATCAGGCTTTCCAGCGCACGGCGATTGAGTTCTCGATCGTAAAGACGTTGACAGAAATCAAGCAAGGATGTATAGGGTCCATTTGCCTTGCGCTCCTCTACCAGCTGGCGCATAAACGCACGTCCAACATTCTTGATTGCCGCAAGACCAAAACGGATATCTTCACCAAAAACGGAAAAACCATCTTCTGAGCTGTTGATATCCGGCGGTAATACCCGAATGCCCATGTCTCTCGCTTCCACAATATACTCAGAGATCTTGGTTGGCACATCCAGTACGGAGGTCAGCAGTGCCGCCAGATATTCTCTTGGATAATGGCATTTGAGATACGCCGTGCGATAGGATACGACGGCATAGCAAACGGCATGCGCTTTATTGAACGCATAGTTTGCAAAGTCCATAATCTCATCAAAGATGGACGCCGCAACATTTTCTGGCACACCACGTGCAATCGCGCCATCAATGCCTTCTTCTGCATTGCCATAGATAAAGCTGATGCGCTCTTTTTCCAGTTCCTTGAACTTCTTTTTACTCATGGCACGGCGTACCATGTCTGCCTTGCCGAGTGAGTAGCCAGCAAGACGTCGGAACGCCTCCATAACCTGCTCCTGATACACCATACATCCATAAGTAACGGATAGGATCGGCTCTAAAAGCGGATGCTTATAAGTCACCTTTTCCGGATGATGGCGGCACTCAATATAGCGTGGGATGGACTGCATCGGACCCGGACGATAGAGCGCAACAACCGCCGTGATATCTTCGATTGACTGTGGGCGAAGTCCCGTCACAACATTGGTAATGCCCGCCGATTCCAGCTGGAATACACCCATCGTCTTGCCCTGTCCCAGCATATGGAAGGTTTTCTCATCTTGATTGGATACCTTTTCAATGGAAAAATCAGGAGTATGACGGCGTACCATCTGTTCTGCATCCGCAATGACAGTCAAGGTGCGCAGTCCCAAGAAATCCATTTTGAGGAGTCCCAACTCTTCCAGCGTTGTCATCGGGAACTGAGTTACCATCTGCTCATCATTGCGTGCAAGCGGTACATAAATATCAACTGGCTCTTTGGTGATGACCACGCCTGCCGCATGGGTAGACGCATGACGCGGCATCCCTTCGAGCGCACGCGCGGTATCGATCAGGTTCTTGACCGTTGCATTTGCCTCATACATCTTTTTCAGCTCTGGATTAATGGACAGTGCACGATCAATTGTAATATGCAGTTCCATAGGCACTTGCTTTGCAACGGCATCCACTTCGTTATACGGAATGGACAGCGCACGTCCAACATCGCGAATCGCCGCTCGTGCCGCCATCGTTCCAAACGTCACAATTTGCGCCACATGGTCTGCGCCATACTTCTGCGTTACATAGTTAATGACTTCAGGTCGCCGCACATAGCAGAAGTCAATATCAATATCCGGCATGGAAACGCGCTCTGGATTGAGGAAGCGTTCAAAATACAGCGAATACTTGATCGGGTCGAGATCAGTAATGCCCAAACAGTAAGAAACGATTGATCCTGCCGCCGAACCACGTCCAGGACCTACCGAAATGCCATTTTTTTTTGCATAATGGATAAAGTCAGATACAATCAGAAAATAGTCCACAAAGCCCATCTGATCGATCATGCGGATCTCATAGTCCAGTCGCTCGCGCATGGTACCATCATCATCTGGATATCGCTCACACAATCCTTCCAGACATAGCTTGTCCAAATACTGCCTTGCTGTAAATCCTTCCGGCACATCAAACTGCGGCAAGTGGTACTTGCCAAATTCAAATTCCACCTGACAACGGTTTGCGATCTCAACAGTGCGTGCAAGTGCCTCCTCATGCGCAGGAAATCGCTCTCGCATTTCGCTTTCTGACTTGATGTAAAATTCGCTCGTCTCAAACCGCATACGGCTGGGATCATCTACGGTCTTACCCATCTGGATCGCCATCAAGACATCCTGAATCTTCGCATCTTCTCTTGTCAGATAGTGCGCATCATTTGTGATAACCAGTGGGATTCCCGTTTCTTCTGATAAACGATACAGCGCAAGGTTAACATCTTTTTGTACTGCAATACCATGATCCTGCAATTCCAAGAAGAAATTGTTCTCTCCGAAAATCTCACGAAATTCCAGTGCCTGCCGCTTTGCCCCCTCATAATCGCCATTCATTAAGGCGTTGGGGATCGCACCGCCAAGGCAGGCAGAAAGACAGAGCAGTCCCTTGCTATGTGCACGCAACAGCTCTAAGTCCACGCGCGGACGCACATAAAAGCCTTCGGAAAAACTAAGGCTCACCATATGGATGAGGTTGCGATAGCCCTCCATATTTTCACAGAGCAAAATCAAATGTCTGTGCCATTCTCCGTTTTGATATCCACGTTCAAAGCGTGAATTGGGTGTTACATAGACTTCACAGCCGATCACTGGATGAATGCCGCGTGCTTTCGCCGCACGGTAAAACTCGATTGCGCCGTACATGACACCGTGATCGGTCATTGCAACTGCTGACTGCCCCAATGCCGCCACGCGGTCCATCAGCTTTTCAATGCGGCACGCACCATCGAGCAGGCTATACTCTGTATGAACGTGTAAATGTACAAAGTTTTCCAAAATATCCTCCTTCTATTTAGTATCTGCAATAATATGTGCTGCAATCTCCATAATACGCCCCAGTCTATGACTGAGTCCCGGCTTTGAGATCGGTGGGTCAAACATTGCCGCAAGCTCTGCGAGACTCGCCGTCGGATTTGCAACACGAAGATCGACCGTCCCCCGCAGATTTTCCGGAAAGATTTCCAGTCCACCACATTGCAGTGCCCGCTCGATCGCTGCAATCTGACGTGTAGATGCACTTGTCACCTTGATAAGGTTTGCTGTTTCACAATTTACCTTGCGGTTGACCTCATTGCGCAGCTGCTTTTCCACTTTTGCCTGCATAATCGCCATTACCGCATGGTGTGCGCCGATTTTCGCAAAGAAATCCTCAATTTGGCTTGCACTTTTCCAGTAAATGAGCCATGCAGTGCGACGCTCGGTAATTTTGGGCACGAAATTCACATCGAGCAGCAAACTCATTACTTCACGTGCCAAAATAGCATGTCCGGTTTTAATCTCCAAATGACACTTTTTTTCGGGACTGGAGACCGTACCTGCCGCCAAAAAGATGCCCCGCAAGAATGCAGCTGCACAGCATTCATTGTCCACAAGGTTGCGGTTTAGGTGATAGGTAATATGGCTCTTAAAGTCATATCCCATTTTTTCCATCACCATTGCAATGAGTTCTGGTTCTTCAATCAAAACCGTACGGCGGCTTCCCTGTAAAATAGGCTGCACCTCAATGCTGCATACCTTTTTCAGCAAAGTGGCAATACGCCGGATGATTGCGCTTTGCTCACTGACAAAGCGAATTTCTCGATTGGAAAAAGCCGAGCCAAACAGCAGCATTCCATATAGTTCCGCAGTCTGACAGCAAGTTTTTCCCAATGGCACACGGCAGATCTCATTTTTTGTTTTTGCAGAAAAAGACAGCATAACAGGTACCCCCTTTATGCACGATGGTAGTCGCGGTGTACGACTGTTAAATTCTTATTGCCCTTCTCCCGCAAATATGCCGCCAGTGCTTCTGTGATGGCAACTGAGCGGTGCTTACCGCCTGTGCATCCAATACATACGACCACCGAAGTCTTGCCCTCTGAAATATAGCGTGGGATCAAAAAGTCCATCAGCGCATTGAGATGTTTCATGAGTGCGTCTGCTGTCCCCCCTTGGAATACATAGTCGCGCACTTCCGGTTCTGTGCCGTTGTGCTCACGCAGACTGATCTCGTAATAGGGATTGGGCAAAAAACGCACATCAAATACAAGATCGGCTTCTGTTGGAATACCATGTTTAAAGCCAAAGGATTCTACAATAATTTCAAACAAGCGGTTTGGATCAGATCCAGCAAATAGGCGTACCAAATGTTCACGCAGAGATGCCGCCGTCAGCTTGGTTGTGTTCACCACATAGTCCGCCTTGCCGCGCACCCCTTCCAGCATTTCACGCTCTTGGTCGATCGCCGCCGCCAGACTCAAGCCCTCATTCATTAAGGGATGTTTGCGGCGCGTCTCCTTATAGCGGTTAATGAGCGTCGGTGTCGCCGTATCCAAAAATAGAATGCGGTAATCACAGCCCATGGTGCGGATGCTGTCAAGCGAAGAAAACAGCGTCTGGAAACTGCCGCCAGCGCGTACATCAGTCACAAGTGCGACTTTATCATATTGCTCAGTTGCCGCCAAACAAACTTCTGCAAACTTTGGAATCAGCGGAATGGGCAAATTATCCACACAATAATATCCAAGATCTTCGAGAACGGCAACTGCACGGCTTTTGCCTGCACCAGACATACCCGTTACAATGAGAAAATGCATTATAATGCCCCCTTATCCATACAAATCACAGCAAACGAACCTCACATTGAAGCTCTACACCAAAGTTTTTGAAAACAGTCTGCTGAATATACACAATCAGTGCCTGCATATCTGCACAGGTCGCGCCGCCGCGGTTGATTAAAAATCCTGCGTGCTTTTCGGAAACCTGTGCACCACCCACGGTGTAACCCATAAGCCCACTATCCTGAATGAGCTTGCCTGCAAAATATCCGACTGGACGCTTAAAGGTCGAACCCGCTGATGGGAATTCCAATGGCTGTTTGTCGCGGCGTCTTTGCGCATAATCCTGCATTTTTTCGCGAATTTCCTCCGGATTTCCCTTGTGCAGGCGCATTTCAGAAGAAAGGATCACCCAATCTGGATGTGCCTTAAAAATGCTCTCACGGTATCCAAACTTATGCGCATCACCATGAACTGTGCAGATCGTGCCATTCTCGTCCAGATACTTTGTGCTGACCACAATATCTGCCATTTGTCCGCCATACGCGCCTGCGTTCATAAAGACCGCGCCGCCCAGTGTGCCCGGAATGCCTGCCGCATATTCTGCACCACAGAGCTCATGGCGCAGTGCCGTAGATGCCACAGAAAACAGCGAAGCACCTGCTTCTGCAGTGATCACATTGCCAGACACGTGAATTTCATGCATCTCTGCGGTGCAGAGTACAACGCCGCGCACGCCCTCATCGCGCACCAAAAGGTTAGACCCTCTGCCGATAACATAAAGCGGTATACCGCTCTTGCGAATGACTGGAACGATCTCCTCGAGCGGTGCACCAGATGCACAGTCTAAGAACAAATCAGCCGGACCGCCGATTCGAAATGTCGTGTGATGGGACATAAGCTCGTGTTCCCGAATCCGAATATATGACTCATAAGGCTTCAAAGCATCAATTAACTCGTGCATGAAGAGCCTCCTTTTAAGAATTGATAGATATAGTATATTATAAACCAAAGCCGTTCTATGCGCAATAAAGCGGCCATTCTTTTTGCTTCCTGTTCAAAAAGTCCCACAACGCCAAAGCGCTGTGGGACTTTGTAAGCCACATTGTTTTGCTTACGAGAACCAAATGGTTTCGCTTTCTCGCTCATCCTTTTTCGAGCGACACATGAGGGTTTGTACTGCCTCACGTACATCTCCATTTTCGTAAAGTACATGATAAAGATGTTCGGTGATCGGCATAGAAATTCCGGTTTTCTTCGCCAGATGATAGCCTGCATCCGTCGCATAATAGCCTTCTACGACCGCGCCAATTTCTTCGAGTGCTTTGGAAACTTCCATACCCTTTCCAATCAAAATACCCGCACGGCGGTTGCGGGAATGCATAGACGTACAGGTCACGATGAGGTCTCCCATGCCAGACAGTCCTGCAAAGGTCTCCTGATGTGCACCGAGTGCCATGCCCAGTCGTGCGATCTCCGTCAAGCCGCGTGTCATCAGCGCCGCCTTGGAATTATCCCCTAGCCCCATGCCATCACAAACACCAGCTGCAAGTGCAATAATATTCTTAAATGCACCGCCAAGCTCTGCACCGATCACATCGGACGAGGTATACACACGGAACACCTCATTCATAAACGCATCTTGGCAGAGTTCTGCTGCTGCACGGTTTTCAGAAGCCGCAACGATCGTTGTCGGAATCCCGCGTGCAACTTCTTCTGCATGAGTTGGACCGGTGAGCGCAACCACCGGATGCCCTTCCCCAAAGTTTTGGGCAATGGTTTCAGAAAATCTGCAATAGCCATGCGCTGCATCCAGTCCCTTGCCAACATTCACGATCGGAACGCCCGCTTTTACGATCTGTGCCACCTTACATGCAGTCTCTGCAATCGCAAAGCTCGGAATTGCCAGCACAACAAGATCTGCATCCTTTGCACAAGTGATATCTGTTGTGAGCGTGATCGTCTCAGGGATCTTGACACCCGGCAGCAGCCTTTCATTCATGTGCGTATTTTGCAGCAGTTCACATTCTTCTTTTTGATGGGTCCAGGTTGTTACCTCATGCCCATTATGTTCCAGCAGGATGGAAAGGGCAATGCCCCAGCTTCCTGCACCATAAACTGTAATCTTCAATGTGAATCGTTCTCCTCTCCCTTGGAAATCACTGGCTTTGTATGTACACTAAATTTATTTTCTGTACCTGTCAAGATGCGCTTGATATTGGTGCGATGCAGATAGATCACAGCGAGTGCAAGCCCTGCAATGACTGCCGTATACAGTGCATTGTGATAAAAATAGTGCATCGCAAAGGGAACACTGAGTGCACCCACGATCGAGCCAAGTGAGATCCAGCGCGTGATCGCGACCATCAGCGCAAATAAGCCAAATGCGATCACAAACAGCCGCCAGTCAAACAGTAGCAGCGTCATTGCGCCAACCAAAACACCCTTGCCGCCGCGAAATCCAAAATATACTGGATATACATGCCCCAGAACAACAAATACGCCTGCAAGCAGCTTACCGCCAGGACCCAATAACAGACCGCCAATGGTCAGTGCCACAGCCGCTTTCCCCATGTCGCCGAGCAGCACCAGCAGTGTCTTTTTCGCCCCCATCGTGCGGTATGCGTTTGTAAGTCCTGCATTTCCGCTACCATAAGAGCGAATATCTTTCCCCAGTGTCAGCTTGCAGACAATGATCGCAAAGCTGAGTGAGCCCAACAAATACGCACAGATCATCGTTACCACAGCGCATCCAGCTGTGCCCAATGTTTCCGCTATTGATTGGATCATCATAATCGCATCCCCCTGCTTTTTTATTCCTTATCTCCGCGCTCACGCACAACCATACGCACAGGTGTACCTGTCAAATCAAAGACCTCACGGATCTGATTTTCCAAATAACGCTGATAGGAGAAATGGAACAAACGTGCATCATTACAGAAGCATACAAAGGTTGGCGGACAGGTGCCAGCCTGTGTCATGTAATAAATTTTCAGACGGCGTCCCTTATCCGTCGGCGGCTGTACACGCGCGGTTGCCTCAGCCAAAATAGAGTTCAGCTGACCAGTCGGAATACGCTTGTGGTTCTGCTCATATACATTGCGAATGGTATCATAGATTTTTTCCACACGCTGCCCCGTCTTTGCCGAGATGAACAGTACAGGTGCATATGGCATATATGCAAGACCCTCACGCACGCGCAGGGTATATTCCTTCATGGTGTTGCCATCTTTTTCCACAAGATCCCACTTGTTTACAATGATGACACACGCCTTGCCTGCATTGTGTGCTTCGCCCGCAACCTTGGTATCCTGTTCGGTAACACCCTCGGTTGCATCAATCATAATCACGCACACATCCGCACGCTCTACCGCCATGAGTGAACGCATAACAGAGAACTTCTCAATCTTCTCTTCTACCTTAGACTTGCGGCGAATACCTGCGGTATCGATGAACGTAAACTTGCCGTGTGCATTATCCAGCTTGGCGTCTACGCTGTCGCGGGTCGTGCCTGCAACATTAGATACGATGACGCGCTCTTCACCCAATACCTGATTGAGCAGAGAAGACTTGCCCACATTTGGCTTGCCGATGAGCGCAACACGAATGCGGTCTGCATCTTCATCTTCGCCATCCTCCGGCGGGAAATACTGATATACCTCGTCCAGAAGGTCACCTGTCCCATAGCCATGCAGTGCAGAAATGCCGAATGGCTCACCCAAACCGAGGTTATAGAACTCATAAAACTCTGGATCAGGCTGTCCTGGCTTGTCGCACTTATTGACAGCCAGTACGATCGGCTTGCCGCTGCGCTGGAGCATTGTCGCAACATCCATATCCGAAGCGGTAACACCCGTGCGCAGATCAGTGATAAAGATAATCACATCTGCGTGGTGGATCGCAGTTTCTGCCTGATAGCGCATAAACTTCAAGATTTCATTGTCATTGCGTGGCTCAATACCACCTGTATCAATGATTGAAAATACACGACCGCGCCAATCACATTCTGCATACAAGCGGTCACGGGTCACGCCTGGCGTATCCTCTACGATCGAAAGACGCTTTCCAGCCAGACGGTTAAACAGCTGTGACTTACCGACATTCGGTCTGCCAACGATTGCAACAGTTGGTTTAGACATAGCAATTCGCCTCCTTCAAGACAGGGTTATTTTCCTATATTTTGCATACAAATTCTAAAAATATTAAGCTTCCTCAAAAATCTTAGCGAGCAGATCTGCGCCATCGATCTCGACTGGCACGACCGGAACGCCAAGCTGGTGAGAAACATCTGAGAGTGTTAAATCGTCAAGGAATACGTCGCCACCATCACGCAGCATATTCGCAGAGATCAGAACACGCTCACCAAGCTCCTTGCCTTCGAGCTGTGCCAATAGATCACGTCCTGTAATGAGTCCTGCAACCGTAACCCCAGTTCCAAAGAATACATTCTCAATTGCATATATGTTTCCAGATAAATTATCGCATACCTTGCTCGCTTCGTCAATGAGTGTATCCATCGTGGATACTGCCGCCTGACCTGTTGCAATGCAAAATGGGCGTGAAGTCCGTCCAGCATAATCCGGAAGTGCGAGTCGAAATTCCTCCGCAAACAGTGCCAGCATCCCAATTCCGTTTTCAAACTGTGTGAAATCTTCATAGTAATCTGCATGTGGCAGTGGTCTGCCCGCCTTGAGATATACTTCATCTCCACACCATGCCAGTCGTGTGCCGTGCTTCTCCAGGCATTTTTCCGCAAATTCTTCCACGATATCCAGCATCTCTGCTGCGCCCTGCTTGGTGGTCGGCTGGAGTGGATATAGTCCCTCACGGTGCTGTGTCATGCCAAATGGAACAACAGAGATCGAAGTCACCGCAGGATATAGTGCTTCCAAATCATGCAGCGAACGGCGCAGTTCGTCTCCATCATTCATGCCCTCACAGATCACAAGCTGGCAGTTCATGGAAATACCGCCCTCTGCAAAACGCGGCAGTAGCTTCAAGGACTCGCCTGCCTTGGGGTTTTGCAGCATTTTAATACGCAGCTCCGGGTTTGTAGTCTGTACGGAAATATTGATGGGAGAAATATGCATGCGCAGCACGCGCTGTACATCTTCCTCCGAGAGATTGGTCATCGTAATATAGTTGCCCAATAGGAACGACATACGCGCATCATCGTCTTTGACATACAATGTTTCGCGCATGCCCTTCGGCATCTGGTCAATAAAACAAAATACGCATTTATTTGAGCAACGCTTCATTTTATCCATGAGATAGTGCTCAAAATTGAGTCCCAGCGGTTCCCCTTCACGCTTATGAATGACAACGGTGCGCTGCTCACCCGCTTCAGACAGGAGTTCCAAAGACAGTTTTGCATCATATCCATAGAATTTATAATCAAGTACGTCGCGTACTGCCGCACCATCGATCATCAGAAGTGTCTCTCCTGCAACGATTCCAGCACGCTCTGCCGGAGAGTTCGGATCAACTGAAATAATTTTAGATGCCATATCATTTTCGCTCCTCTTGGCAAAAAAATAGAGAAAGCATCTGCTTTCCCTACTTTTTTCTTCATTTTGCTTACGCTTCGGTCTGAACGACCTCACGGCCATTGTAATGACCGCAAGCCTTGCACATTCTGTGGGAGAGCTTGAACTCACCGCACTTTGGGCACTTAGTCATGCCAGGAAGCGAGAGCTTCCAGTGGGAGTTACGTCTCTTATCACGTCTAGCCTTAGACGTCTTTCTCTTAGGTACTGCCATGTGGTAACACCTCCTACTTTATGTTCTAAGTTTTTGAAAACCGTACTACCGTCCGCATATCGCGAACGCTGACTCAGTCCTGCCGGCCCTCATTACCTTCGAGCAGCTTAGCCAGAACCGACATACGCGGATCGACCTGCTTTGATTCGCATGAGCATGTGAACTCATTGCGATCACAGCCGCAGGAGGGACAAAGTCCTTTGCAGTCTTCCCTGCATAGATAAGTCATGTCCACCTGTAAGATGAGCGCAGGGATAAATACATCTTCCAGCTCGATCTCATTGTTTTCGATCGGGAAAACATCCTCTTCCTCTTCTGCGGTCTCGTCGCGTGAAAGAACCACATCGACCAACGCAGAAACCGGAATTTCCAGATCCTTTAAGCATCTGGCACAACAGGTATGATACGTTGTATGAACCTGACCGGTCAGACGAAGAATTCCAAGATGGTTTACAATCTCACCGGAATAGGTGATGGGGTCTTGGAATGGACGCGCGCCATACAATTCCTCTTTCGACAAATCAATCGTGCCGGAGAAAGGGATCGTGTCGCCATGGACACCAATCAGTTTTCTTAAATCAATCTTCATGACTACCTCACATGGTACATTGGATAGTATACTATAAATACTCCCTGTTTGTCAACTATAATATGCAAAAAATGTGTGTTTTCTTTTTGGGAAGAATCGTTTATACTATAAGAAACGTAAAAACGACAGGAAACCGGAGGCGATTTTTTCCTTGAAGGAGTTCTATATCAAACCAAATGACAGCGGACAACGGCTCAATAAGTTCCTTGAAAAAGCAGTCCCCGCCCTTCCCGGCGGACTCATGCACAAATATGTGCGGCTCAAGCGCATCAAAATAAACGGCAAACGCACCGAGCCATCTTATAAGCTGTGTACAGGAGATCTCTTACAATTATACATCAACGATGAATTTTTTGAAACCCCTGATACACAAATGGCATATGAAAAAATTTCCACACCACAGGTACACATTTTGTATGAAGACAGCCATATCCTGCTCGCGGACAAGCAGCCAGGTATGGTGGTGCATGCAGACGAGCGCGGAGACAACGATACCTTGATTGCCCATATCCAAGCCTATCTTGCGCAAAGTGGACAATGGAACCCCAAAGACGAATCTTCCTTTGTCCCCGCGCTGTGCAATCGCATTGACCGCAACACAGGCGGCATTGTCATTGCTGCCAAGACAGCCGAAGCGCTGCGCATTATGAATGACAAAATTTGTGATCGTGAGCTGACAAAGCGCTACCTCTGCGTTGTGCACGGTGTCCCCAAAATCCGTTCTGGAAAGATCACGCATTATCTGCGCCGCGACGAAAACAAAAAACAGGTGGATGTGTTTTCTCGCCCTATGCCCGGTGCAAAGACTGCACAGACGATTTATAAAGTACTCGCCAACCGAAATGGTTTGTCACTGATCGAGTGCACACTACTCACTGGACGCACCCACCAGATTCGCGCCCAAATGGCAGCCATTGGGCATCCTCTGCTGGGCGATGGCAAATATGGAACCAACGCAAAGAATAAGCCCTATGGAGAAACCAGCCAGCTTCTATACTCCTATAAACTGACCTTTGACTTCACAACTGACAGCGGAGCCCTAGACTATCTGAACGGCTTGACATTTACTGTGCGGGACATTCCATTCGTGCGAAAGTATTTTCCCGGATTCCAGATTGGATGAGTGAGCTATCTATTGTATGTCCAGATATCAAGCAAATAATTCTCTTCATCTCTCGAATCCGCGCCGACCTCCAGAATGCGGCTGTAATCGGATTCCGCAAGCAAAAAACCGGTATGTTTATTTAACGCCCACAGAGATTCTGCTGCAAGTGATCGATCCCAAATACGGATCTTCACCCAGATTCCATACAGAAGAAAATATTCTTTTTGTTCCTGAATCTCTGTATCTTGGATGATCCAATCGTAAATTTCAGACTTTGAAGATGAGAATGGCAATTTGCTGTATGGCAGATTGCCATTCTCTGTCAAATACGTTGGAAGATAAGCTTTATACATCGTATTCAGTTCTATGTTTTCATTATCCTCATAAAGTTCCAGCACTTCAATACCAGAGAGAACCCTCAGTCCATTTTTCACAAACTGTATCTTTCTCTTTTTCAAAATAAGCTGCTGCCGCTCCGTCATCATACGTTTCTATCTCGCTTTCGTTATGCGCTTTCCAAATCAAATCGTTTCCCGCACCTGATATACAAGGTCAACGATTCCATTGTACTGTTCTGTGTGCATGAGCTTCAGCGACATCTGTGCGCCTTCAAACAGCCGTATCCCCTCACCTAGCAACATAGGAATGACCGAAACACAAACTTCGTCGATCAAATTTTCTTTCATCAGCTGTTGTGCAATGCCTGCACCGCCGCAAATCCAAATATCTTTTCCCTTTTGTGGTTTCAGTCTTGCGATCAGTTCCGGTAAGTTCTGTCCGGTAAATATGATTTCCTCTAAGTTCTCCATCTGCCGATGAGTCACCACATAGCTTGTCTTGCCTGCATACGGCCACACATCGGGAGATAGTTCTGTCACAATTTGGTGATAGGTATTCCACCCCAAAACGACTGTATCTATCGTTTCAATAAATCGTGCATATCTGCCAAAATTTTCCGGCTCGCTACCGTCTCCACCAAGCCAATTCACACCACCGTCTTTGTCCGCAATGAAGCCATCCAAACTCATCGCAATATAGAGAATAATTTTTCGCACACGAAACTCCTTTCGATTTTCACATAAAACAAAAACACTCTGCACGATTTGTACAGAGTGTTAATGGAGGTACCACCCAGATTTGAACTGGGGATCAGGGAGTTGCAGTCCCACGCCTTACCACTTGGCTATGGTACCATATGGAGCGGATGACGAGGCTCGAACTCGCTACCTCCACCTTGGCAAGGTGGCGCTCTACCAGATGAG
>JAHHRJ010000014.1 GCA_020025885.1 Butyricicoccus sp. | reverse complement strand
TATTTTACCACATTTGGTATCATTCGTCACTTTTTACTTTTCAGAAACGCCCTAAGCAAATCACTGGGCACAATGGATCATAGGGACGCTGGTATAGATCCAGCACATCCTCCATTCGGGCTACAAACTCTGCTCCGGCTTTTGGAATGCACCATTCTTTCTTTTGCCATGGCTTAAGTTCGTTTTTTTAAGTGTATTCATCACTGCGGTGGGAGAAATGCTTTCTACTACACCAAGACGCACCAATTCATCTGCAATTAACTGTAATGTCCAGCGCTCTCGCCCTTTTGGTGCTTCTGAACATGCAATTGCAATCATATGTGCTTCTACGGTTCCATCTACTTTTCTATGACGATTGATTTGCTCCTTTCGACCAAGAGCAGCTTCTAAACCATCTGTCACGAATCGTTTTGCAAGCTGACTTATTGTGTACGGTGTGGCATGATAGGCATCTTGAATTGCAGTATATGTCCATTTTCTGTTTTCTGGAATCTCATCTAGCTTTAACAGTATCTGGGCATGCCTGATGCGATATCCTTGTGTGCGTCCTTTGGCAATCAAATCTTCAAGAAAAGCTCGTTCTTCATCCGTCAATGTTACAAAGTATTTCTGTTTCATTTTTATCACCCAACTATATCATAACACACTTTCACTTTAATTCATACTGTTTTCTAGATTTATAGAGTACTAGAATATTTTAACAGATTCTATCAAGAAACTCATCACGGCAATGATACTAGGTAAGGTGATGAGCGACAATAGTGTGGATAATGCAACTGTTTTGGTAGAAAACAGATAATCAGAGCCGTGGATCTGTGCAAACATCGCGGCAGCGATCGCACAAGGTGCAGCAGCGCCAACGAGCAGCGTGAGCTTTGCCGTCAGATCCAATGGAATGAATAGGAGCATCAGCATGGTGCAGGTGGGAATCAGCAAAAGCCGCACAGAGCTGGCTTTCCAAACTTCGCGGTCGAGGAAACAGCTCTTGAGATCGACCTGTGCCATATATGCGCCAAGCACCAGCATCGCGAGCGGGGTATTGAGATTTGCTAGGTGCGTCAGGGCTAGGCTCACATCAGTTGGCAGAGTGAATGGAGACACGAACAGAAGAATGCCAAGCGCAGCGGCGATGATACCGGGGTTGAGTAAAATGCGTCGTGCGGAGAATTTGAAGCTGCGATCTACCTGCGCAAGTCCGTATGTCCATAGAACAACTGCCATGGTAACAATGTGCGCAGAGCCTAAAAATACGCCAGTGTCTCCAAACATCGCACTCAGCAAGGGCAGCGCCATGAAGCCATTATTGGAGAATACAACGCACATGCGGCAATCCCGATAGTTGTTTGGATGTTCTGCGCGGTAGAGTGCGCCAGCAAGGGCGGTGGACAGGATAAATACGAGAATGGCACACAGTAAAGTTAGGGCAAGTGTACGCGCCAAAATTGGGTCAAAAACTCGATTAAAGGAAGACAAGACACAGCATGGCATAATAAATGCATTAAGAAGAGTAGAAATACGTGATGTTGTATGGTTATCCAAAATTTGACGCCGGAATAGGAGATATCCAACGAGCATTAAAAGGAACATAACCAAGATTTGATGAAAGACAATCACGCTGTTTTGCAGCATAGACATAAATAAAATCCTCTTATGAATAGAATAGTTTACACGGTCAAAACACCAGAGTAGGAGCAGCACATTTGAGAGCGCATATATAGGGATGATCAAAAATGGCTGAAAAAGAAATTTCTAATTCTATGATATCTCGCGATATAGTCCGCTGTCAATAAGCATACTGCATTCTATGTGCGCATAGGATAAGCCAAAGGAGGATGGGGAACGATGAATTGGAAACGATGGTTGTGTGTATTGACATGTGCAGGGCTACTTTCAGGGCAGGCACTCGCACTGCCGGAAATGGGAGGACTCAAGGCAAAATCGGCGGCACTCTATGCAGCAGATGGAACCCCTTTATATGGATACCATGCTGATGATCAGTTACAGCCAGCGTCTGTTACAAAAATTATGACCATGCTTTTAACCATGGAAGCGGTGGACAGTGGGAAAATCAAACTCACGGATCTTGTAACAGGGTCGGCATATGCAGCTTCTATGGGTGGTACGCAGATCTGGCTCAAGGAAGGGGAGCAGCTGACCGTAGATGAGATGCTCAAGGCGATCGCAGTTGGATCTGCCAATGACTGTGCGGTGGCAATGGCAGAGCATTTGGCGGGCAGCGAGGATTCCTTTGTGGAACTCATGAATACACGCGCACAAGAACTGGGGTGCACAGGTACGACCTTTGTCAATGCTAATGGTCTGGATACAGGCGGCAAGAAGACGCTAACAACGGCACACGATCTGGCACTCATTTCAGTTGAATTGCTCAAGCACCCAAAAATCATTGAATACACAAGTATTTGGATGGATACCATTCGAAATGGACAGTTTGGGCTCGCAAATACCAATAAAATGCTGAAAAAGTATGATGGTATGATCGGACTGAAAACTGGATATATCTCGGAGGCTGGTTTTTGTATTTCAGCAGCTGCAAAACGCGAAGGCTTGACGCTCATTGCTGTTGTTATGGCAGCACCGGACAAAGATGCACGTACAGCGGATGCAAGCCAGCTTTTAAACTATGGTTTTGCCAATTTTGCTGCTTATACACCTGATGTCTCCGTGGCATGTGCTGACCTTCCAGTTGTGCTTGGAAAACAGGAATGTGTATCCGTGATCTGCGACGCGCCAGATACCATTACGATCGAAAAAGAGCGTTTAGAAGGCATTACAGTGGCATATGATCGCCCAGATGAGGTAAGTGCGCCCATTGCACAGGGTGAACAGATCGGAACAGCACGTGTTTTAGATGCACAAGGAGAGGTATTGCGCGAGATCCCACTGCGAGCAGGTTGTGATGTGGAGCGGCAGGGGTTTTGGGATGTTCTAGGGCTCTTGTGTCAGGCGGCAGGAAGCGGCAGGCAAAACAGTAAATAAAAATTTTGCAATCTGCTAAAAAATCATGGCGTAACGGTTGTTTTTTTGTACAGAGTATGGTAACATAAATACAACCTCATTGGGTTCGGATCACAGGAAGATTCTGTGAACGAATTTGAACTAGGCTAGGAGGAAGTTACTATGGTAAAACTTATTATGGGCGGCGCTGGCACCGGCAAAACAAAGGCAATTATCGATCTGGTAAATGCTGCAGTACAGGAAGAGAAGGGCAGCGTTGTATGCATCGCGAAGGGCGATAAGCTGAAGTTTGATGTTGCACATGATGCGCGCCTGATTAATGTCAGTGATTATTCAGTTGACAGCTATCCATCCCTGCTCGGCTTCGTTGCAGGCATGCATGCTGGTAATTATGATATTTCGAAGGTGTTTATTGATGCGCTTTATAGAATCGTAGATTCTAAGGATGCAAGCGACGCAGAAAAGTTCCTTCTGGATCTGGATGCGTTCGCAGCAAAACATAGCGTGGATTTCGTCGTTGCACTAAGTGAAGAAGAGATTCAGGCAACTGAGATTATGAAAAAGTATCTTTAAGAAGGATCTCTTGTGGTTTACTGTAAAAAGAAAAGAATTTCTGCTCTTACATAACAATGGAATGAAAGAGGAAAGCAGCATATAACCATTTCAAACAAGGCGTATATTTATTGACGCAATCACCAAGATTGCGTCGATTTTTTTGTGCGAAAATCATGGTGTTTGCATAAATCGTAAAAATCCTTCGGGAAAGGCTTTTGTTTTCTGGCAAATTCAGATATAATAGAATCAGATGTGTAGAAATTTAAGGCTATACATTGAGTGCTGAAGAAAGGTGGCGCAGCGCAACCATGCGTACCACAAAAAAACGTACCCCATGGCAATGGGTGGCGGTGGCAGGACAGCTGGGATTTGCAATCATTACCCCCGTGATCCTGTGTACAGTGGCAGCATACTGGCTTTCGAAACGGTTTGCTCTCGGAAGCTGGGTAGTCATCCCTGGAATTTTTCTAGGGCTTGGCGGTGCGGCAGTGTCCTTTTTAAAAGTCGTGCGTATCTTACAAATGGATACGCAGGAACAGGAGGATGAAGATGCCTGATTATGCCATTGCCAACGAAGAGCTGCGGCGGCTGACAAAAGGGGTCATTCCGGTTGCACTCATCATATTTGGAATTCTGGTGCTCTTTCGTCAGCCGATTCTTCCGGTTGCCGTGGGCGCATTTGCAGGAACTGCATTTGCGCTTTGGAGCTTTTATTTAATGAGCCGCAGTGCAGTACGCGCTGTCTGGCAGGGAGATCCTGCGCGAGCAAGCAAGATTATCACAAAATCTTATGCGATGCGCTATACCCTGACCGCGATTTTTCTGGTCGGTATGATCCTGACAGATTGGGTGAATATACCCGCGGCTGTTTTCACTCTTTTTTCGCCAAAAATCACTTTTATGATTTTGAACTTATTAAAGAAAGGAGGGGAACTGTAAATGGACACCAATATTACTGGTGCTCGAATCTATTGGGAATCTGATTTTTCCCTTCCGATTTTTGGGCATATTTCAATTACCGAAACCATGGTAAACGCATGGGTGGTAATGCTGTTAATTTTGGGTATGTGTATCTTCTTTACACATAATCTGCAAAAGATCCCGAAAGGCAAGCAGGCATTCATTGAAAAAGTGATCCTGATGCTGGATGGCTTGATCGAACAGAATATGGGCAAGGGCTGTGAGCAGTATGCACCCTATATTATGACACTGATGCTGTCCTCTATGCTGGGCACGCTGACTTCGCTGATCGGACTTCGCTCGGTCACAGCAGACCTCAACACCACTTTGGGTTGGGCGCTTATGACCTTTGCGATGATCATTTATACCAATCTGCGCTACAAGGGCTTGGGCGGATACCTCAAGGGCTTCTTGGATCCGCTGCCGGTTATGCTGCCGCTCAATATTCTCAGTGAGATCGCAACGCCTGTGTCGATGAGCTTCCGTCATTTCGGCAACATCGCAGGTGGTATGGTTATCAGTACATTGCTGATCGGTGCGCTTGGCTCGCTGTCAAGTGCGCTCCATTTGCCAATTCCGCTGTTGCAGATCGGTATTCCGGGCGTTCTGTCCCTGTACTTTGATCTGTTCTCGGCTGGTATTCAGGCATTCATTTTCAGTATGCTGACTATGGCCTATGTAGGCTCTGCACGTGAAGCATAAGCAAAACGTGCACTTCAATTCACGTCAACAGACCATTTGTATGATGGTTCTGAGAAAAACATCTTAGGAGGAAATAAAGTTTATGGATCCGAAAGCATTTGTAGCAGGTATGTCCGCTCTGGGTGCCGGAATGGCAATGATTGCAGGTCTTGGCCCTGGTATCGGTGAGGGTTACGTTGCAGGTCAGGCTTGTTCTGCAATCGCACGTCAGCCGGAGGCACAGTCCGACGTTACTCGTACCATGATCATGGGTATCGCTATGACCGAGTCCACTGGTATTTACGCACTGGTTATCGCACTGATCCTGATCTTTGCTAACCCGCTGCTGGGTCAGTTCTAATTGACACAAAGCGAGTAAAAGACCGAAACTTCCATTTCGGAAGGAGGAAAACCAGTGGAAGAATTGACAAGAGCGTTTGTTGACCTCAATTTGTGGTCACTGTTTGTTACAATCTGTAACACGCTGATTACGTTCCTTATCGTCAAGCATTTCCTGTACAAGCCATTGCGCAGTATGCTCGCAGCACGTGAGCAGGAGGTTCGCGATCTGTATACCCATGCAGAGACCGACCGCCGTGAAGCAGAGGCAATGAAGCGCGATTATACTGCGTCCATTGCCAACGCAAAGCAGGAAGCAGCTGAAATCGTATCGAGTGCTCAGAAGCGCGCAGAAAAGCGTGCGGAAGATATCGTCGAGCAGGCGAACCATGACGCTGCTGCTGCAAAACAGCGCGCTGAAGAGAGCATTGAGCAGGAACGTAAGAAGGCGATGAATCAAATGAAGGATGAAATCGCGGATCTGTCCATGATGATCGCCTCGAAGGTGGTCGAGCGTGAGGTAAATCCGGACGATCACAAGCGTTTGATCGACGATTTCATTGATAAGGTAGGGTGAGCGCTGTGGCAACAGTTGTCAGTGAGCGCTATGCGCTATCCTTATATGAGGTAGCCAAGGAAGAAAATCTTGCTGCCCCAATGTGTGAGGCTCTGGGCGAAGTGTCTGCATTGTTTGCAGAATACCCCGATTACCTCAAAGTTCTGACTACGCCATCCATCGCAATGGAAGAGAAAAAAGACACCATTCGCGTGGTATTTGAAAATCAAGTCCATCCATATTTGCTCAATTTCCTGCTGCTTTTAACAGAAAAGCGACGCATTGGGATGATTCACGAGATGGCAGCAGCGTATCAGGATCTCTATTATCTGGATGCCGGTATGTGCGGTGTAACTGCAATCACTGCAGTCGCACTGACCGAGGACCAGATGGAAAAACTCAAAAATAAAATGGCTCAGGTGACCAGCAAGCAGATCGTTCTCAAAAATGAGATCGATCCGAATGTGATTGGCGGCGTATTGGTGCGTATCGAGAACAAGCAGATCGATGACACTGTAAAATCCCGCCTCGCTGGGATTGCGGCATCACTGGGTCAAATAATTGCGTAAGAAAGAAGGTGACTTCATGGATTTACGCCCTGATGAAATCAGTACGATAATTAAACAGCAGATTACCAATTACCAGTCTCAGATCAAGTTGCAGAATGTTGGTACAGTTGTATCTGTTGGTGACGGTATCTGTCATATTCACGGTCTGGAAGACTGTATGTCCGGCGAGATGCTGGAATTTGATGGCGGTGTTTACGGCATGGCGCAGAACCTTGAGGAAGACCTGGTCGGCGCCGTATTGCTCGGCTCGGATCAGAACATCCGCGAAGGTGACACTGTTAAGCGCACTGGCCGTATCGTAGAAGTTCCAGTTGGCGAGGCAATGCTCGGTCGTGTTGTAGACGCACTGGGTATGCCGATCGACGGTAAGGGTCCGATCGCGACAAGCGAAGCACGTCCGATCGAGTGCCCAGCTCCGGGTATCATCGAGAGAAGCCCGGTCAATGTACCGCTCCAGACTGGTATCAAGGCTATTGACTCCATGATTCCGATTGGTCGTGGTCAGCGTGAGCTGATCATCGGTGACAGACAGACTGGTAAGACAGCAATTTGTCTGGATACGATCATTAACCAGAAGAATACAGGCGTTATCTGTATCTATGTTGCAATCGGTCAGAAGCGTTCTACCGTTGCACAGGTTGCAGAAACACTTGCAGCAAACGGCGCGATGGATTACACCATTGTTGTTGCTGCAACTGCATCTGAGTCTGCACCGCTCCAGTATATTGCACCATACTCTGGCTGCTCCATTGGTGAGTACTTCATGCACAAGGGTAAGGACGTACTGGTAATCTATGATGATTTGTCCAAGCACGCAGTTGCTTACCGTGCACTCTCCCTTCTGCTCCATCGTCCACCCGGACGTGAGGCATATCCTGGCGATGTATTCTATCTGCACTCCCGTCTGCTCGAGCGTGCAGCAAACCTCCAGAATGGTGGCTCTCTGACTGCTCTGCCAGTCATCGAGACACAGGCAGGTGACGTTTCCGCGTATATTCCGACGAACGTTATTTCCATTACCGACGGTCAGATCTTCCTTGAGACTGAGCTGTTCAACATGGGTGTTCGTCCAGCGGTTAACCCTGGTATCTCGGTATCCCGTGTAGGTGGTAACGCACAGACCAAGGCGATGAAGAAGGTATCTGGTACTTTGAAGCTGGCATATTCGCAGTATCGCGAACTGCAAGCATTCTCCCAGTTCGGCTCTGATTTGGACGCAGATACCAAAGCACGTCTGGCGCAGGGTGAACGTATCGTTGAGGTACTCAAGCAGCCGCAGAACAGCCCGATCACGGTTGAAAAGCAGGTTGTTATCATTTTCGCAGTCGTAAATAAGTATCTGATCGATATTCCAGTCGAGCAGATCACTGAGTTCCAGAATGAACTTTTTGCTTATCTGGAAGCTGGACACAGTGAGATTCTGGATTCCATCCGTGAGACCAAGTCTATTGACGGTGTTAAGGACGCACTCCCGAAGGCAATCGAGGCGTTTAAGGCAAAATTCCTCGGCGAGCACTAAAGGAGGCATCTGAGAATGGCTTCCGGAAATATGAAGGATATCAAGCGACGCATCCGAAGCGTTGAATCAACCATGCAGATCACGAAAGCGATGGAATTGGTTGCATCCAGCAAGCTGCGCCGCGCAAAGGAGCGCGTAGAACAGGCAAGACCGTATTTCTATGCGCTGCAAGATACCGTTTCTCGTGTACTGCGTGAAAATCGCTTTTCCAGCGTTTACACCGAACAGAGAACGGTGAAAAAGAGTCTGTTTGTGGTCATTGCAGGTGATCGCGGTCTAGCTGGCGGCTACAATGCCGGCGTGCTTAAGCTGGCGACAGCTGAAATGGCAAACAAGCAGGTATCGGTTTTGACCATCGGCAAAAAGGCACAGGAGTATTTTGGCAAGCGTGGTTATGAAGTGCTTGCAGATTATCCGGGGCTTGCTGAGTCATTGACCATTTCGGAGATCCAACCGATCACTGCTGATCTGCTCGCACGCTTCCGTGCGGGTGAGATCGATGAGATCTATCTGTGCTATACAGCATTCGTTTCCCCGATGACACAGGAACCGCGCGTTGTACGCCTCCTGCCTGCTGCACCCACGTCTGAGGACAACAAGGGCGCAGAAAAAAAGAAGCATGGCTTGGTGGAGTGCGATCCGTCTCCGGAAACTGTGCTGAATGCGATCATCCCAGAGTATATTGGCGGCACGATCTATGGTGCTGTGGTAGAGTCTTATGCGTCTGAGCAGTCTGCACGCCGTATGGCGATGGAGTCTGCTTCTGATAACGCAGGCGAGATGATCGAAGATTTGAATCTGTCCTATAACCGTGCCCGTCAGGCGGCGATTACACAGGAAATTACTGAGATCGTTGCAGGTTCTGGCGCAGTGGGCGGTTAATCCACTTTACTAGATTTAGGGAGTTTTGCAAATGAGTGAACAGAATATTGGTACTGTTGTCCAGATCATTGGACCAGTACTGGATATCAAATTTCCCGCAGACGCCCTGCCGAAACTGCTGAATGCGATCACCATCGACGCGCCCGATGGGCATACCGTGACCGTAGAGGTTGCGCAGCACATTGGTCAGGACACCGTCCGCTGCATTGCGATGCAGTCCACCGACGGTCTCGTTCGCGGAATGGATGCGAAGGATACTGGTGCACCAATTACTGTACCGGTTGGTCGTGAAAATCTGGGTCGTATCTTCAACCTGCTCGGTGCTCCGGTTGATAACAAGCCGGAGTCCGGTGCAGCAGAGCGCTGGCCAATCCATCGTGAGGCACCAGCTTATGAGGATCAGCAGCCACAGACGGAGATTCTGGAGACCGGAATCAAGGTCGTTGACCTGATCGCACCGTACGCTAAGGGCGGTAAGATTGGTCTGTTCGGCGGTGCAGGCGTAGGTAAAACCGTTATCATCATGGAGCTGATTAACAACATTGCCAAGCAGCATGGTGGTATCTCTGTATTTACTGGCGTCGGCGAGCGTACCCGTGAGGGTAATGACCTGTACAACGAAATGCAGGAGTCTGGGGTTATCGACAAGACCGTTCTGGTTTACGGTCAGATGAACGAGCCGCCCGGAGCACGTATGCGTGTTGCATTGTCTGGTCTGACCATGGCAGAGTACTTCCGCGATGTGGAAGGTCAGGACGTGCTGTTGTTTATTGACAACATCTTCCGTTTCACCCAGGCAGGTTCTGAGGTTTCAGCTCTGTTGGGTCGTATGCCATCTGCGGTAGGTTACCAGCCAACTCTGGCAACTGAAATGGGTGCATTGCAGGAGCGTATTACTTCTACCAAGAAGGGTTCTATCACCTCGGTTCAGGCTGTCTACGTGCCTGCCGATGACCTGACTGACCCGGCTCCGGCTACAACCTTTGCGCATCTGGATGCAAAGACCGTTCTTTCTCGTCAGATCGCGTCTCTGGGTATCTATCCGGCTGTGGATCCGCTGGATTCTACCTCTCGTATTCTGGCACCTGAAATGGTTGGCAAGGACCATTATGAAGTTGCACGTGCAGTGCAGACCATTCTGCAGCGCTATAAGGAGCTTCAGGATATCATTGCAATTCTGGGTATGGACGAGCTGTCGGATGAGGATAAGCTGACCGTTGCCCGTGCACGTAAGATTCAGAACTTCCTGTCACAGCCGTTCTCTGTTGCAGAGCAGTTCACCGGTATGGCTGGTAAGTACGTTCCGGTCAAGGAGACTGTACGCGGCTTTAAGGAGATTCTGGAGGGCAAGCATGATGATCTGCCCGAGTCGGCGTTCTTGTTCGTCGGCACCATCGAGGAGGCAGTGGAGAAGGCGAAGAAGGGAGCATAAGTTATGGCTACCTTTCATTTGCGTGTCCTGACTGCGGAGAAGAAATTCTTCGAGGGTGATGTGGATCGCTGCATTGTAAGAACTGTGACAGGTGATGTTGGCATCCTGCCGAATCACGTTGCATATCTGGCACCACTGGGTATCGGTGGTCTGACCATTTATGAAAATGGAAAGTCGAGACTCGCAGCGGTTGCAAATGGCTTTATTGAAGTGAACGATGGTCAGGCAACGATCATTGCACACACCTGTGAATGGGCAGATGAAATTGATCTTAACCGTGCGGAGCAGGCAAAGAAGCGTGCAGAAGCACATGTACAGTCTGCTAAGGCTGGAGAAATAGAATTTGCACATGCACAGATTAAGCTGAAAAAAGCAGTGAACCGAATTCGCAGCGCACAGAAATAAAGAAAAGCGTCTGATGAAAATCAGACGCTTTTTTATGCATATAGCTCAGAATATATTGTATAAGTGTGGGAATTGCAGCTCGGATAGATGCCGGAGCATTCCAGTTAGTTCGGCAACTTGCAGGCGCGTTTCGTTTAAGTCTTCATTTCTGGATGCCTGAATGGCACGGATAAATAGGTTTTCGATTTGGTCAATCTCTGGGTGTGCAATCATGGCACTCAGTGTGGGTTTCTTCCGGCTCCATTCACTGTAACTCTCATACAGGATTTCTGTGTCTGTCTGCCCTGAGACAGCGGCGGCTAAGGTGTTCGCAGTATTGGCAATGGTGCGATATTCTGTAATGCAGCCAAAGGAAATAAGGGAGAGCAGGACACAAGCAGCAACAAGGCGTTTCATAGCTCCTCCTTTCGCTGGATGAACTGATTTCCACAGTCGTCAAGCGTCATCAAAAAAACATCAGAAATGCGAGGAATATTTGCCTTTTTGACGCGTTTTTCAAGGTCGGATACCGTGAGGTTTAGTTGATCCAGACTGCCAAGGACGGGGTGTCCTTCGGTAATGACGACAAAGGGGACACCAACATCAGGCGGTGTGTGCTGGATCATCTCGGCAGTGACCGGCTGCACGGGCTGTTTGAGCACATAGGACATGCGTCCGTTTGGCTCTAAAATTCCATATTTTATATCAGAAACAGCCTGTATATTATCCTGTCTCAGGGCCTCAATGATCTCGTCTGTTGAGATGCGCAGTTCCCGCAGTTTTTTCACATCTAGTTCACCATGCCGAATCAAAATTGCGGCTTGTCCATTGATAAAACGGCGCAGGCGACGGCTTTTGAGGCAGAGATAGGACACCAGAATTTCAATGGAAACCAACACCGCCATTGGGACAAGTCCGGCAGTCAAGGGAATACCGAGATCTTGCATGGGGACGGCGGCAAGCTCGGATAATAGAATGGTGATTACAAGGTCAGATGGCTCAAGTTCGCCAATTTGCCGCTTGCCCATAAGCCTTATGGCGCAAATGATCGCTACATAGAGCACCAATGTACGTATCAGGGAGACGGACATGAAAATGCCTCCTTTGTTTCAATTTCTAATTTATTGTACACAAAATCATTTAAGATTATGCAGAATGTCGGCAGATTTTCATTGACAAAAGTGTAAAAGGATTTTATAATGGGAACATACAGTTGAACCACATATTGGAAAATGCAGAGAACGGGACAGTAACCCCAGATCTTTTTTAGAGAGTCATCGGTTGGTGAAAGATGATAAAGAGAAGGTGTGTGAACATCACCCGCGAGCAGCTCAAATGAAATTTTTTAGAGTAATTGGAGACGGATGCCACCGTTATCAGGCAAGCGTATAACACGGCGGAAGCCTGTGTTGTAGGTGTAGAGTGGCTGTTGGGGGGATGCCAGCAGCAAGTAGAGTGGTACCGCAGAGAACCAATTCGGTCTTTGTCTCTTAACATAGAGGCAAAGACCGTTTTTTTAAATGATTCGGAAAGGTGAGATGGCAAATGAGACTCAGCGGCGCACAGATCTTGTGTGAGACCCTATTGGAACAAGGTGCTGATACGATTTTTGGTTACCCGGGTGGTGCAGTCCTAAATATTTATGATGCACTATACAAGTACCAAGATCGCATTCGCCATATCATTACCGCCCATGAACAGGGGGCAGCACATGCCGCAGATGGATATGCACGTGCGACTGGAAAAACTGGCGTTGTACTCGCAACATCGGGACCGGGTGCAACTAATCTGGTCACAGGCATTGCAACTGCATATATGGATTCGGTGCCGATGGTGGCGATCACGGGCAATGTTGGTGTTCCGCTCATTGGTAAGGACTCTTTTCAGGAAGTCTATATTGCAGGCATTACAATGCCGATCACAAAGCATAACTTTGTGGTAGGACGTGTGGAAGAGCTTGCAGACACTGTGCGCGAAGCATTTCAGATCGCACAGAGCGGCAGATCAGGTCCAGTCCTCATTGACATTCCAAAGGATATCACGTCTGCAATGTGTGAATATGAGCCAAAACCCACAGTTATGCCGACACAAGAAGGATTTGAGGTTGCGGATGGAGATTTGCAGCGCATTGCAGCAGAGATCAACGCGGCAAAATATCCGGTCATTTACTATGGCGGCGGAATCGTTGCATCTGGCGCATATCAAGAGCTGTTAGATTTGATGCACAAAGCAGATATTCCGGCAGCGGGTACGATCATGTCACTGGGCAGTTTGCCAGAAGACGAGCCGCTGTATCTTGGAATGCTGGGCATGCATGGTAAGGTATCTTCCGGCTGGGCAGTAGACCGTGCGGATGTGCTGTTGTCCATTGGTGCACGATTCTCTGATCGGGTTGCAACGAACATCAATCGATTTGCGCCAAAGGCGCGTGTTATCCATGTGGATGTGGATGCAGCAGAGATCAATAAGAATTTGCCGACCGATGATTTTTTGGTATCAGACGCAAAGACTTTTCTTGCAAGGGTGCTGCCCTATGTGAAGGAGACAAAGCATACCGAGTGGCGTGCACAGATAGACGAGTGGCGCCGGAAATTAGACTATAAACCAAAAGACGCCGAAGATTGTCTGCATCCGCATCAGATCGTAAAGATTTGTGCGGAGCTTGGCGGAGATGACTTGATTTTCACAACTGATGTCGGTCAGCATCAGATGTGGACGGCGCAGTATTGTGGGCGCAATCACCCAAGACAGTTTCTGACCTCGGGCGGACTGGGCACGATGGGATTTGGCTATGGTGCGGCGATCGGTGCAAAGGTTGCAAAGCCACACCAGCCGGTCATTCATATGACAGGTGATGGATCGTTCCATATGAATCTCAATGAACTGTGTACAACGGTAACTTATAACCTACCAGTCATTACGGTCATCATGAACAATCAGGTGCTTGGCATGGTACGTCAATGGCAAAGCATGTTTTATGAAAAACGATATTCTTCCACAACGCTGGAACGCAAGACCGATTACATCAAACTTGCAGAGGCGTTTGGTGCGCAGGGTTTCCGATGCACGACACCAGAAGAACTGAAAGGAGCACTCATAAAGGCACTTGCACATAATGGTCCGACGATCATTGACTGTGTGGTAGACCGCGATGAACGCGTGCTGCCCATGATTGCAGCAGGTCAGGATATCCGCAATATCATTGCAGATTAAGGGGGTGAGATCATGCACAATAACAAATATATTGTTACGGCTTTGGTGCGAAACCATGCAGGCGTTTTGGCACGCGTTGCAAGTCTGTTTGGACGGCGTGCATTTAACATTGATTCGCTGACGGCTTCTGCAACGACTGACCCAAAGGTGTCGCGCATGTCCATTATCGTCACAGCAGATGAAAAGATTTTGGAACAGGTCATGAAGCAGGTTTCCAAACTCCATGAGGTCATTTGGATCAAACAGCTTGATGAACAGGATAGCTATTGCAAAGAGCTTGTCTTTGTCAAAATGTCTACGCCAGATACACCCAGCCGCAATGCAATCCGCGAAATCGCAGAGGTCTATCATGCGAATGTTGTGGAGTCCGTTGGGGATACGATGATCGTAGAGCTGACCGAAGTGCCAAGTCGTATTGATGCCTTTTTGAATGTGATTTCGAATTTTGAAACCATTGAGATCTGTCGCTCTGGTGTGACTGCAATGGTCAAGTAATCGTTATTTATTTTATCAGATAAATAAGTATTTTAGGAGGATAAAACCATGGTAAAGATGTATTATGATTCCGACTGTAACCTCTCCCTGCTCGAAGGAAAGACCGTAGCCATTCTGGGATTTGGCTCACAGGGTCATGCACATGCGATGAACCTGTATGATTCTGGTGTAAAGGTTGTTGTTGGTCTGCGTCCGGGCTCCAACCACATTGCAAAGGCTGAGGCTGCGGGGCTGACCGTTAAGACTCCGGCTGAGGCTGCTGCGGAAGGCGATATCATTATGATGCTGGTTCCAGATGAAAAGCAGGCAGATATCTACAAGGATGTCGTAGAGCCGAATCTGAAGCCGGGTAATGTCCTTGGATTTGCACATGGCTTTAACATTCACTACAAGCAGATCGTTCCCCCAGCTGATGTGGATGTGATTATGGTTGCACCAAAGGGACCGGGACATACCGTACGCCGTACTTATGCAGAGGGCGCAGGTGTTCCAGCACTGGCTTGTGTACATCAGGACGCTTCTGGTAAGGCAATGGACATTGCGCTGGCGTATGCAGCAGGTATTGGCGCAGGTCGTGCAGGCATTCTGGAGTCCACTTTCCGCACCGAGACGGAGACCGATTTGTTCGGTGAGCAGGCGGTTTTGTGCGGCGGTGTTTGCGAGCTGATGAAGGCTGGTTTTGAGACACTGGTGGAAGCTGGTTATGCACCGGAAAATGCATATTTTGAGTGTGTGCATGAAATGAAGCTGATCATTGACCTTGTGAACGAGGGCGGCTTTGCAAAGATGCGTTATTCGATCTCGGATACCGCAGAGTACGGCGATTATCGCACTGGTAAGCGCATCATCACAGAGGAGACACGCAAGGAAATGAAGAAAATCCTGCGTGAGATTCAGGACGGCACCTTTGCTTCTGAGTGGATTCAGGAGAACCGTGCGGGTGGTCGTGCAAGATTTCTTGCCACCCGTCAGCTGGAAGCAGAGACCGAGCTCGAGGAGACCGGTAAGAAGCTGCGCAGCATGATGAGCTGGCTCAAAAAGTAAGCGTATACGTATCTTGGGGACGGACGGCGGAGCCGCCCGTCCCATTTTTTTCATCGAAACGGAGGGAATCCTTTTGGCTAAAAGAAGTGATAACATTACAGCAGGGGCAGCACGGATGCCAAACCGCTCTTTGCTGCGTGCATGCGGACTTACAGAAGAAGAAATGTCGCGCCCAATCATCGGCGTTGTTTCGGCGTATTCTGAGATTATTCCGGGACATATCAATCTGGATAAGATTTCGGATGCAGTCAAGGCTGGCATTTCCATGGCAGGTGGTACACCAGTCGTTGTACCAGCAATCGGCGTATGTGACGGCATTGCAATGGGGCATATCGGCATGAAGTTTTCGCTGCCGTCTCGTGAACTGATCGCCGATTCTGTGGAAACATTGGCGCAGGCGCATCAGCTGGATGCGCTGGTGCTCATTCCAAATTGTGACAAGATCGTTCCAGGCATGATCATGGCAGCGGCTAGACTCAATATTCCGGCGATTGTCGTATCTGGCGGTCCGATGCTTGCAGGACACTTTGATGGCGAGGAGATTTCACTCTCCAAGACTTTTGAGACTGTTGGCGCATACAAAGCTGGGCTGGTAACAGAGGAGCAGCTTTTGGAGTGTGAGTCTGGTTCTTGTCCGGGGTGTGGTTCGTGCTCTGGCATGTATACCGCAAACTCTATGAATTGCCTGTCCGAAGCGATCGGCATGGCGCTTCCCGGAAATGGAACCATTCCGGCAGTTCATGCAGCGCGTATCCATCTTGCAAAACATGCAGGGATGAAGATTATGGAACTGTTCGAAAAGGATATTAAGCCGCGCGATATTTTGACGCCGCAGGCGTTTCGCAATGCGCTCACCTGTGAAATGGCATTGGGATGCTCGACGAACACCGTACTGCATCTACTGGCAATTGCGCATGAGGCAGGTGTAGAGCTGGATCTGCATTTGCTCAATGAGCTTTCTGCAAAGGTGCCCAATCTGTGTCACCTTGCGCCAGCAGGTCCGCATCATATTGAAGAGCTTGACCGCGCAGGTGGCATTCCAGCCGTTATGTATGAGCTGACCCGCCGTGATTTGCTGGATGTGTCACTCATCACAGCGACAGGCAAGACCGTTGGAGAAAACCTTTCAGGTGTTAACAACCGCAATCCAGAAATCATTCGCCCCATTGATGAGCCGTACTCAGAGACAGGCGGCATTGCAGTACTGTGGGGCAATCTGGCAGAAAATGGCTGTGTGGTAAAGCGTTCTGCAGTCGCAGCAGAAATGATGGTGCATTCCGGTCCGGCACGTGTGTTCGACTCAGAAGATACTGCAATCGAAGCCATCTATGCAGGAAAAATCAACAAGGGTGATGTGGTCATCATTCGCTATGAAGGACCAAAGGGCGGTCCGGGTATGCGCGAAATGCTCAACCCCACCTCTGCACTGGCTGGAATGAAGCTGGATAAGGATGTTGCGCTGATTACAGATGGACGCTTCTCTGGTGCGTCGCGTGGCGCTTCTATCGGTCATGTATCACCAGAAGCAGCAGCAGGTGGTAATATTGCATTGGTACAGGAAGGGGATACCATCAAAATCGATATCCCGAACAGTCGTGTACATTTGGCGGTAACAGATGAAGAACTGGCGGCACGCCGTGCGGCATTTGTTCTGCCAGAGCCAAAGATCAAGACTGGTTGGCTGGGGCGATATGCGCGTTTGGTTTCTTCCGCAGACCAAGGCGCAATTCTGCAATAAACATAGAATAAGAATATGAGCAGGCTGTAAGATTACAGCCTGCTTTGTTTTCTATATGCATTGGGACTGAGTCCAGTCAGTTTCTTAAAGCTCTGGGAAAAATAGCTGGGGGAAGAAAAGCCTAACATACGGCTGATGAGTGACACGGAAAAATCATCGTTTTTCAGTAGTTGCTTGCCCTCTTCAATGCGGCGGGAGATCATGTAGTTGATGGGAGAAATGCCGTATTCTTGTGTAAAGGCATGCGCCATGTGGTACTTGCTGACATGAACGAGATCCGCAAGGGAGTCGAGCGTCAAATTTTCGGTGTAGTGCCCGTCGATATAGCGCCGCACAGTGGCACATAGTTGTGTTGATTTCTTGCGGATCGGGGCAAGGGTAGTAGCAAAATCTGTTTGCCGCATCAGCAAGATAATCAGCACTTCCATGAGGTCTTGGCAGATAAATTCATACCCTGTGGGCTTACTCTCAATTTCTTTGAGCATATTTTGCAGGTAGAATAAAATTCGGTCGCGCACACTTTCAAAGTTTATGATGCAATAGCGGTCGTCTTGCTCTTCGCTGACGGATAGCTCTAAGCCCTCGACACCAAGCGCGATATATTCGAGCGGATTGTCACCCAAGCTGATTTCTGTGTGCGGCACATTGGGATTGATGATCACAAGGTCATTTGCGGAAACTGGATGAATCTGCTCAGCAATGCGAAACTGTCCCATACCGTGGGTGACGTAAAAAAGCTCAGAACAGGCATGGGTGTGCAAGGTGCTGTGCCAGTCTCCGCCGTATTTGGCAGAGGAGATATAAAGCAGTTTTGCGGCGTTGCGAATGCCATTATTTTCATGTGTGCCGAGTTCATATCTGTTTGTACTCATAGATGATCCTCATTTATAATTTATTGCACAATGCGTTTATTGAAAGCAAGATGATTATATACTATGTTTTTTCAAAAAACAAGTATTGTATATAAAAATAACGCAGAGTCTGTCGAAAAAAGAGAAATTTTTTTTATTGAAAGGAAAAAGCAAGATGCACAAATAATGATATGAAAAATTATAGTTATTACACGAAAAGTGATAAAATAGCAAGATATATAAAAAATATCGCAAGAAAAAGATTGATAAGCTTCAGCAAAAAGATATACTTAAAACACAAGGGCGGTATGAAAGATGTGCCGCAACGAGAAAAGGGAGGAAAACAAAATGAAGAAAAGACTCTTAAGCGTTTTTCTGTGTACATCAATGGTTGCCTCTTTAGTTGCTGGCTGTGGCGGTCAGCCGCAGGCGGACTCTGGCAGCAATGCGGAAGGCGATGGTGCAAAGGGGGACACCACGATCAAGGTTGCCGCACTCGAAACTGGTTATGGCTCTGACATGTGGAAAGAGGTTTGCGATGCCTTTACTGCGGAGACCGGAATCAAGGTTGAGCTGACCACAGATAAAAAGCTGGAAGATGTCATCGGACCTTCCATGCAGGGCGGCGACTATCCAGATGTTATCCATCTTGCAACAGGGCGTGAGGCTGCACTGACTGAACAGTTTATCAAAGGTAATATGATTGCAGATGTGACCGATGTACTGTCCATGCAGGTTCCTGGCGAGGAAGCAAAGGTTTCCGATAAGATCGCTGGCGGCTTTACAGATACTTCTCTGACCAACCCGTACAGCGATGGCAAGACCTATCTCATGCCAATGTTTTATTCTCCTTGCGGTCTGTTCTACAATGCAGGTCTGCTGGAGCAAAAGGGCTGGGCAGTTCCAACCACATGGGATGAAATGTGGGAACTGGGTGACAAGGCAAAGGCTGAGGGTATTTACCTTTTCACTTACCCGACCACGGGTTACTTTGATACGTTCTTCTATGCGTTGATGTACTCAGTAGGCGGTCCGGACTTCTTTAACAAGGCAACTACCTATACAGAGGGCATCTGGGAAACTCCAGAAGCGCAGAAGTGCTTTGATATCATTGCAAAGCTGGCAAGCTACACCAACCCGATCACACCAGCGCAAGCAAACGATCAGGACTTCACCCAGAACCAGCAGCTTGTGCTGGACAATAAGGCGATTTTCATGCCAAACGGCACATGGATCGTAAAGGAAATGGAAGAAGCACCGCGCGCAGAAGGATTTAAGTGGGGCATGACCGCACTGCCAGCAGTCGAAAATGGCGGCGACGGTTACAGCTATACATGGTTTGAGCAGGCTTGGATTCCGTCTGGCGCAGAGCATATGGATGCTGCAAAACAGTTTATGGCATTCCTGTACAGCGACAAGGCTTGTGAGGCATTTGCAAAGTCCAATGCAATTCAGCCGGTTCTGAACATTGCAGATAAGCTTGAGGGCGATAATGTGATATTCTATTCGATCTATGACAATGGCGCAAAGGCGGCTATGGGCAACTTTGCTGCATTTGAAGCAATTCCAGGTGTGGAAGTGCGCACAGTATTCCTCGATCCTGTAAATTCTTTGGTATCTGGCGATATGACCAAGGAAGACTGGATAAAGGGTATCATTGAAGGAAGCGACAAAATGCGTGCAAATCTGAAGAAGTAAGCAAATCTCAAACGTAAGATTGCAATTCAGTGGCGGCGGGCAGAGAAAACTGCCCGCCGTACTTTACGAACCCTGCAAGGGAAAGGAATCAGTAGATATGAAAGAGAACAAAGGGTTAAAATGTTTCCGGTTCTTGTGTATTGCACCGGCAACGATCCTATTCTTTGTCTTTATGATTGTGCCAACCATGAATGTATTTCGTATTTCATTGTACGAAAAGGGTGCGTATTCGCCAAATGAGACATTTGTAGGATTCAAAAACTTTCAGACACTGTTAGAAGATGCAAACTTTATCCGCTCTATGCAGAACATGATCTTGCTGGTTGTTATGGTCACAGTTATCACATTTGCATTTGCACTGGTCTTCGCAGGCATTTTAAGCCGTGAAAAAATCAAAGGACAGAATTTCTTCCGTATTGTATTCTATATCCCGAATATCCTCTCGGTTGTGGTTATTTCAGGTATTTTCTCTGCGATCTATAAGCCGGAAAATGGTATGCTCAACAGCATCATTGGACTCTTCCGTGATATGTCTGACCCGATCCTCTGGAAAGGACAGTCGCTCGTTATAGTCAGCATCATCATTGCGATGGTTTGGCAGGCGATCGGTTACTACATGGTCATGTACATGGCGTCGATGGCGAGTGTACCGGAAAGCCTGTATGAGAGCGCCGGACTGGACGGCGCAAGCCGTGTGACCCAGTTTCTCCAAATCACTATTCCACTGATCTGGACGAATATCCGCACGACCCTCACGTTTTTTATTATTTCTACCATCAATATGGCGTTCCTGTTTGTAAAAGCAATGACCTCTGGTGGTCCGAATGGTGCTTCGGATGTCGCACTAAGCTATATGTACGGCCAGAAAGACGCAGGGCTCTTTGGATACAGTATGGCGATTGGCGTTGTAATTTTCCTCTTCTCATTCGCTCTATCTGCGCTTGTAAACAAGGTCACAGAACGCGAGCCGCTGGAATTCTGAGGAGGATATACATATGAACAGCAAAAAGAATACAGGAGAAGGTTTGTACAAAGCATTTATTTATGTGGTGCTGTCTGCACTTGCTATTACCATTTTGGTTCCAGTTGCTTGGGTGTTCATGGCATCCTTCAAGCAGAACAGCGAGTTTTATGGAAATCCATGGATACTTCCCGCTGGTTTGTACTGGAAAAATTTTACAGATGCATGGAACACTGCACAGATGGGTGCGTATATGCTAAACTCTGTGATCGTTACCGTACTGGCACTGGTGCTCCTGTTGGTGATTGCGCTGCCAGCGTCCTACTGCCTATCTCGTTTTCAGTTCAAGGGACGCAAATTCCTGAACACAGCATTTATGGCAGGTCTGTTTATCAATGTAAACTACATTGTGGTGCCAATTTTCCTGATGCTGCGTGACGGTGATCTCTGGCTCAAGAAGCTGACAGGAAGTGCATTCCTGCTCAATAACTTAGTCGTGCTTGCCATCGTATATGCGGCAACGGCGCTGCCATTTACCATCTATTTGCTTTCCAGCTATTTTTCTACCCTCTCCCATGAGTATGAAGAGGCGGCGTACATTGACGGTGCAAGCTATGGCATGGCAATGTGGCGTATTATTTTTCCAATGGCAAAGCCTTCGATCATTACAGTCATTTTGTTTAACTTCCTGTCATTTTGGAATGAGTATATCATTTCTATGACTCTGATGAGTTCGGCAACAGGAGCGAAAACCCTGCCGGTTGGACTGCTGAACTTGATGCAGGCGCAGCAGTCGGCGGCACAATATGGCATCATGTATGCCGGTCTGGTTCTGGTTATGCTGCCAACACTCATTCTGTATATGTGCGTACAGAAGCAGCTCACAGAGGGTATGACCGCTGGCGGACTCAAGGGATAAAGGTGATAGTATGGAATTTTGGAAAGAGCATATGACATTGCGTGCACTGCTCATTGCTGCATTTTTTATTGTAGGGCTTGTGCTTGTCATCGTTGGCTGGAAAATGACTGGAGAGCTTGCTGGACTGGGACTGATGCTTGTGGGCGTTGTGGGGCTGCTCACAGCATTATTTCTCTATAACAAACCGTATCAAACACCAAGCAGAAAAGATTGAGGTGTCACTATGACAGAACAGAATAAAGATTTAAAGCATGGACGTGTTACCATCCCAACCAACTTGGACGTTGTACCAGAAACAATTGGAATTTTGAAGCGTTGGGGCGCGGATGCAATCCGCGATTGTGACGGAACAGAGTTTCCGGAAGAGCTGACACAGGTGGGCGCAAAGATCTACTCTACCTACTATACGACCCGTAAGGACAATGTATGGGCAAAGGCAAATCCGGATGAAGTACAGCAGTGCTATATTATGACGGCGTTTTATACTGCGACAGGTGGCGTGCTGGAAATTCCGTTGATGAAGGGTATTTCAGATGAACTCATGCAGGTCAACACAAGAGACGATATCACCCGATGGTGGGAAGTCATTGACCGTACAACTGGGAAAGTGCTGACACCTGACCAGTGGTGTTATAACGAAGAGACTGGCTGTGTGGAGATCGCAAAGCCGCAGGTATTCCATGAATATACCGTAAGTTTCCTTGCATATATCATTTGGGACCCTGTACATATGTATAACGCAGTAACAAATAACTGGAAGGATTTTGAGCATCAGATCACATTTGATGTGCGTCAGCCTAAGACCCATCAATATACCATAGAGCGTTTGCGAAAATTCTGCGAGGAGCACCCATATGTCGATGTGATCCGTTATACCACATTCTTCCATCAGTTTACCTTGGTGTTTGATGAGCTGAAACGCGAAAAGTATGTAGATTGGTATGGCTATTCTGCATCGGTCAGCCCCTATATTCTGGAGCAGTTCGAGCGGGAAGTTGGGTACAAGTTCCGTCCAGAATATATCATTGACCAAGGCTACTATAACAACCAGTACCGTGTACCGAGCAAGGAGTTCCGTGATTTCCAAGCATTCCAGCGCAGAGAGGTCGCAAAGCTGGCAAAGGAAATGGTGGACATTACCCACGAATATGGCAAGGAAGCCATGATGTTTCTGGGCGATCACTGGATCGGAACCGAGCCGTTCATGCCAGAGTTTTCCACCATTGGACTGGATGCAGTCGTTGGCAGCGTAGGCAACGGCAGCACCCTGCGCCTGATCTCGGATATTGCGGGGGTTAAGTACACAGAGGGACGTTTCCTGCCATATTTCTTCCCGGATACCTTCCATGAGGGCGGCGATCCTGTGAGGGAAGCAAAGGAAAATTGGGTGACCGCAAGAAGAGCGATTCTGCGTAAGCCGATCGATCGTATTGGATATGGCGGATACTTAAAGCTGGCACTTGATTTCCCGGAGTTTATTGACTATGTAGAGAGCGTGTGCAACGAGTTCCGTCAGCTATATGAAAATGCACGTGGCACGACTCCGTATTGCGTAAAGACGGTTGCAGTCCTCAATAGCTGGGGCAAGATTCGCAGCTGGGGCTGTCATATGGTACACCATGCCCTGTATCAAAAGCAAAATTACAGCTATGCGGGCATCATTGAAGCACTGTCAGGTGCACCATTTGATGTGAAGTTTATCTCGTTTGCTGACCTGAAGGAAAACGCGCATGCACTCGATCATGTGGACGTTATTATCAATGTTGGTGATGGAGACACTGCACATACAGGCGGCGCAATCTGGGAAGATGCCGAGATTACCGCAAAGATCCGCGAATTTGTGTACAATGGCGGCGGCTTTATTGGCGTGGGTGAACCATCTGGTCACCAACATCAGGGTCACTACTTGCAGCTTGCGAGCATGATGGGTGTAGAAAAGGAAACTGGATTTACGCTTAACTATGACAAGTACAACTGGGAAGAGCACCCAGAGCATTTCATTTTGAAAGATACCACCAAGCCAGTTGACTTTGGTGAGGGCAAGAAGAGTATGTACGCACATGAGGGGACAGAAATTCTGGTGCAGCGTGAAAAGGAAGTACAGATGGCAGTCAAGGATTTTGGTAAGGGTCGCTCGGTTTACATCAGCGGTCTGCCATATAGCTTTGAAAATAGCCGTATCCTGTATCGCAGTATTCTTTGGAGCACACACAGCGAGAACGAACTAACCCGCTGGTTCAGCACGAACTTCAATGTGGAAGTTCATGCATATGTGAAGAACGGCAAGTACTGTGTGGTAAACAACACCTATGAGCCACAGGATACTACTGTATACCGTGGCGACGGAAGCAGCTTCGATCTGCACATGGAAACAAACGAGATTCGCTGGTACGAAATTTGATCGTGTGCACGCGCTGAAAGAATGATAGTCTTTGGTAAGAACCATTGCTTTTTTGTTGCAATTGTCCGTGTTTTGCTTTATAATAAAGCGTGATTAACAGGACATGATACAGGAGTTGAAAACGCAATGATGACAAAATTTCTTTTGGCACTCAATCGGCTATTTCCGCTGCCAGTACACCCATTCAACTTACAGAATGAGGGAAAAGAGAGCTACGCAATGTGGCAGTATAAGCGTGGCGCAAATACCATTGCATTCTATACCGAGCGATATACCCCACAAGAGATGTTTCAGGATAAGGTCGTTCTGGACGTGGGCTGCGGCGCAGGCGGAAAGACCATGTATTATGCCTCTCAGGGTGTTGCAAAAATCGTTGGTATGGATATCGTGCCCCACTACAAAGAGGAAGCAGAAGCACTTGCACAAGAGCTCGGATATGCAGATCGCTTTACGTTTGTCGTTGGGGATGCTGCGGAGACTGGATTTCCGGAAAACAGCTTTGACACCATCATTATGAATGATGCAATGGAGCATGTGGATCGTCCAGACCTCGTGCTGGCAGAGGTGCGCCGTATCTTAAAGCCGGGCGGCAGACTGTATGTCAACTTCCCGCCATACTACCATCCATTTGGTGCACATCTCTCTGATCTTATCGCAATTCCATGGGTGCATATGTTCTTCTCAGAGGGTACTTTGGTTGCGGCATACAAGCAACTGTGCAAAACCGTTCCAGATGGTGATGATCGCATTGCATTCCGTATTTCTACAAATAAGCAGGGGAAAGAGTATTTTTCTTATATCAATCATATGACTATCAAGTGGTTTGATCGTCTGCGTTTGCAGGCAGGAATGAAGCAGGCATATTATCGAGAAGTGCCCCTGCGTGGATTCTTGAAGCCACTGGCAAATCTGCCCTTGTTTAAGGAGTGCTTTGTGAAAATGGTGGTTTGTGTGTTTGAAAAAGAAGCATAAAGAACTTGAAAAGAGACGAATTGGAAAGCAATTCGTCTCTTTTTATGCTTTGCAAAAATAAAGAGGTAGGAAGTTCTAAAAAGGAAAATGAAAAACGTTTTGGGAATGTGTGTCAAAAAGTAAGAATGAAAAATGTATAATGTGCTGAAAAAATACGATTCAATTGACAAAATATTTGGAGAAGCATATAATATAGCCATGATTTGTAAATTGGATTTATCTATAAATCTAATAGATAAGTAATTGGGAAAAACTGATCAAGAAGAAAATTAGGAGGAGCATATGGAAAAGCGGTTGAAACGTGGGATTGGTCTCTTGATGGCAGCTTGTATCACAACGAACACATTTTGGGGTGCTTATGCAAGTGCAGCATCAGCTGAATATAAAACTGAGGATTTTGCAAATGTATTGGATGTGACCGCACGTTTGGATAATGAGCCCTATGGATACTATTCCACCAGCAGATACAATGTATTTGCAGATATGGGTGCATGGCATGGATATCATCTGCATGCGCTTGATGCACTCAGTGTCTATGGTGGATTTGCAGGTCCACACATCATAGCGCAGGATATTGGCATGAATCTGTCCGATTGCATCAGCCGCTTAGAGCTTTCCGCAGCGGATGGCACGAAGATTGATTTGACCCGTGCAAGACCCTATATGGCATACTATCCCGGTCGTCTCGTGCAGTATTATGAGGCACGCGACCAGTATAAGGTGACACTGGAGCTCATCTTTGTCAGCGGCAGAACCAACTTGGTGCGTGCACAAATTGAAAACTATCAGGATGAACCACTCGTACTGAATGTGGGGTGGAATGGTCATATCTTTGCAGAAAATAAGATGGGTTCAAAGACGTATCCGACCAATACAAGCTTGAGTGCCATCGAAAATGGAGTACAGGTTTCCTTTGCAGGGGATACGAAGGCATGGACAACCACACCAGAGATGAAATATACCATCAAGCACAGTGAGACGGTCGGCACAGAAGTTGCTGCAAACAAGCTCAGCTATGTATCTAAGGCTGCAAAGCCTGTTACCGTCACAAAGGGCAAGCCGTATGTGACCTATACCGCAGAAAGTTTTACCTTTACCAAGGAAGAGGCAGACAAGGAATCAAAGGCGGTACAGGCGCTGCTTGCAAATCCAGAAAAGGCGTTTGCAGACAACCGCACCAGATGGGAAGGCTATCTGAACAAGACCTTTGACAAGGCAGACAATGTAACAAAGCCTTATAAGAATGCAACAGTTAAGGCGATGGAGACGCTGATCACCAACTGGAGAAGCCCAGCGGGTATGTTCAAGCACAGCGGTCTGACTCCATCCATGTCGTATAAGTGGTTTAATGGTGTATGGGGCTGGGACACTTGGAAGAATGCTGCTGGTGTAGCTGCGTTTGATCCAGAGCTTGCAAAGGATAGTATCCGCTGCATGTTTGATCACCAAATTCAGTCCACAGACCCGGTAAGACCGCAGGACGCAGGAACGATTTTCGACTGTTTCAGCTACTCGGAAAATTCGGCAAACTACCGCAACTCAAAACCACCGCTTTCCGCTTGGGGTGTCTGGAAGGTTTATCAGGAATCAAAGGACAAGGCGTTCCTGAATGAAATGTATCCAAAGTTGACGGCATATCATAACTGGTGGTATACTAACCGTGATACAGACCAAAATGGCGTGGCTGAGTATGGAGCAATGGTGGACAATCTCCACTACCAGAAAGATGAAAACAAGCAGATTAAGAAGGATAAGGATGGAAAACCGCTCCTGAATGTGGAAGCAATCATCGAAGCAGCTGCTTGGGAGAGCGGCATGGACAATGCAACACGCTTTGATCAGGAAGGCAGCGGCAAGGATGATATCGGTGTACAGGTGTTTGAAAATACCGACAAGCAGGGCAAGGTGGTTGGATATTCTATCAATCAGGAATCTGTTGATCTGAATGCAATGCTTTATGCGGAAAAGGCATTCTTAAAGTCCATTGCCCTCGAAATTGGTAAGACGGAAGATGCAAAGAAATATGAGAGCGAAGCGAAGATACTGGCTGAGTATATCAACAACAACATGTGGGACGAAAAGACCGGATTCTACTATGATTTACAGATCAGCAAGGACGGATCGCAGAAAAAACTCTTGACCAATCGCGGAAAGGGAACCGAAGGCTGGATGCCGCTTTGGGCAAAACTGGCACCTGCAAACCGTGCGCAAAAGGTCAAGGATAATATGATGGATGCCAATAAGTTCAATCTACGTGTACCAATGCCTACCGCATCGGCAGACAATGCGAAGTTTGATCCATACCGCTACTGGAGAGGTCCAGTGTGGCTCGATCAGGCATTGTATGGTGTAGAGGCATTGCAGAACTATGGCTACGAAACCGAAGCAAAAGAGCTGGCATACAAACTCTTTGATGGTGCAGAGGGGGTTTTGACCGATGCTCCGATCCATGAAAACTATAACCCTGTTACAGGTGAAGGACTGCACACAAAGAATTTTAGCTGGTCAGCTGCGGCATATTATATGCTCTATCAGAATGCGTTGGCAGAAACCAATCCATCAACTCAGACTGGAATCCTAATGAAATAAGTAAGGGAAAGGGTGCTGTACCATAGGGGATAGCACTCTTTTGGATAGGAAGAGGCGAATGCAATGAATATTACCAAAAGTGCCGTAAAGTCCCTGCCTTTAGGCATGGGGATATAAGGCACACATAGATTCCCCGTTCATGAGGGTATTGTCTTGTATTAGATGAAAAATAGTAGTATAATGTTTTCATGAAATATAAAAACAATAACAATGTGGTATACTCGTGCAAATATCATGTAGTTTGGTGTCCAAAATATCGGAGAAAAGTCTTGGTCAATGGTGTTGATATACGATTTTAATCGGTACAGGTGCGATCGCAGTGCAGCATATTTTTTAAGATCCGATTTCGTTTGTAAAATAAAAAACTCTCAGGCATAAACTGCCTGAGAGTTTTTTATTACTTGTCATCGAACAGATACTCTTCTACGAGCTTTGCGCCATGTCGAACACATGCATCACAAGGGTAAATTGGCTTGCCTGTGTCGCGTCCTTTGAGCTCGTGACACAAAATGGAACCGGTCTCTTTCTGGAATGCCTCACCCAGTGTACGGTTGAGCTTGTAAGTAGAGCCCTTGGTCTTACCGGGTGCATCGGAGCCTGCGCTGTTTTTCAGTCCTGCGAGCATCAGCCCGCCGCTCAGTGCGCCGCAAACTTCCATCATGCCCATGCCAAGACCAAAGCCCTCACTCATCTTATAGGCGGTCTCTTGGTCAACACCGAACAGATCTGCATAAGCACAGACAACGGCTTGGGCACAGTTGTAGCCCTTCTGGTGCAGAGTAATTGCGTAATCGATTCTGGATTCTGGCATGGAAAATCTCCTTAATATGGGTGTGTTTCAAAATACTTCATAATGGCATTGTATTGTGCCTTTGCCTGTGCTTCCAGACGCTCCGTGGAAAGCATCCATAGCTGATCCTGTGCATTGCTCATAAAGCAAAATTCGCTGATAAATGCAAGGGCATTGGCCTTCTGTGCGGCACGCAGAACAAAGTAGTAATCCTTGCTATGGTCACTGTTGCTGCGTGCAAATACAAATCTGCGCCAAGTCTGTCCAATGGCATCATACTCTGATTTGAGTATTTCACCAAATTCTCGTCCGGGACCACCGTTTTCATAGGCAACCTGAATGAGAATCTCTGCACCTTGCGGTGTGGAGGTGCTATAACCATTGTGATGGACACTGAAAATCATGTCATAAGTCTGCCCCTCTGTGGAGAACAGTTTTTGACGTTCATTTGGTGTGACAGTGGTGTCATCGGTACGCGTCATGCGTACTTCAACGCCAGCTTCTTCGAGCATTTGCTGGAGAATCAAGGAAACTGCGAGGTTAAAATCCTTTTCATAGATTTTTGTGTTTCCTTCGTGATGTACGCCCCAGTAATCATCAAATGGAATGGTACAAGTTGCACTGTTTCCGCTATCAGAACCGCCATGTCCGGGATCAATCCAGATTTTAAGTTTGCCATCCAGTGCTAAGGGGTTAGATGGTGGTGTTGAAGGGGGATTTGATGTTTCTGGAAAGTGAGGTTCGTTTGGAACATCGGGCTTTGCCGGTTTTTCGGGCTCGGTAGGCTGTTGCGGTGTCTCGATTGACGGCTGCAAATCAACCATTGGATGAGAGGAAACCGGTGGTTTCGGCTCCTCTTGTGGTGCTTGCGCGGGTGGTGTGTTCATAACAACTGTGCGTGTTGCTGCTTCATATTCAACTGCAAAGCCGAATGCATTGCCAAGATCCACAAGCTTAAAATAGTTGTATCCATCCACGTTGTAAGCAGTCAAATCTGCCGCTGTATGGTTGATCTGTACTTGCTCCGTGGAGGGCTTGGCTATGGCTTTCTTGGTTGGGATCGCACCAAGCTCGCCGCCGACTGGCGTATAAGTAACGCCGGGGGTAAGCTGCATGGTGCGTGTGTTTTTATCCCAGTTTACACCAAATTGTGCGGTGCTGCCTGTGAGGATCTGTGCAATATCGCGCAGCTTGTAATAGTTATTGCCGTTGATATTGTAGCCAACCGGCTTGACCTGCATACCATTGAGCAGAACGGTCATAACAGCAGGATGTGCAGTAGAAGAAGCGGCAATGACGGTATCTTGGGATTGTGCGGTGCTCGTAGTAGAAGTGCCAACATGTTCGGGGTCATGTCCTAGGGCACTTGCTGCTGAAGTGAGCAGGGAAGCAGCTAAAATGCTTGCAACCAATCGTTTCATAGATGCGTCTTCCTTTTTGTCCGGAGGTGAATACAAAATACTGTATGTTACATTATAACAAAAAACCCTTGAATAATCAAGAAAAATGCATCATTCGATAAAAATTGGTAATAAATTACAAATTTTGCTTACAAAAGTGCAGCACCGATGATGCCTGCATCATTGCCAAGGGTTGCGCCGCGGATGGGGGTGCCTTCTGAAGAAACATGGAATTGCTCGGCATGCACACGCTCGCGCAGTGGTGCGAACAGTTTTTCTCCATATCCTGCAACACCGCCGCCGATGACGATCGAATCGGGCTGAAAGACATTCACAAGGTTGGTCAGACCGCAGGCAAGGTAATCACAGTAATCTGCAAAAACACGCTGCGCCAGTGCATCTCCTGCGTCGCATGCATCACAAACCATCTTGGCATTGAGCTTGCTGTCCTTGGTCCACGCATGCAGAATGGAGTCCTTGTCCTGCGCAAGTGCTTCCTGCGCCAATCGAATCAGTCCAGTTGCGGAGGCGTAAGTCTCGAAGCAACCCTTCCTGCCACAGTTGCAAGGTGCACCATTTGGAACAAGAACCATATGACCGATTTCACCTGCGAGGTCATCACGTCCGGTAAACAGCTTGCCGCCCAGCACGATGCCGCCGCCAACGCCAGTACCCAGAGTGACCATCAGCATGTTTTCGCTGCCACGTCCAGCACCACCTGCAAACTCGCCGAGTGCTGCGCAGTTTGCATCATTATCAATCGCAACAGGACAGGAGAACTCTGGCTCAAAAGCGTGCGCAAAGCATACATTGGATATGCCGAGGTTGGTGCCGAATTTCAAAGTGCAGGTAGACTTTACGATCGCGCCGGGCAGACCGATTCCAATTTGCTCGATTTCATCTTTTGCAATATTATGCTTTTCGCACAGGGCAACACACAGCTCACGCATCGTGCGGCATAGCGAATCTGCGTCACCGGTTGTGGTAGGGGCAGATACTTTATCTATTAGCTGTCCGTCTGTGGTGCATAGACCAGCAACTGTATTGGTGCCGCCTAAATCAATGCCAAGTCTCATCATAAGGGGATTCCTCCTAAAAGAATCAAATCAATGGTTTATGCTTGGGGAAAAAGTTCAAGTCCGCGATGTGTGCGGAACCAGCCCGCAAGTCGGTCACGGGATGCATTGAGAACCAAATGCGCGGGGAAGTCGATTTCATTTAAAAGTGCAAGTGCGTTATCAAAGCCACCAACGGTATACTGAACGTGAGAATCACTGTTGACGACGATGGGCACTTCGTATTGCTTGCAAAGCCGAAGGATATCCGCGCAGTTTTCTGAACTGCCGCGTCGTACAAGAACGGAATTGTTATTGATCTCCACAATCTTACCATAGGTGTTGCATTGAGAAATGATCGCCTCATGGTCAAAGTCAAAGCGTGGGTCACCGAGATGCCCAAGACAATTCACATAAGGATTTTGCAGGATATTTTCCAGCGACTTTGTGTGAATTTCTGGTTTTGAGGGGCGGAATACGGGCTCGTGAAAGGATGCAATGACCCAATCAAGCGATTTGAGGATATGCAGGGGGAGCGGATCGATGCCGCCAAGCGGCGGCATGATATTGAGTTCTGCACCGCGAATCACAGCAACGCCGCCAATATTGCGGGGGACGATAGCAAGATTGGAAAAATGCCACGGATGGGCTCCATCTTCCATAACGGGACCGTGATCGGTGATTGCAATGGCAGAAAGTCCGGCATCTTTTGCACCTTCTGCCATCTCACGCAGCGTAGAAAATGCATGGTGTGATACGCAGGTATGTGTATGAAGGTCGGCAATGATTTGCACAGAACAGCCTCCTTTCGGGTAATAATCTTATCAGAATAGAAAAAGGCAGGGAGCAACCTGCCTTTTTTGAAAACGGGCTGTTAATTGTTGCCAAATGATTTGAGCATGCGATCCTGCAAATCCTTTGCGGCATTGAATCCCATTTTTTTATAACGGTCGTTCATAGCGGCAACCTCAATGATAACTGCCAAGTTACGTCCAGGACGAACTGGGATGGTCAAAGAGGGCACAGTGATATCAAGGATGCTGGTGGTTTGACCTTCGAGACCCAGACGATCATACTGCTTGCCTTCTTCCCAAGGCTCCAGATTGATGACAAGTTCAACCTTTTCTGTGAGCTTGACTGAACCGACACCAAAGATGCGGCGTACGTCAACAATGCCAATGCCACGCAGCTCGATAAAGTAACGGATGACATCAGGAGAAGAGCCAACCAGTGTGCGGTCGGATACACGTTTGATCTCAACAGCATCATCTGCAATCAGACGATGTCCGCGCTTTACAAGCTCAATTGCGGTCTCAGACTTACCAACACCAGAGTCACCAAGCAAAAGAACGCCCTGACCATAGATCTCAACCAGAACACCGTGCAGTGTAATACGCGGCGCGAGAGATACCTTGAGGGATGCAACAAGGGAATTGATAATGGTCGAGGTGAATTCGTTGGAGCGCAGAAGTGGTACATTGTATTTCTGCGCAGCAGCAAGGCACTCTGGGAAAACATCAATGTTGCGGGAAACGATCATAACAGGGATGCCAGAGGCAAATAGCTTATCAAAGCACAGCGCGCGCTCTTCATGGGACATTTGCTCAACATAGGTGGTTTCAACCTTACCCATAATTTGGATCCGGTTGGGGTCAAAGTAGTCAAAAAATCCGGCGAGCTGAAGCGCAGGACGGTTGACATCGGTCTTTGTGATTTCGACGTGTTCAAAGTTTTCTGGACCATAAATGACCTCGAAGTTAAACTCCTGAATGAGGTCGCCCAGACAAACACCAAATTCTTTTAATTGCATATTTTTAATTCCTCCTACCGTGCGTAAGTAAGATACTCTTATTATAACGGAGCTTGTCCTGCTTTTCAATGGCTGGAAGAAAACGGGAGGGAGAATTTTATTTTTTAAAAATAAATTGTCAGAAACACTTGCATTCCTTGAAAAGTTGTGATAACATAATATGCGTTACTCAATGCCTTTTAGATAAGGAGGTGCAGGAAAAATGGCAAAGTGCGATATTTGCGGCAAGGGCGTGACCTTTGGTATCAAGGTGTCCCACTCTCACAGACGTTCTAACAGAACATGGAAGCCTAACGTTCGTCGTGTAAAGGCTCTGGTCGATGGTACTCCCCGCCATATCAACGTATGTACTCGGTGCCTCCGCTCCGGCAAGGTTACCCGTGCCATCTAATTGTTGATTGCCAAAAGCGCTCGCAAGTCTGCGGGCGCTTTTTTCATACCATGATTTGAGAAAATATGGGGAAGCATTACATTTCTGAAAATGAGAAACAAAGAATTTTAAGATACAGATGAAAATAAATTGATTTTGGAGGTTTTCTGCAATGGATGAATCAAATATACCGCAGATGCTGACAGTTGGGGATCTATATGCAATCGGGTGGACAGATGCGATCATTGCGAGATTACCAAAACCAACCATGGGAGTAAATCCCCACCATCCCAATCGCAAGAAAAAGGTTGCCCTGTGGAAGGCTTCTGATGTTGAGAAGTTCTCTGAGCGTGCAGATATCCGTGGAATGTTGGATCGTGCGGCAAGACGCCATGCAAAGCGTGCAGAGTGCCGCTCAGCAAAACAGGAAGCACGTCAACAACGCACGATCAATGCTTGTGAGGCACTTTCTCAGGCATTTGATGCGCAAGCTTTGGAAGAGATGACAGAGGGCGATCAGACGGCACAGCTTTTGGTACGGCGGCTGCATGAGGGCATCCAGCAGGCTGTTCTGCAAGAACGTGTACCCATCCTGCGCACAGTTGCAGAAGCACAGAATGAACTGCGCGAAGTCATGGAAATGACGGAAGGGCGATACAGCAAATTTTTAAAGAGTCCGAGCCGGATCGCGTCTTGTGCCCTATACTTAGGGAAAGGTGAGACAAAGCGGGAAAAAGCAATGTATCGTCTGCTCTCTGGGCGATATACAGCTGCTTTGCTGCGCACAGCGGCAATCCTGATTTATGATTATGAAAAACATGAAGCGCCAAAGGAGCTTACGCAGTTTTTATCCCTGCCAGATTTTCCGTCTCATAAGCTGCTCACAAATTCGCTCTATCAGATTTATCTCGTGGACTGCATCCCGATGATGATTCGGGTACAGCTGAGCGATCTTATCACAGTTGATCCCAAAGATGAGTACCCAATGGCACGTATGATGGAACGCCGATTTATCATCCATGTGGGCGGGACAAATACAGGCAAGACATACCAAAGCCTGAACCGCTTGGCACAGGCAGAAAGCGGCGTTTATCTGGCACCACTTCGCCTGCTGGCACTGGAAGTGCAGGAGTCTATGCTGGCACGTGGTGTTAATTGCAGCATGCTGACCGGCGAGGAAGAAGATATCCGCTTGGGTGCGACACACATTGCGTCTACGGTGGAGAAGCTCGATCCGCACCGCACCTATGAAGTAGCAGTTGTGGATGAATGCCAGATGATCGCAGACAGCGCACGCGGCTTTGCGTGGACACGTGCGATTTTGGGGTGTTGTGCAAGTGAGATTCATCTGTGCACCGCGCCAGAGGGTGTGGAGATTTTGGTGAAGCTCATAGAAAGCTGTGGGGAGTCCTATGAGATCACAGAGCATGAACGCATGGCAGATCTTACACTCATGGATGCCCCCATCGCGCTTGAAGATATTCAGGAAGGGGATGCGCTGATTGCATTTTCTAAAAAGAATGTCCTGCATCTTGCAGAGCACCTGAGACAAAAAGGTGTGGAAGCTTCTATTATTTATGGTGCGCTGCCATATGCCACAAGAAAAATGCAGATGGAACGTTTTCTACGCGGAGAAAGCAAGGTGCTTGTGGCGACAGATGCCATTGGCATGGGTCTCAATCTCCCGATTCGTCGTGTGATCTTTACCCGCGATCGCAAGTTTGATGGACAGCACAGCCGTGCGCTATATCCGGCGGAGCTCCGTCAGATCGGTGGACGTGCAGGACGGTTTGGTGTGTATGATGAGGGCTTTGTAACAGCGCTCATGGAGAGTGAAGTGCTATGGCAGGGCTTTTACGCCCCAACCGAGCCGATTCAAGAGGCAATGCTTGGGTTTTCAGACTTGGTGCTGCGTGTAGAGCATGATCTTTTGGAAGTTTTGCAGGTTTGGAACAGCATTCCAGCCATTGCGCCTTATCAAAAGATGCCCCTTGACCGCTATATCTTTATCCTAAAAACACTCGAAGAAAATGCGCTCATGCTCAGCAAGGAGGAATCCCTGCGTGCAGCAACTATTCCGTTTGACGAGCGAGATGAAGAACTAATGGACTATTTCCTCTTATACTGTGACCAGTATTTAAATCAAAAGTCTATTACAGTGCCACACAGAACCAAGCCATCACTTGATGGACTAGAGCTATACAGCCAGTTGCTCGATCTATATTATTCCTTCTGTCGAGCGTTCCGTCAGCCAGTAGACCTTAATTGGCTGCGTACTGAAAAAGAAAATACAGCATTGCAAATCAATGAACTTTTGCTGCGAGAACTTGCACAAAAAGGACATAGCTGTAAGATTTGTCATGCACCTATGCCGTTATCCTCAAAGTTTCGAATCTGCTACAAGTGTATCAAAAAAAGAGAACAATCGATGTGAACTGTGAGAAGTGTTATGCTGTTCGCAAATTATCACAGAAATTTTGTTGACATTGCTGAGTATACGCAGTATAGTGAAGCAGAGAACGTGTGCGGCGGAGTTTTGACCGCAGGGAAGAGGAGAACACCATGAAAAAGCAGTACACCGGACCTTGGAGAATGGCGCATCGTGGAGTTTGTCAGATTGCGCCGGAGAATACGCTTGAGGCTTTTCATGCCGCCTACCATGCTGGAATTGAAGGGTTGGAAATTGATATCCGTATGACACAAGATGGTGTGATCCTCATTCATCATGATGAAACACTGGAACGCATGACCCATGGGATGGAGACTCCTTGCTGTAAGGCTGTGAAAGATTGCACTTGGGAAGAGCTGGAACAGTTGCAAATCCCATATGCCAACCATTTACTCGGACAGGATAACCCACAGGATACACGCACAGCAAAGCTCATGCGGCTGTCTGATTTGTTTGAATGGGTCAATGGACTGACACGTCGCGTGATTCTGGAAATCGAGTACAAGGCGGCAGGCATGATGCCAGAGCTATGCAGATTGCTTGAAAGCTTTGATAAGCGGAGTGATTGCGTGATCTTTGCCAGCGATCCAGCAATGATCACAGAGATACAGCAGTATGTAAAATTGCATTGCTTGCCAGATGGAGTAAAGTTGGGGGCAAATATTGGGCGATTGACCCCAGAATGGAAAGAACGTATCCCACTGATGAAGCTGTTTGAAGTGGGACTCGATATTGATGCCCTAGCGTGTGAAGACATCGCTTGGCTGCGTGCGCGGGGGATGATGGTATTTGCCAATCTTGGGGATACTTCAGAGGGCTGGAATATGATCTGTACACGTGGTTTGACTGGATTCAAGACCGATGATACAGCAGCATTTACCGCTTGGTGGGAAGGCTGGAAATCTTAAAAAGAATGGAAGGATTTTGCATCTCGCTGGTTTCGCTCAAATGAAAATAGATGACAAAGGCGTTGTTCCGTTGCGACTTGCAGTTTTTTCTGTGCTTTGAATTTTCAAACAAGAAAGACCGTTGACTTCTGCATCAGTGCAGTGTGTCAACGGTCTTGGTTTTTGATATGTAATTATTGTGTTTATGTTTACAGATCGTAAATTGTTTCAATTTCTTTTTCAAAAATAATGTTTTGAATCAATACTCTGATCTATAAACCTTATGTTTCTACTGTATTGCACAGTATGTCATCATAATTTTCCTTATAGTTATCAAAAGCGATAAACGGTTCTTCTGTATTTTCTAGAAGGTACAGGAGCGTTTCTGATAAAACTTCTGCAAAGACACCTACTATACGATAATTGGCGTTCTGACAATTGATATATAAAATGCTTCCCCATAGTATTTCATTTAAGTCTGCAAGCAATTCTTTATTTAAAGATAAAGAACAAGAATCCTCCTTCAATATCTTCAGGCATATAAAAATTTCATCAAACTGATGCTGAATATTTTCTAAGTCAGAGAAACCGTATTTTAAAGCATATCTATAACCGTTAGAAAAGTTTTCTGTTGTGCCAGCATGCATAGATATTTTTAATCTTGCTTCTGTCGTTGTCACATCATCACCTCTGCAAATTATCATTTGCGATACATAAATTAGATTTTAATGCAGCAACATAGAACATGATTGTAACTTAAAATACAAATCAGGTGTGTATCTGGAATAAGCGCATGCAAATGGGAATCAAATATCAAGGGCTGCTGAAAACGAAAGACTGTTGAAGTTCTTCGACAGTCTCAGACCGATGCTTTCTTTCAAGAAAACATCGGTCTTTTATTGTGTTTATTCAATAAGCAAAGATTCCAGTTCGGATACCAGCTCGTCGAACATTTGTAGTGCGTTGTTCACTGGAGTTGGAGACGCCATATCAACACCAGCACCACGGAGAAGAGAAACTGGGTCCGTGGAACAGCCGCCAGACAAGAAGCTAAGATAATCCTTGACCGCTGTCTCGCCCTCTTGCAGAATGCGCTGGGAAAGTGCAATTGCAGCCGCATAGCCAGTCGCATACTGATAGACATAGAAGTTATAATAAAAATGTGGGATACGTGCCCATTCAAGCGCGATCTGCGGATCGAGCACGATATCTTCGCCATAGTAGTCGCGGTTGAGTGCGCTGTACTTGGCACATAGAGATTCTGCGGTCAAAGGCTGACCCTGACGGATCTGCTCGCTGCACCAGAGTTCAAATTCTGCGAACATGGTTTGACGATACAGTGTGCCCCGGAACTGCTCCAAGAAATAGTTGATGAGATAAGCACGGCGGCGCTTGTCAGTTGTCTGGCTCAAGAGATGCTGCATGAGCAGGGACTCATTGCAGGTGGATGCAACTTCCGCAACAAAGATCACATATCCAGCGTAGGTGATACTCTGATTTTTGTTGGACAGATAGGAGTGCATTGCGTGACCCATCTCATGCACGAGCGTAAACACATCGTTGAGTGTCTCGGTATAGTTGAGCAGCACATAAGGGTGAGAGTCATAAGGACCAGCACAATACGCACCAGAGCGCTTGCCTTGGTTTTCATATACGTCGATCCAACGATTCTGAAAGCCTTCCTCCAGCATGTCAAGATAGTCTTTGCCCAGCGGAGCGAGTGCTTCAAGCGCCATTTTCTTGGCAGACACGTAATCGATCTTTACATCTTGATCGGCAACGATTGGCGTGTACAGATCGTAGAAATGCAGCGTATCTACACCAAGCAGCTTTTTGCGCAGCTTGACATAGCGATGCATAGAAGACAGATTCTGGTGTACCGCATCGATCAGGTTGTGGTAGATTTCTACGGGGACTTCCGTATGACTCAGAGAGGCATGCAGCGCAGAATCATAATGACGTGCATTGGCAAAGAATTGCAGCTGCTGCATCTGTGCACTTAAAACAGCAGAAGAGGTATTGCGGAACTGGTGATATACCTGATAGAGTGCCTCGAATGCGTTTTTGCGCAAAGTACGATCGCTGGACTGCAAGAGCGAAATAAAGGTTCCGTGTGTAACAGGGTGAGCGTGACCTTCGCTGTCCAGTGCATCGGGGAAAGCAAGGTCTGCATCGTTGAGCAGAGAGAAAATGTCATCAGGTGCTTGGCTGAGCTGTCCAGCGGATGCGAGCAGTGCTTCACATTCTGGTGAAAGCGTATGCGCCCGCTCGCGGCGGATGCGGTCTAACTGCAAACGATAATGTTCGAGTGCAGGACAGGACTGATAAAAGCCATCCAGCACATCGTCTGGGATCGCGAGCAATTCTGGGGTGGAAAAAGCGTCTGCGTGATTGACTGCAACGGATAGTGTGGTAAATTGTGTGGTCATTTCCTGGTACACTGCATTGCGGGTATCTTCGTCGCTTTTGCGCTGGGCGTAGTTTGCGAGTGCGTCCAGCTGGTGACTCAGTGTGTCACCAAACTGCAAATATGCCAGCAAGGTATCTGCGTTGTCAGAAAGATGTCCCTGATAGCCGCGTAAGGTATCCAGTGTATCCTTTACATTGGCGTAACATTGATGCCAAGCTGCATCATCTGGAAAAATATCGGTCAAGTCCCACTGATCGCATGCATCGCGATCGCTGCGGGCTGGAATGGTTTTTGGCATGGAAAATCTCCTCACTTTCATGGTGAACCCGCGATCATATACCGCAGGGGTCGAGTTTGTAAGACAACTCTAACATGGATAAAAGAGATTGTCAAACAAGGGGCGGTGTTGGGGAATTGTTAGGCGATATACAGTATTGCCACAAGAATATGGGCTGTATACCTAAAATGTGATACGAAATTGGTGTCTTTTGCAGAAATTGTGAATAAATTTTCTGCGTGATAAATTATAATGCAAGATATACCCAGATAAACCCACTAAAAAGAACCGAAATATAACAAAAAATAGTGATATGAAAGGGAAATAATGAGTAAGATATAGGATAGGCATTGCAAAAAAGAGCGGAACATATTATACTAAAAAAAATGATGATTGAAAGAGTGTTTGAAAGGAGTCCCCTGATGAGAGGCGTTTATACGAGTATCAATGATATTCGTCGTCGTGTGTACACTGAGATCGCACGCATGGCGTATGAAAGTGAGGATTATGCAAAGGATTTAGAGGCATTGCCCTATAAAATCCTGCCGGGTGAACGCGCTTCCTACCGTGATAGTATTTTCTTAGAGCGTGCAATTATTGGCGAGCGTCTGCGCTTGGCAATGGGTATGCCGGTGCGCACAGCGGCAGTAGATGCACCGATTTCCGACGGCATCGAGCAGAGCGCAACCAATGAGCAGTACTATGAGGCACCGCTCATCAACATTATTAAGTTTGCTTGTCATGCATGCCCAGAAAAGCATATCATTGTAACAGGGGGGTGTCAGGGTTGTCTGGCACATCCTTGTACTGAGGTTTGCCCGAAGGATGCCATCGATATCATTGATGGTCGTTCGGTCATCGATCAGGAAAAGTGCATCCGTTGCGGTCGCTGCCAGGATGTTTGTCCGTATAATGCAATTATCAAGCAGGAGCGTCCGTGCGCAAAGGCTTGCGGCATCAATGCGATCAAGTCCGACGAATATGGTCGTGCTGAGATCGATTATAACAAGTGTGTTTCCTGTGGTATGTGTCTTGTAAACTGCCCATTCGGCGCAATTGCAGACAAGGCACAGATTTTCCAGCTGATTCAGACAATGAAACAGGGTGCACCAGTATATGCAGCAGTTGCACCCGCATTTGTTGGTCAGTTTGGACCAAAGGTGACCCCAGAGAAGCTGCGCGCAGCAATGAAGGCACTGGGCTTTAAAGATGTGGTCGAAGTTGCAGTTGGTGCAGATATGTGCGCAACACAGGAAGCAATCGATTTCCTTGAGCATGTACCAGAGAAGATTCCGTTCATGGCAACTTCTTGCTGCCCTGCTTGGTCTATGATGGCAAAGCAGGAGTTCCCAGATCTCAAGGATTGCGTTTCCATGTCTCTGACACCAATGGTTCTGACAGCACGCCTCATCAAGAAGCGTCGTCCAGAAGCAAAGGTTGTATTCATTGGACCTTGCGCGGCAAAGAAGCTGGAAGCAAGACGCCGCTCTGTACGCAGTGATGTAGACTTTGTTTTGACCTTCGAAGAAATGATGGGTCTGTTTAACGCAAAGAATATCAATCTAGAAGAAATCGAGGAAGAGGAACTGCTCTCCAAGGCAAGCACCGATGGACGCAACTTTGCAGTCAGTGGTGGCGTAGCAAAGGCTGTTGTAAACAGCATGAAGAAGTTGGAGCCGACCTGCGATATTAAGGTTGCAAGCGCACAGGGGCTGGCGGAGTGTAAGAAGCTCATGATGATGGCAAAGGCTGGAAAATACGACGGCTATCTGCTCGAAGGCATGGCATGTCCGGGCGGGTGTGTTGCCGGTGCAGGCACCATGCAGCCAATTGCAAAGTCAGCGGCAGCTGTTGGTATCTACGCAAAGAAGGCACCGATGGAAATTTGCTGCGAGACCCCATATATGGACGAACTTGACGACCTCATTGAGGGATAAAATTTCGTAAAATAAAAACAGCACAGCTTGTGGGAGGCTGTGCTGTTTTTCATCATAATATAACAGAAATAGACAATGGAAACTGCGAGGAAACGGCAAGAATTGAAATTTCAAAATGTTGCAGATAGCAAACAATTTGCGGATGTTAACTGGCTCAAACTTGAGAAAAGGCGGGAAAAATAACAAAAAATTGAAAAAATGATTGACAGCCTTTCCATTGTGCGCATATAATAAAAAAAGAACTGATACAGACAAATCAGAAAGAGGTGATAGCATGAAGCAGCATCGATTTTGGGCATGGGCTATGTTGTTTTGCGGTGCGATGGTATTCTGGACTGGATATCACCATAAATAAAGCACCCACTACACCAATGATTGAAACACAAATTTTTTGAAAGAAGGATATGATTCATATGAGTTACAAGCACATGAGAGAGGCTATTTGTTTTGCGGGCGGCGTTCTGTTTGGTACAGCTGGTATTAAGATCCTTTCCAGCAAGGATGCAAAGAAGGTATATGTAAACACCACTGCTGCTGCTCTGCGTATGCGTAGCTGTGTGATGGACGTTGTAAATAAGGTTCAGGAAAATGCAGCGGATGTACTGGCTGAGGCTGAGGCAATCAATGCAGAGCGCGAGGCTGAGGAGAAGGCAAAAGAGCTCGAGGATCTGGCTGAAGAAGAGTCTGAGGCATGAAAATCCGCATTGAGCATGAGATCCGTGGAAGAATCCGTTTTTCTACGAACCTTGGAAAACTGACAATAGATCAGGCTGATCAGCTGCAATATTATTTGTTGTCTCTGCCTGGTGTTGTGGGTGTTAAGGTATATGAGCGCAGTGGCAATGCAACAGTCCTCTATCAGGGAAGCCGCAAGCGCTTGATCCAAGGTGTTTTGGCATTTTCTGTGGATACACCAGAGACCAAAAGTCTGGTGCCAGAACACACAAGCCGTGCTTTGAATGCAACGTATCACGATAAGATCGTTGACCACATTGGAAAATATTGGCTGTGCAGACTGCTTCTGCCAAAGCCACTGCGCATTGCAAAGGCTTGTCTTGGTGCTATGAAGCATATTTGGGAAGGTATTCGTTGCCTGATGCGCGGAAAGCTGGAAGTTGCCGTTTTGGACGCAACTGCAATCGCGGTATCCCTTGCACGCTGTGAGTTTAACACAGCATCTTCTGTGATGTTCCTGCTGGGACTTGGCGAGCTCATGGAAGAATGGACGCATAAAAAGTCCGTTGCAGACCTCGCAAGCAGTATGTCACTGAATGTGGAAAAGGTATGGCGCCGCAATGGTGAGACGGACGAATTGGTTTCCATCCGTGAGATCGCACCAGGGGATCAGGTTCGCGTTGAAATGGGCAATATGATCCCGCTGGATGGCATTGTGGTAGATGGCGAAGCGATGGTCAATCAGGCATCGCTGACGGGTGAATCTGTCCCGGTCCGCAAAGAGATTGACGCGATGGTATATGCAGGTACGGTCGTGGAGGAAGGTGCACTGACACTGCAAGTCAAGCAGGCAGTTGGTGAGACACGTTACGAAAAGATCGTACATATGATCGAGGACTCGGAACGCCTGAAATCTTCTTTGGAAAGCAGTGCGGCACATCTTGCTGATCGACTCGTTCCATACAGCTTCTTGGGCGCAGGGCTTGCATGGCTCTTGACCGGCAATGTGCAGAAGGCAATTTCTGTTCTGATGGTGGACTTCTCTTGTGCGCTGAAGCTGTCTATGCCCGTTGCAGTATTGTCTGCAATGCGTGAGTGTAATGATTACAAGATTACCGTCAAGGGCGGTAAGTTCTTGGAGGCAATTGCAAAGGCAGATACCATTGTATTTGATAAGACAGGCACATTGACACTGGCACAGCCAAGCGTACGCGAGGTCATTCCGTTTGGTGGCAATGAGCGCGACGAGATGCTGCGTGTTGCCGCTTGTCTGGAAGAGCACTTCCCGCACTCCATCGCAAATGCGGTCGTTCGTCAGGCAGAAGTCGAGGGACTCATGCATGCAGAGGAACACGCAAAGGTGAAGTATATCATTGCACATGGCATTGCATCAGAACTGCGTGGTGAGCATGTATGTATTGGCAGCTATCACTTTATCTTTGAAGATGAAAACTGCGAATTTCCAGAAGACGAGCGCGAGAAGTTCGATAATCTGCCAGAGGAATGCAGTCTGTTGTATATGAGCATGGGCGGCAAGCTGGCAGCAGTCTTGTGTATTGAAGATCCGTTGCGCCCAGAAGGTGCAGATGTAGTGCGTGCACTCAAGGAACTGGGTATTACCAAAACTGTTATGATGACGGGTGACAGTGAGCGCACAGCAGCTGTGATCGCACGTTCTGTTGGTGTGGATGAATACCATGCGGAAGTGCTGCCAGAGGATAAGGCGGCATTTGTACAGCGCGAGCGGGAACGCGGGCACACAGTCATTATGATTGGCGATGGCATCAACGATTCTCCGGCGTTGTCGGCTGCAAACGTTGGTATTGCAGTCAGTGAGGGGGCACAGATCGCACGTGAAATTGCAGATGTTACAATTTCTGGACGCGATTTATACCAGTTAGTAACTCTGAAGCGGATCAGTGTTGCACTGATGAAGCGTATTGGATTTAACTATCGCTTTGTCATTGGTTTTAACTCTGGTTTGCTTGCATTGGGGCTTATGGGCGTGATTACACCAAGTGCGTCTGCATTTTTACATAATATGTCCACACTGGGTATTGGTGCACATGGTACAACAAATCTTCTGCCACCAGAGACACCTCTGATTGCAGAGGCATAATGAAATGAAGTGATGTCCCTGAGGGTTGGCGTGAGTGCCAATTCTTGGGGGCATTTTTATGCTTTGAAAGGTTTTTCTCTTCACTGGATGAGGTTAGAAAATCTGAAGTGTTTTTTTAGTTTGCCTTAAAAGGCTGGGGGAACGATCTCGCGGCGGCGAGGGCGCAACAAGGGGCAAGACAACCAATGGTTTTCTTGTCCCCCTTGTTAATCCCCCAATCTTTCCTATCCACCGCCGCCTGAACGAGCAAACCAGTTTGCGAACTGGTTTGACTGTTCAAACACGGCGGACGCTGCATACGGATAACCTGTGCTCGAACGTCCCAGCGCTGTAACGACTGGAAGCGTCGATGCTTCCGTGAGCGTTCATGGAGGGGCTTGTGCCAGATGTGAGCGGGGGCTGCACGCTTCCGCTGTGCGGCGTTCATACATTCCCACCCTTTGGGCAGGCAAGCTGGTGCAAGCCGACTTCATCACACCCGCCCGTGGCGGAGCGCATACATTCTCACCCTTTCGGCGGCTGAAATTGTGATCTGATGGAAAGGGAGGGACAGGATTCATAAGGGCTGGGGAACCGCAAGGTTCTAGCCCTTATGTCTCCGTCGCGAGACCGCGACACGTTTCTCAAGTCTTCCAAGGTAAATCTTTTCAGCAGAAATAGAAACTGCGTTACATTTTCCTAAACTTGATCAAGAAAACAAAAACTATTTTGTCAAGGTGACGCGGTCACAGAAAGGGAATAGCGCTTTTGTTATACTGAAAAAAATTTGAGAGAGGTGGATAACAATGAAGTGTTATGCAATGGTAGACACAAGCTTGTGTGTTGCATGTGGAGCTTGTGCAAAAATTTGTCCGCGTGGGGCGATTGGACTTCCTGACGGTGTATATGCGAAAGTGAACCGCGAAAAATGTGTTGGATGCAGCATGTGCGCAAAGATATGTCCAGCAAGTGTGATCACAATTATGGAGAGAGAAAACATATGAAAAAACAGAAAAAATGGTATGATTACCTTTGGATCGTATCAGCAGCTTATTTGATCCTTGGATTTTTTAATATTTTGTTTGCATGGCTGGGACTGCTATGCTTTTTTATCCCATTGGGCATCTCTATCGTAAAGGGTAATAAAAGCTACTGCAATCGCTACTGCGGGCGTGGGCAGTTGTTTGAGCTCTTGGGCAGGAAGCTGAAACTGTCCCGTGGTAAGGATGTGCCATATTTTTTGAAACAAAAATGGTTCCGTTATGGATTTTTAACCTTCTTCATGGTTATGTTTTTCAATATGTTGTTTGCAACCTATTTGGTGTTTGCAGATGCTTCTGGACTGCGTGAAGTGGTAACACTGCTCTGGGCATTTCGTCTGCCATGGCACTTTGCGGCTGGAAGCACGGCGGCAGTCGCTCCTTGGGTGGCACAGTTTGCCTTTGGTTTTTATAGTGTCATGCTGACTTCAACCGTGCTGGGATTTGTCACAATGCTGTTTTATAAGCCGCGCTCTTGGTGCGTCTATTGCCCAATGGGAACAATGACACAGGGCATTTGTCAGCTGAAAAATCATAAATCCTAAGGCAACACCGCACAATGTCATCTGCGGCGCTTTGCGAAAATTTCGCGCCAT